>DASXTP010000099.1:0-24217 GCA_036505355.1 Candidatus Eiseniibacteriota bacterium | reverse complement strand
GTCCGCGCCGGTGGTACCCGCTCGCCTCTGCCTGCGCGCCGGGTTCATCTGCTTCCGCCAGATCGCGCGGGCGATGGGCTTCGACGTGTACGTCGACCCCGACCCAGGCGCCGGGATCAGCCTGAGCTACCAGGAATTCCTCGACGCGGTTGACCGGCTGCGTATGGTGGGCTTCCCGATTGAGCGTGACCCCGCCGAGGCATGGCCGGATTTTGTCGGCTGGCGGGTCAACTACGAGCGCGACGCCTACACGCTGGCCTTCGCCACCGACGCCGTGCCAGCGCTGTGGTCGGGACCCCGCCACGACCGCACGGTCGCCGGCCCGCCGATCCGCCCACCGCACGGCCGGCCGCCCAGCTAGTGTCCCGAGTCGTTGATGCGTTGTTGTTCTCAGGCCAGGTGCCTGGCCCCGTGACCAGGATGTGCACCGCTACGAATATGAAGCGAATCAGTAACTCGGGACACTAGCGTTGAGCTCCCAAAGACTGCCACAGTGCCCCGCCACCACTGAGGGGCCATACGCCCACGGCGCAGGCCGCATCGACGGGTTCCAGCGGGAGGATGTGCACCTGGATGTCGGTGAAACCCGCCTCCCGCAGTGCCGCCGCCATGCGTTCGCCGGCCTGGTGGGTGTGCTGGTTGGTGACGCCGCGGCCGCGGGGCTGCGTGGTCAGCGCGATCCTGGCCCCGGGCAGCAGCACCCCGGCGACCTGGCGCAGCACCGCGACCGGGTCTGGCCAGAACCCGAACACGTTGACGGCGAGCGCCTTGTGGAAGGTGGCTGGCCAGCCGGCCAGGTCGGCCACGCTGCCGGACAGCAGTCGCACCCGGCCCGACGCCACGGCGCGGCGGTTGCGGCGCCGCGCCTGGCGCAGCATCACCTGGGAGTGGTCGATGCCGACCACCTGGCCGTGGGGCGCGAGCTGGGCGATGTGGTGGACGGCGAGGCCCGGCCCGTAGCCGATCTCGAGGACGTGGTCGCCTGGCTGGAGGTCCAGCAGCTGGACTGTCCAGGCGTTGCGCCGCTGGTTGCTGTCGCGGCGGGCCATCACGACACCGGCGAGCGCGCCCACGGCGCCGGTGGGGTGGCGGAACTGGCCGAGGATGCGGCTACGAAGCCTGCCGCGAAGACCGCTGCTGCTCATGGACTGCTCCGATCGCGGTGCGCAGGGTGGCAAGCGTGTGGCGGGCGTGGGCGAGCTCTTGTGGGTCCAGGGGCGGGTCGAGCCGGGCGAGGAAGCGCCGCTCACGGTCGGTGATGCGCCGGATCATCCGGGCGCCGGCGGGGGTGAGGGCGATACGTGGGGAGCGCCGGTGCGCCGGGTTGTCCTCGGCCGCTACCAGGCGTTGGACGAGCAGAGCGTTGACCTGGGTCTGGATGTGCTGGCGGGTGACGTGGCGGCGGCGGGCGATGGCTGGGACGGTGGCCGGTCCGGTGCGCTGCAGCAGCTCCAGCACCGCGCGCATGCTGACCGTGATCGGCTCGGTGGCGTGCAGGTCTTCGGCGACCTGGGTGGCGAGGTGGAACAGCATCCGCACCTCGTCGAGCAGCTCAGTGACCTGGTCGGGCATGTGGCCTCCTTGTCAACCAAGTTGTCATATTGACAATAGTATTGTCAATAGGCTCTGTCGTGCTCGCCGGTCTGGCAATGGCTGGGCCCCCAACGCTGCGACGGCGCGCGGTAGCATCTTCGGCCCGGAGTCGAGCCCGGAGGTGAAGCATGGAGCGGATGAGGGCGCGCCGTTACGGGTTGAGCTTTGGCCGGTTCCCCCCTGGTGAGCGCAACGCCATCACCGATGTCTCGGGTGTCCGGGTGGGGCAGGTCACGGTCAGCCGGGAGGAGACGGCCGAGGCGAAGGCGGTGCGCACGGGCGTGACGGTGATCTGGCCGCATGCAGGGGCGCCCTGGCGAGACCGCGTGTACGCCGGCACCTCCGTCCTGAACGGGTACGGCGAGCTGATCGGCATCAACCAGATCAACGAGTGGGGGCTCCTTCACTCACCGGTCGTGATCACCTCCAGCCTCGCCATCGGACGTGCCTACGACGCCACCGCCCGCTGGATCGCCGGCCACGACGCTTCCCAGGGAACCGACGACGTGTTCATGCCCGTGGTCACTGAGTGCGACGACTCCTTCCTGAACGATGCCAGGTCCTTTCCGCTGTCCGACCAGCACGTCTTCGAGGCCCTGGAGCGTGCGGGGGACGGGCAGGTCGCCGAGGGCTGCGTCGGGGCGGGCACGGGGATGCAGTGCTTCGATTTCAAGGGAGGAATCGGAACGGCCTCGCGCGTGCTGCCGGCAGAGCAGGGAGGCTTCACCGTGGGTGCCCTGGTGTGCACCAACTTCGGGGCACGGCCAGACCTGCTCGTCCAGGGGGTTCCGGTGGGCCGGGAGATCTCCGACCTCCTGCCCGCGGGTCATGGGGAAGGCTCGTGCATCGTGGTGCTTGCGACCGACGCACCGATGCTCCCTCACCAGCTCCGCCGCCTCGCGGCGCGGGGCGGGCTGGGACTTGCCAGGTGCGGGTCGATAGGTGCGAACGGATCGGGCGAGCTGCTCATCGCCTTCTCCACGGCCCAGGTGGTCCCGCGGCAGACCGAGGACTCGACCCTCCAGGTCCGGGCCCTGCTGGACGGGGCGTTCTGGCACCTCCCCAGCGTCTTCGATCCGCTGTTCGTCGGGGCGATCGAGACCGTGGAGGAGGCCGTCGCCAACGCACTCTTCACCGCGACGACCACCCGCGGGCGGGTGGGGCACGTTCTCCACGAGCTCCCGATCGATCGGGTCCTCGGGATCCTCGATCGCCATGGCCGGCTCGCGCCGACCGGTCGCTGACGAGCTGACGAGTTGACGAAGACGGCTCCCGGTCCTAACCTGTTGCGGCCGTATCTATCGAACGATCGATAGGCAGATGATGCAATCGGCGTCAGCAGCCGCGACGGGGGAGCCGGCTCGGATCACCGAGCAGAGCATCTACAACGCTGCCGTTCGGCTGATCTTCGAGCGCGGGTACCACGGGACGTCCCTGCGGGCCGTGGCAGGCGAAGTAGGGCTGCAGATGTCCTCGCTCTACTACTATTTCCCGAGCAAGCAGGATCTGCTGATGCAGATCATGCGGCGGACCATGAGCGACCTCATGGCGACGGTGGAGCGGGCGATCGCGAAGGCCGCGGATCCCGAGGGACGGCTTCGAGCGGCCATCCGGGCCCACATCCTGTTCCATGCCAAGCGCAGGGAAGAGGCGTTCGTCGTCGACGCCGAACTGCGGGCGCTGGCGCCGGCGAACTACGCCGCCGTGGTGGCGACCCGGGATCGGTACGAGCGGTTGTTCGCCGAGGTACTCCGGGACGGCGCGGAGCAGGGCCAGTTCCGGGTCCCCGACGCAAAGCTGGCCGTCTTCGCGTTGATGGCCATGTGCACGGGGGTTGCCGTGTGGTATCGGCCGCACGGTCGACTCTCCCTCGAGCGGGTCGCGGACATCTACACCGACCTGTTCCTACGTGGAGTCCTGGCGGGAGGTGCCTAAGATGACAGACTCGACGTCACCCGTATCAGGGGCCGGATCGCCGGTATCGAGGACCGGCGCGGCGGGCGCGCCGCAGGTCGCGGCGTCCGGTGAGCGCGTGGCGGGGGCAGGTGAGCTCAGGCGAAACGTCCTCACCCCTCGTCATGTCTTGATCGTGGCCATCGCCGCCACTGGGCCCATGTCCGTCGTCGCCCTCAACTTCGGCCCGATGGCGAGCTTCGCGGGCCCGGCCATGGTGCTGGCGTTCGTGGTCAGTCTCGTCGGCATTGTCCTGCTGGGTCTGTGCTTCTCGCAGTTCGCCAGGCACTACCCCAGCGCTGGTGGACTCTACGCGTGGGCGGTCCGCTCCTTCGGTAACAACGGCGGGTTCGTCTACGGATGGTTGTTCGCCGGGTCCTACCTGGTGTTCGCCGCGGCAGGCTTCGCGGTGTTCGGGGGATGGGGCGAGCAGTACATCGAGACGATCTTCGGAGTGAAGATCGCGTGGTGGATCTTCTCCCTCGCGGCGATCGCCTACACCAGCGTCCTGGCGTACTTCGGCATCCGCACCAGCGTCGGGAGCGCGTTCGTGCTGCTCGCCTTCGAGTTGATCGTAGCGTTCGTCTTCGCCGCCTACGTCTGGGGGGATCACCCTGCCGGGGTGAGCGCATTCACGTCCAAGCCCTTCCTTCCCTCGTCCTCACCAGGAGGCTGGGCCGCGATCGGGCTGGCCATGACGTTCGGCGTGCTGTCGTCGGTCGGGTTCGAGGAAGCCTCCACCATGTCGGAAGAGGCCCGGGACGCCCGGCGGACCATCGGGCGCGGCATGGTCTGGGCGGGATTCATCACCCAGGCCTTCTACATCCTGACGGCCTACGCGCTGCTGATCGGCTACGGGGACTTCGCCAAGTTCTCCAAGGACCCCGCGCCGCTGCTCACGCTCGGAGAAGGGCGCGGCAAGGTATGGCTGACCTTTGTGGTCCTCGCGGCGCTCTCGAGCATCCTCGCGTTCTCCCAGACAGCGTTCAACGCCGGGATCCGGGTCATCTACGCGCTGGGTCGAGAGGGCGTGGTGCCTCACGTGTTCGGAAGGACCCACCACAGGCATCACACCCCGCACGTCTCCATCGCGCTGATGACGGTGGTCGCGGTCGCGCTGGCGTTCCCGCTGGCTTTCTCGGTCGGTGCGTTCAACGTGTGGTTCTACTTCGGGTTCCTAATCTCGATCGCGTTCCTGGTCCTCTACGGGCTGACTGCCATCGGGCTGATCTTCACCGCGTTTCGGGACAAGCGGGCGTTCCCCACTGTGAACCCGCTGACACACGTCGTGATCCCGCTGGCCGCGGCCGCGCTCATGGCCTACCCCCTGTACCGGACGGTCAGCCCGCTGCCGCCCGGGGTGTACAGGACGCTCCCCCTGTACCTGATCGGGTGGCTCGTCATCGGGGTTGGCGTGCTCTTCTATCTGCGGCGGTCCCGGCCTGACGCCATTGCTCGCGTGGGGTCCCTCATGGCGGGAGGAGAGCTCGAGCCGACGGGCGGGGAAGCGACATCGTTCCGGGCATGAGCCAGCGCCCGTTCTCCGCCGTCGAGCTGGCCGAGCGGGAGGAGGCCCAGCGCACGGCCCGCCGGCTCCTGGTCGAGCAGCTCCGCTACGTCCGGGCGGCGTCGGTGTTCTACCGGCGCAAGCTCGGCAGCGGCCCCGACCTCGGTCCCGAGGACCTTCCGGAGCTCCCCTTCACGACGAAGGACGAGCTCCGGAAGGCCCAGGCGGTGGACCCCCCCTTCGGCGAGCTGCGGGCGGCGGGCCTCACCGACATCGTTCGGCTCCACGTGACCAGCGGGACGACCGGCCGGCCGCTCGCCATCGGGTTCACCCGCGCCGACCTCGAGCTGTCCTGCGAAGTGGGGGCCCGCGCCTACTGGGCCGCCGGGGTGCGCGAGGACGACGTGCTGCTCCACTGCCTCAACTACGCCCTGTACGTTGGCGGCTTGGCCGATCACCTGTCCATCGAGCGGATCGGCGCGACCATGGTGCCGATCGGGATCGGCCAGAGCCAGCGGGTGCTGGATCTGTGGTGGGATCTTCGTCCTTCGGCCATGTTCTGCACCCCGTCCTATGCGAGGCACCTCGCCGAGGTGGCGCGACGCCGGGGGGTCGATCCGAGGACGCTCGGCCTGCGGCTGGTGGTGGTTGGAGGAGAGCCGGGAGGCGACGTCCCCTCGATCCGCCAGTCCCTCGAGGCGATGTGGGGGGCCGAGGTCGGCGACGCGTACGGCCTGGGGGAGGTCTGGCCGACCTTCGCGGGGCAGTGCGAGGCCAGGGACGGCTTCCACATGACCGCGCCCGACGCCCTGTGGTGGGAGCTGGTGGATCCCGGCAACGGCGAACCGGTCCCGGCCGAGCCCGGCGCGGAAGGAGAGATCGTCTACACCCACCTTCGCCGCCAGGCCACTCCGCTCGTCCGGTACCGGAGCCGCGACGTGGTCCGGATGCTCGGGGAGTGCTCATGCGGTCGGACGACCCCTCGCTTCAGATTGCTGGGGCGGGCGGACTCGATGTTCATCGTGAGAGGCGTCAACGTGTTCCCGCAGGCGATTGAGGCCGTGCTGAGCGAGCTCGCCGTGGGACACGGGGCGTTCGCGGTCCTCCTCGACGACCCCACGCCGATCCCGCCGATCCCGCTCGTCGTCGAGTTCCACGACCCCGCTCCCGATCTGGCTCGGCGGGTCGAGGAAACGGTCCGCGCCCGGTTGCAGTGCCGATGCTCGGTCCGGGCCGTCCCCATGGGCCGCCTGGGGCTCGGCACCGAGCACAAGAGCCGGAGGGTGTTCCGAACCTACCTGGGGGAGCGCCCGCCCGGGCTGGAGCCAGCGGCTTCACGAGGGGAAGCCGATGGCAGGTGAGCGGTTCTTCGACTATGGCAGGACCTTCGTCCAGCCCATCCCGATGCGCCCGCAGGAGACGGCCCTGCTGATCATCGACATGCAGTACCACGACGCCTCGCCCGACCACGGGTTCAACCTGGCCCTGGACAAGCTGGACCCTGGCTGCATGGACTACTTCAACAAGCGAAACGAAGAGGTCGTGATCCCGACGATCCGCAGGCTCCTGGGGTTTTTCCGGTCACGGGGCCTGCGGGTGGTATACCTGACGCTGGGCTCGAAGTACCGGGACCTCCGCGATGTCCCCGACCGGCTCAGGCGGTGGATCCGCCAGCTCGAGCACGAGAGCGGGGTGCTGGACATCTTCTGGGCGGGAAACCCGGCGTTCGCCATCCGTAAGGAGATCGAGCCGCTCCCCGACGAGACCGTCATCGCCAAGACGACCTTCGGCGCGTTCAACAGCTCGCCGATCGAGCAGGTCCTCAGAGAGCTCGGGGTGCGGACGCTCATCATCACGGGGATCTCCACCAACTGCTGCGTGGAGACCACGGCGCGCGACGCCGCCGACCGCGGGTTCGCCTGCGTGATCGTTGACGAGGGAACCGCCGACTACGACGAGGACGCCCACGACGCCGCGCTGCGGGCGTTTCACTTCAACTTCGGCCGAGTCGTGCGGACGGCTCAGGACGTCTCGGCGGCCCTGGGGGCGGAGGCCGCCATCTAGGCACCAGGAGAGGAGTACCAGGCGTGAGCTGGTCTACCGAACCAGTGGTCATCACGGTGGCGCCGACCGGGGCGGAGGTCACCAGGTCCCAGACGCCGCATCTCCCCATCACTCCGGAGGAGATCGCCCAAGAGATCGTGAGGTCGGCCGAAGAGGGCGCCTCCGCCGTGCACGTCCACGCCCGGAACGACGATGGCCGGCCTACCACCGATCCCGAGATCCTGAAGCGGATCGCGGGCCTGACCCGGGACCGGACCGACGTCGTCATCGGCATGTCGACGGGCGCCGAGGTGGGCATGAGCCAGCGGGAGCGGATCCGCGTCCTCGACGCGGCCCCCGAGGTGGCCAGCCTGAACTGCGGGAGCATGAACTTCGGCGACGACGTCTTCGACAACTCCCCGCGGCTCATCGAGGCGCTGGCGAACCGGATGCGCGAAGACGGTGTCCGCGCTGAGCTCGAGATCTACGACATCGGCATGCTGGGCGCCGTGGGTCGGCTCCTGGACGCGGGGCTGGTCGACGATCCCCCTCTCTACAACTTCGTCATGGGAGTGCGCGGCGGCATCTCCGCCTCCGCGGAGAATCTCCTGGCGCTGCTGCACAACCGTCCGCGGCCGGGTCAGTGGACCGTGACCGGCATCGGCCGCAACCAGCTCCCCCTCACCACCCTGGCGGCGGCGTTGGGGGGCCATATGCGCGTGGGGTTCGAGGACAACATCTACTACCGCCGCGGTGAGCTCGCCACGTCCAATGCCCAGCTGGTGGCGCGGGCGCGCAGGATCGCCGAGGAGCTCGGGCGCCGGCCCGCCACGCCGGACGAGGCACGACGGATCCTGGGGGTGGCCCGTGGGTAGCTCCACGGTGCTCGGCCTGGACAGACAAGGAGCCCTCGCCATCCTCACCGCCGAGCGCCCCGACGTGCTGAACGCCTTGAACGCCGAGCTGCTGGAGGAGCTCACCCGAGCGGTCCGGGAGCTCGGTGACGACTCCTCGGTCCGGGCGATCGTGCTGACCGGAGCGGGCCGCGCGTTCATGGCCGGGGCCGACGTGGGGTTCATGGCGCGATCGTCGCCGGGGGAGTTCCGGCGTTTCGTCGAGGGCATCCAGGAGCTCACCAGGGTGATCCGCGGCTGCCCGGTGCCAGTCGTGGCCGCGGTGAACGGCCCGGCGGTCGGCGCGGGGTGCGAGCTGGCGTGCGCGTGCGATATCAGGATCGCTTCCACCGAGGCCACGTTCTCCTTCCCCGAGTCCCGGATCGGGCTGGTGGTCACGAGCGGGGCCAGCTGGCTGCTTCCGCGCCTGGTGGGTGCGGGCTGGGGCCGCCGGCTCCTGCTGACGGCAGCGACCGTCGATGCGGAGCTGGCCCTGCGGATCGGCCTGGTCCAGGAGGTGGTGGCGCCGGAGGCGATGGTGCGCCGGGCCGTCGAAGTCTGCGCGGAGGTCGCGGAGGCGGAGCGGCTCGCCGTGACGCTGTCCAAGCGGCTGCTGGTATCGAGCGAGGAGGGGGGGCTGGAGCCCGCCCTGCGGCTCGAGGTGGAGGCCATCTTGTCGTGCTTCACCGAGGGCCAGGCCCTGGAGGGACTCAGGGCGTTCTTGGAGAGGCGGGACCCGTCATACCGCGGGAGGGCGGTCCGATGATCCCGGTGGTGGGCGTGACCTCGATTCCCAAGCGGGCCAGGAGCGGATTCGGAGAGCTGCCGCACGAGACGGTCCCGGAGCTCTATCTCGAGATGGTGGCCAGTCTCGGGGCGGCACCGGTCATCCTCCCCGTCCACGTCAAGCCGAGCCCAGAGGTGCTGAGGCGGCTGGACGGCCTGATGCTCACCGGAGGAGGGGATGTGGATCCCGCGATCTACGGCCAGGAGCGGGGACCACGCACCGAAGGGGTCGACCCCGACCGGGATCGCTTCGAGATCGAGATGGTGCGCGAGGCGCTCGATCGGGATCTCCCGATCCTTGCCATCTGTCGGGGGATCCAGGTGCTGAACGTGTCCCTTGGGGGCTCGCTGACCCAGGACCTTCCGAGCGAGCTCGATGGCCGGGTCAACCACCGGGACGTCGAGCGCTGGGACCGTGGCTCCCACGTCGTGCGCACCGACCCGGAGAGCAGGCTGGGGAGCCTGCTCGGCGGGCAGGCCCCCGTCAACAGCATCCACCACCAGGGAGTGGACCGGATCGGGCGGGGTCTGCGCCCGGTGGGCTGGGCCGAGGACGGCGTGGTCGAGGCCGTGGAGCTGCCGGAGGCCCGGTTCTGCCTGGGCGTCCAATGGCATCCCGAGTGCCTGGGTCGGGACGACCCCAGCTACGGCCTGTTCCGGTCGTTTGTGGACGAGGCAAGGGAGGTTCCCGCGTGAGCATCGAGTCACGTCGGCGGCCCGAGCTCTGCTACATCGACGTGGGCGGGACGTTCACCGACGCGTTCATCGTCGACGCCGAGGGTGAGTATGTGACGGGCAAAGCTCCTTCCACGCCCGGGGAGCTGGCCAGGGGCTTCTTCGCCGCCATCGGCGCGGCGGCGGAGAGCTGGGGGATGACGGTCGAGGAGGTCCTGCGCTCGCTCAAGGTGCTCGGCTACGGCTCCACGGTGGTCCTCAACGCCATCCTCACCCGGTCGGGGCGCACGCCCGGCCTCATCACCACCAGCGGGTTCGAGGGCATCCTCCTGATGGAGCGGGGCAAGCAGACCTGGGTGGACCTGGACCGGGCCGCGCGCCTGCACCCCATGACCCACCGCCACAACTCCCCGATCGTCCCCCGCCGCCTCATCCGCGGGGTCACCGGCCGGATCGACAGTCTCGGGCGCGAGGTGATCCCGCTGTACGAACACGACGTCCGGGCCGCCGCGGAGGAGCTGGTCGAGGCGAGGGTGGACGCCATCGTCATCTGCCTGCTGTGGTCGTTCCTCAATCCATCGCACGAGCGGCGAGCGGCCGAGATCGTCCGGGACGTGGTCCGCGAGCGGGGGCGGCAGGTCCAGGTGGTCACCTCGGTCGACGTGTCGCCGATGATCCGGGAGCTGCCCCGAGTCAACACGGCCATCCTGGAGGCCTACACCGGCGACCTGGCCCGGGCGGCCTTCCAGGACATGCAGGGCCGACTGGAGGAGCGCGGGTTCCGCGGGCAGCTCCAGATCATGCAGTCCACGGGAGGACTCGCGCCCGCGGTGTACGTCAAGGCCGTGGAGACGATCCAGTCCGGACCGGCCGGCGGCGTGATCGGGGGACGGTACATCGGCGAGATCTACGGGTTCGAGAATCTCATCACGACCGACGTGGGAGGCACCAGCTTCGACGTCGGGCTCGTCTCGGAGGGGTTCATCAACGTCAACCGGGAGCCGGCGGTGGCCCGCATGCTCCTGGGCGTCCCCATGATCGAGATCCTCTCGATCGGCGCGGGCGGCGGCACGATCGCGCGGATCGATCCGCTCACCGGTCGCCTGGAGATCGGACCCCAGTCGGCGGGATCCGAGCCGGGGCCCGTGTGCTACGGACGGGGAGGGACCGAGCCGACGGTCACCGACGCCGATCTCGTGCTCGGCTACCTGGACCCTGACTACTTCATCGGCGGGCGAATCGTCCTCGATGCCGGATCCGCCCGGCGTGCCATCCGTGAGCGGATCGCCGAGCCGCTCGGCATGAGCATCGAGAAGGCCGCCGAGGGTATTCGGACCATCGCTGACGCCAAGATGCGTGACGCTATCTCGGGGCTCATCGCGACCCGGGGGTTCGACCTGTCCGACTACCACCTGCTGGCGTTCGGCGGGGCGGGCCCGTCGCACGTGGCCGACTACACCAAGGGCCTGTCGTTGGCGGGAACCATGGTCTTCCCGTTCTCGGCGGTGTTCTCCGCCTTCGGGGCCGCGTCCGCCGACTACGAGCACCACTACACCCGGGCGGTGAACGTCATCGTGCCACCCCGCGCCTCCGACGAGGAGAAGCTCGCACTGGGCAGGCGGATCTCGGAGGCCTGGGAGGAGCTGCGGGTCCGGGGGAGCCGCCAGATGGAGCATGAGGGCTTCGATCGGGCCCGGATCCAGTTCCGTCCGCTCGCCATGATCCGGTACGGACGCCAGCTCAACGACCTCATCGTGACCTCGCCGGTCGACCGGATCGGATCGCCGGCGGACTGGGACCGCCTGATCGAGGCCTTCGAGCAGCTGTACACCCGGGTCTTCGCCGTCGCCGCGAAGTATCCCCAGGCCGGCTACGAGATCCTCGAGGTCGGCCTGGCGGCCTACACCGAGAAGATCCGGCCGAAGCTGCGGTTCGAGGCCCCAGGGCTGTCCGCGCCGCCAGAGGACGCTGCCAAAAGGCTCAGGCCGGCGTGGTTCGAGGGGGGCTGGCAGGAGACGGCCGTCTACGAGATGAGCCGCCTGCGTCCGGGCAACGAGCTGTCGGGGCCGATCCTCGTCGAGGACCCCACGACCACGCTGGTGGTGCCGCCGGCCCGGCGGATCCGTCTCGATGGGTACCGGACCATCTGGCTGGAGGAGGAGCGGTGAGCCCAGGATCGCTGAAGGATCGGCTGCACGAGCGGGACCGCCGGGTGGCGGAGCTCGGCGTGTACGAGGAGCGGCTCGATCTCAAGGAAGGGGACCCGATCGCGTTCGAGCTGCTGTACTCCAGGATCCTGCAGTCGGTGACCAGCGCCCACGAGGTGGCGCGGCTGGTGTCCGCGTCACCCATGAGCCGCGAGCTGGGGGAGATCATCTTCGGCCTGTACACGCCGGAGGGCGACGCGGTGGCCCTGTCCCGTGGGCTCCTCATCCACATTCACACGATGAGCCGGATGATCAAGTGGATGATCGAGAACGACTACCAGGATGACCCCGGCTTCAACGAGGGGGACTACTACTTCAACAACGACCCCTACATCGGGGGAGCGCACTGCCCGGACCAAATGATCGTGACGCCGATCTACTGGGAGGGGGAGCTCGTGGCGTGGGCGGGCGGGCTGACCCACACCCCGGAGACCGGGGGTTCGGAGCCCGGCGGGTTCATCCCCTTCGCACGGTCCCGTTTTGATGAGGGTCTGTTCCTGCCATGCGTCAAGATCGCCGAGAACGACCGGATCAAGCGAGACTTGGAGATCCTGGTCGAGCGCGGGATCCGCAGTCCGATCTTCTGGCTCACCGACAACCGGGCCAAGATCACCGGGACCCAGATGATCCGCCAGGAGATCAAGGGCCTGATCGAGCCGTTCGGCGCGGACAACTTCGGCAAGGCCTGTCGGGAGTACATCGAGGACACCCGCCGGGCGGCGAAGCGTCGGGTGCGAACCGTGCTGTTCCCCGGCCGGTACCGGGAAGTGGGGTGGCGGGGCAGCGTCATGCCGCGGCAGGAGACGCTGCTGCACGGTCCGGTCGAGCTGACGGTGAGCACGGAGGGGCGGCTGGTCCTGGACTACCAGGGGATGTCGCCAGCCGGCCGCCATCCGTTCCAGGGGACCCTCCCCACGATCGAGGGCCTCGTGATGAACGTGCTCATCCAGCACCTGTTCTACGACCTCAAGCACAACGAGGGCGTACTGATGGTGGTGGACTTGAAGGTCCCGGAGGGAAGCGCTGGGAACCCGCCCTCCATCTTCTATCCCACCGCCTTGTGGGGGATCACCTACGGAGCGGGCCTCGCCTCGGGGCAGGCGCTCAGCCGAGCCTACTACGCCCAGGGGTACCGGGAGGAGGTCCACGCCACCAGCGCGCTGTCCTGCGCCTACACCGCCGGCGGCGTCGACCAGTACGGGCGGCCGTTTGGCGCCCACAACTTCGAGTTCGCCGCGGCGGGGCTGTTCGCCAGCGCGGTGGCGGACGGGCTGGACACGGCCGGGGTCGAGTTCAACCCAGAGGGCGAGATGGGCGACGCCGAGATCTGGGAGCAGGTGCTGCCGCCCGTCTACCTCGGTCGGGAGATCCACATCGACGGCGGCGGCTTCGGCAAGTACCGCGGAGGGAACGGGGTCTTGTCGCTCTACCAGGTCTGGGGCACCGACGAGATCGACGTCGGCGGGTTCGGCGCCGCTCCCATCTTCTCCGCGCCCGGGCTCATGGGCGGGTATCCCGCTGGCGCGGTCTACATGTGGGTGGGGAGCCGGACGAACATCCGCCAGTTGATCGAGGAGCGCAGGCCGATCCCCGCGGGTGAGGGCGAGGATCCGGAGACCCCGGACTTCGTCCGACAGGTGGCGGCCACGTGGGAGCTGGTCCACGGCCACAACCGAGTGGGCACGCCCGCTCGGCCCGGCGACCTGTTCACGGCGATGACCGGGGACGGCGGCGGATTCGGGGACCCGATCGAGCGCGACCCAGAGCTTGTCCGCCGGGACCTCGAGAACAAGGTGACCACCCCGTGGACCGCTCGCAACGTCTACTGCATCGCCGTCGATCCCGACACGCTGGAGGTCGACCGCCAAGAGACCGAACGGCTGCGCGCCGCGCGGCGGGAGGAACGCATGCGGATGGGGATCCCAGCCCAGCAATACAAGGCCCGCGAGCGGGAGCGAGTGCTGTGCGGGGACTTCCCGCCGCCCGTGGCCCGCATGTACCACGCCGTGCTCGGGGCGTCCGAGGTGTTCCAGAGCGCCTTCCGGGAGTTCTGGGATCTGCCTGAGGAATGGCGGATGCCCGATCCCGACCAGTTGGCCCAGGAGATGGCGTGATGCCGGAGTACCCGAGGGAGCTGATCGCCGACCTCCTTCGGGGTCGGCTCTCCAGCGACGAGATCGGGGGGCTGCAGCGCCACGAAAAGGACGCAAGTCGCTTCCAGACGGTGCTGGCCGTGGAACAGCAGCGGCTCGGCTGGACCGACCGGATCCTGCTCTGCCTGCAGGAGCACCTTTACGTGGTCCAGCGGCCGGAGGGCTCTCGGACCGTCCGCTGCGAGTGCGGTCACGAGTTCGGCGACTACCGGCGCAACTGGAAGGAGTCCGCGCTCGTCCACGAGCGAGACGCGTCAGATGGTCTGGTGTACCGGGGCCCGCGCAGGGCCGATCCATCCTGGACGGTCCTGCGGGAGTTCTACTGCCCCGGGTGCGCCACGCAGCTCGACGTCGAGGTGGTCCCGAGAGGCTACCCGTTCATCTTCAACTTCCAGCCCGACTTCGAGGGACACGAGGGTAGGGGGGAGGCCGAATGAGAGCCATGCGTGCGGTCACGGTCCCGGCTGACCCGGATGGGTTCGCGAAATGGTGTGAGGACCACGGCGTGCACACAGCGATCGTGGGGGCGGCCGACACCCACGGGATCTGGCGAGGCAAGCGTCTACCGGTCGAGGACCTGGTGCGCGCCTCCGACCATGGCGTTCCCTTCAGCGACGTGCTCTTCGTCATCACCCATTCCGAAGACACCGACGAGGGCCAGGAACTGGTCGAGCCGCCGGGCGGGGCCGAGTTCCCCTCCTATTTCCCGCGGAAGGAGCTGGGGTTCGGCGACGTCTTCCTCAAACCCGATCTCGCCACGGCCCGGTACTTCCCGTGGCACGACGGCACCGTCGGGCTGACCGGGGACTTTCACCTCGCGTCCGGGGAGGAGGCGCCGATCGCTCCTCGAACCGTGCTCCGTCGGGTCGTCGATCGAGCCCGGTCGGCCGGGTTCGAGGCCAAGTTCGGGCTCGAGTACGAGTTCTACATCTTCCGTGGAGATCTCCGGTCGCTCCAGGAGTCCGGGTACCAGCTCGACCCGATCAGGGTCCGCCCCTACACCTACGGCGTGTACGGCGGCAGCCTGGATGAGGGCGTCATCGCCGACATCAGGGGGAACATGGCCGCAGCCGGCGTCTGGATCGAGGCCTGTAACCCGGAGAGCGGGCCGGGGCAGTTCGAACTGAACATCCGGTACTCCGAGGCGATGAGAGCCGCCGACGACGGCTTCTTCTACAAGCACTGCGTGCGCGAGATCGTTGCGCGCCATGAAATGCTCGCCTCGTTCATGGCCAAGCCCCGGCGCGACTGGGCGGGCTCGTCCTGCCACGTCCACCAGTCACTCTGGGAGCTGGACGGGAGCCGCAACGTGTTCTTCGGCAGTGCCGCCAGCCACGGCGCTTCGGCCATCGCGCGCCACTATGTCGGCGGCCTGCTCGCGACCATGCGGGAGCTCGGCGCATTGTTCTGGCCGACCCCGAACTCCTATAAGCGGAACGCCCCGTACTCCTGGGCGGCGAGCAGCGTGAGCTGGGGCTTCGACAACCGGTCCACCGGCCTCCGCACGCTCATGGAGACCCCGGCGACGGCCCGGGTGGAGCACCGGATGCCCGGGGCCGATTCCAACCCGTACATCGTGATGGCGGCCTGCCTCGCCGGAGGGCTCTACGGAGTGGAGGAGAAGATCGAGCCGGCGGAGGCCTTCGCCGGGGACGCGTATGCGGTCCCCGAGCGGTTCGAGCAGCTCCCGGTGACGATGGAGGACGCACTCGAGGCCCTCGAAAGGAGCACGCTCGCTCGGGAGCTGCTCGGAGAGGACTTCATCGAGCACTACCTGGTCATGAAGCGGTTCGAGGTCGAGAAGTACCGGCAGCAGGTCTCCGAGTGGGAGGTCCGCCGGTACCTGGAGCTGGCGTAGCGGTCTCCCGCCAGCGCCGCCCGGGCGCTCATCGCAGATGCAACAGCGCCCGTGGGGCTTGCGAGCGGGGAGTGCGCTGTCCACGATGGGATCGTGAAGTGTCCCGAGAGGCTGAGGATCACCTGGCATGGCGCTGAAGAAGCAGGCGACCCCGAAGCGCTGGCGCTCCAAGGAGGCAAAGGAGATCGTCGCTGCCGTGCAGCGAGCAGGTGGGCAGGTGGAGCGCACGGCGGGCGGGCATCTGAAGGTCATCGGGCCAGCCGGTACCGCCATCGTCGCCTCGGCACCCAATGCCGGCCGCGCAGGTGGGCGCGCCATCCACAACACCCTGGCCACGATCAGGAGCAAGACCGGGCTGGAGGTATGAAAGGCTCAGCTACCGGTACCAGCGGACGATCTCGCGGGCCTTGTCCTGCGCGTGCTGCCTGATCTCATCCGCGATCACCTCACGCGCCTGCGGGGTGGGCGCGCTCAGGAGCCGGTGCGCGTTGTCCCACGCGAGCTGCCTCCACGCGAAGATGTCCAGGTCGGCGGTTGGTGGGACCGTCTCCGAGAACAGGCCGGGGCACAGGTCCCGCTGGATCTCGGGGTAGGCGGCCGGGTAGGCGCGGAACGCGAGCACGTCGTCCACGTGCTTGTGGTCGGGGTACAGGTAGCGTGGACCGACCTGCTCGATCATGAACGCCAGGTCGTTGTTCACGTGGGCGTTGATGCCGAGGTAGAGCATCTGCGTGCAGTTGAGCCGCTCAGGCTCGGTGCGGAACGCGATGCGCCACGCGGGGCCGACATCGTTCTCGTCGCCACGCTTCCAGGTCTGGTAGGCGTCGAGGTAGTAGTTCGCGAAGGTGGGGATGACCACCTGGTCCCAGAACTCCGGGTCGGAGAACTCGCCCTCATTGTTGGCGTCCCGCATTGCTTCGGTGGTGCGGAGGTAGAGCAGGGCGAAGGGCTTGTTCTGCGGCTCCAGCGCGGGGTCCTGGTAGTGCGCCGTCAGCTGCTCGATGGTGTGTGCCGTATTGTGGTCGGCTCGTGCCGGCGACACCGTCGAGAGCGCCGCCAGGACGGCGACCGCGACGACGGTGGTGATCCTGCGGAACATCGGAGTCCTCTCTACGACGGACGGAGCCAACGATTGTCCCAGTCGCCGGTGTCACGGGGCCAGGCGGGTGCCGCCGCCAGAGTGCGGGCTACCAGTCGGCCATGTCGCAATCGGGTGAGACGATCACGGCGCGGTCGCCGCGCAGGACCCATGCCTCGGCCTTGCCGTGCCGGCGGGCAAGGGTGAACAGCAGGTGGGTGCCTGAGGCGTCGAAGGTGATGCTCTGCAGGATTCCGCCGGTTTGGCCGCTGGCCAGCGTGGTCCGGCCGGCCAGCCTGCCACTGTGCCGGTCGTATGCCAGCAGCTGGTCGTGGTTGCGCTGGCAGGTCGAGCCGACCATCACCCGGTCGCTACCCGGCTGGAACCGTGGCGGCAGCAGCTGGCAGTCCTGGCCGGGGGCTGCCAGCAGGCGCCCGGCCAGCCGAGGCCCGTTGGCGGTGGTCAGGTCGAGCAGGTAGGCCCGGGCGGTGTTGGCGCCGACGTCTCTGGTCTGCAGCCCGTAGGCGAGCTGGGTGCCGTCGGGGCTCCAGTCCAGGTCGGTGAGGGAGCTGTTCGGGACGGTCCAGACCCGTCGGGTGTTGGTGCGCAGGTCGACGACGACCAGCTCGCCGTCGTGGCAGTCGACACTGACAGCATCGCCGCTCCCGCTTTCCTGGGCGACCGCCCGCGCGAAGGCGATCCGGGTCCGGTCGGGGCTGATGGCCAGCGCCTCGACGAACCGCTCGCCGGGCAGAAACGGCCGCACCTTCCCGGTCGCCACGTCGACCTGGTGGTAGGCGTTGCCACAAGCGTCGGCGTTGTCGGCGTAGTAGACGATGCCATGGGCGGCGTCCAGGACCGGTATGCGCACCAGCGGGGGGGTCAGGTAGCGCAGCGGCCGGCCGGTGGCGGTCTGGACCACGGCGACACGGCCGTTGCGGCCGATCCCGAGGAAGGTGCGCGGCTCGCCAGGCTCCCGCCCCGCCGGCCGGAACGCCGGCACCGCGCCGTCCCCGCCCGGCCGGGTCGGCAGCCAGGAGACAAGCCCAGCCGAGATGGTTGCGATGGCGACCACGGCCACCGCCGCCACGGCGACGCGGCGGTGGGCGCGCCGGCGGCCTCGCCGGCGCACGGCGGCCGGGTCCGGCCCGTGGGTCGAAGCTGCAAATGCCTCGGCGTAGGCGGTGAGCCTGGCTTGCAGGTCCTGATCAGCCATGGTGGGTCTCCTTTGCCTGAGCGGGGTCGCGACCGTCGAGCATCCCGGCCAGCGCGGCCCGGCCGCGGGCGAGCCGGCTCTTGACGGTGCCGGCCGGGACGCGCAGCTGGGCGGCGATCTCTTCGACCGGCAGCTCGGCCACGTAGAACAGCACCAGCACCTGACGCTGGCGCAGCGGCAGCCGGGCCATGGCGCGGTGCATGTCCACGCCGTCGGCCGACAGCTCCGGCACGGCCGGCGGCGGGCCGAGCCGCACCAGCAGGGCGAGCCGGCGGCGACGACGGCGAAGGCCGCTCAGCGCCTCGCGGAATGCCACCCGGCGGACCCAGGCCAGCGGCAGGTCATAGGCGCGGATCCGTGACCAGTGCCGGGAGGCCCGCACAAATGCCTCCTGCACGGCGTCCTCGGCGTCCCCCAGGTCCCCAACGACCGCGGCGACCTGCCCGACCAGCCGCTGGTAGCACGCCAGGTAGAGCTCGTCGAAGCCCTCGCTGTCCCGCACCCGTCCTCCCACCCGCTCGCCGCTTCACACCTCAAACAGGCAGCCGGACGCCGTCTGGTTCCATCGGCGGCAGTGGAGGGTGCGGAATGGAGTGTCGCTCGGGGCTGTTCCCATGCCCAGGGGGTATCTCTTGGACTGGAAAAGGTGGTCGTCATGGCGACAGTCGAGCTGACCAACGACAACTTCGACGAGGTTACAACCGGCAGCGACATGGTGCTTGTCGACTTTTGGGCCGCCTGGTGCGGGCCGTGCCGGTGGTTCGCGCCGGTGTTCGAGCGCGCCGCGCAGCGGCACAGTGACATCGTCTTCGGCAAGGTGGACACCGAGGCGCAGCAGGAGCTGGCCGCCGCGTTCGGGATCATGTCGATCCCCACGTTGATGGTCATCCGGGACAGGGTCGTGCTCTACGCGCAGCCGGGCGCGCTGCCCGAGCCGGCGCTTGAGGACCTGATCGCCAAGGCCAGGGCGGTGGACATGGAGGACGTCCGCCGGCGCGTCAGCGAGCAGGCCGCCAGCGCCTGACGCGGCGCCTTCTACCGCTGGCGTCCACACCGGCAGCGCGGTGAAGCCGCGCTCCACTTGCGTGAACGCGCAGCAGCCTTGGCCACGTATTCCACCAGGATCGAATCATTGAGGCCCGTCCGTGCGGAATGCGAGCATGTGCGAAGGAATCCAGGGGCGCGCCCGAGGCTGTTCCGGAGTGCGGGCACGCGCAGGCCCAACATCAACATGGAGGCTGTGGTGGACGACGTGGAGGCTCTCGGCGATCGTAACCTGCGGTTCATCGAGGCATGTCGCCAGGGCTCGTGGGAGATGCTGCAACCGATCCTCTCGCCGTCCTTCGCGTACCTCGATGGAGCCACCGGCGAGGTGTGGGAGATGGAGCGCTACATCAAGGATCTCCGGGAGAACCCGGCGCCGACGCTCGTCATCGACCAGCTGGCGATCCACGTGGATGGCGACACGGCGGTCGCGTCCGCGCGGACGCAGAGTCGTCCCGGCAAGAGCAACCGATACATCGACACCTACGAGCGGCGCGGCGGCGAATGGCTGTGTGTGCACGCGTGCGTCTGGCCGCTGCAGGCGAGCTGACAAGGATGACGCGATGATCCGCCTGCGGATGAGCGCGACCGACCTCGAGCGCATGCGATTTGCCTATTCGCCGCTCGCCGAGGTGGCCGAGAGCCTGTACATGGTCAACTCGGGGCGCATCCACCGCCTGCATCGCGCTTGGTTCGACATGGCGCGTGACGGCCTGCGTCGCGTCGACATGGCCTTGCTGCGGGCCATCGTCCCCGCGCCGCGTCCGCACGTCGCCAGTTTCCTCCTCGGCGGTGCGACCGACCCCGCGACGACCATTGAGCAGCAGCTGAAGCTGGTCGCCGACTGCCCAGCGGATCGCTTGCGCACGGATCTCGAGGTCGTCTGGCGTGGCGTCCTGCCACCGGCCGCAGAGCAGCTGGTCGCCGATGGCGTCAGCGGCGCGAGGCACCTCGCTGAGGTCCTGTGGCAATACTGGGCAGTCGCCATCGAGCCGCACTGGCGACAGATTCGTGCCGTCCTCGATGCCGATATTGCCTACCGGGCGGCCCGCCTCGCCAGAGGCGGCATCGAAGCGCTGCTCTCGGACCTGCATCCGGAGCTCGAGCTGGCCGAGCACGCGATCCAGATCGTCAGCGAGCGGCACAGCACCGAACACGATCTGTGCGGCGTCGGGCTGTTGCTCGTGCCGTGTGTCTTTGCCTGGCCGCACATCATGGTCGACCCGGGCACGGCCGGCTCGCCGAGCATCACCTACGGTCCCCGAGGAATCGGCGAGCTGTGGCCGACGGCCGCTGCCGAAGAATCGACCGGTGAGGACGCCTTGGGTGCGCTCCTCGGCCGCAGCCGCGCCGCCATCCTCATCAGCGTCGCCCTGCCGAAGTCGACGACCGACTTGGCGCGCGAGCTCGGCCAGAGCACGCCGGCGGTCAGTGCGCACCTCTCGGTCCTGCGGCGCAGTGGGCTGGTGACGTCGTGGCGTTCCGGGCGTCGCGTGCTGTACCAGCGCACACCGCTCGCCACAAGCATCGTGGTGGCCAGCGCTGCCGCTCTGGACATCGCTTCGGGGAGCCCTACGTAATTCCGATCCGTAGGCACCTGACCTTGCTTGATCTGCTGGTCCTGACGCCCAGGAATCCCACTGCCGGCTCGGGTTGGCTACCCCCTTGGGTTGATGCCTGTACCCCAGCGGATGGATGACAGCGGGGCGAGGGTGGCCTAGGGTGCGGCTGGCACGGGACCTGCACGATGTCACCGCGCATACGATCGCGGTGATCGCGATCCAGGCCGGGGTGGCCGACGAGGCGCTCGACGGCTGCGCGGCATGCCCGGAACGGGCCAGGCAGGCTGTCCGGGCGATCCGGGTCGCGAGCCGGGAGGCGATGGCCGAGCTGAAAGGCACCGTCACGATGCTGCGCGAGGGGGCCGCGCCGCGCGGCCCGCTGCCCGGCCTGGGCCAGCTCGATGAGCTCGTGGGAATGGCCACCAGCGCCGGGGTGCGAGTCCAGCTGACGGTGGCGGGCGCGGCGCGGCCGCTGCCGCACGCCATCGACCTGACCGCCTACCGGATCGTGCAGGAGTCGCTGACCAACGTCCTGCGGCACGCGCAGGCGACCAGCGCGACGATCCGTCTGCGCTACCGGCCGGAAGCGGTCGAGATCGAGGTCGACGACGACGGGCCGGGAGCCGGGCGGCCACGGGCCAGCGTGGCCGGGACGCGCTCCCAGGGGCACGGTCTGGCGGTGATGGCCGAGCGGGCCGCGCGGCCCGCCCGCGAGCCAGCGGCCGCAAGCCGGGTGACGGTGCTCACCGACCGCGAGCGGGAGGTGCTGGCGCTGGTGGGTGAGGGCCTGGCCAACGACGACATCGCCGTGCGGCTGTTCATGGGCCCGGCGACCGTCAAGACCCACGTGAGCCGCACCATGGGCAAGCTCGCGGCACACGACCGCGCCCAGCTCGTCGTGCTCGCCTACGAGACCGGGCTGGTCCGCCCCGGTTGGCTGTGACCGCCGGACCGCGTGCACCCGTCGGGGTAGGCGGCCTCCACCAGCCGGCGTAGCAACTGTCATCCCTGGTCGGATGACGGCTGCGGATGGCGCTCCGTAGCGTCCTGGACGGGTGACCACGCCGCCCGGGAGGAGACGCTCCGCAAATGCTCAGGCTGTCGAGGTTCGTGCTGCGCCACAAGGTCGCGGTCGTGCTGTTCTGGCTGGCCGTCCTGGTCGTCGGCGGCGCGGCGTCGTCGCGGGTGCCCGACCGGCTTGCCCGGGATTTCTCGTTTCCAGGGCAGCCCGGCTATGAGGGCAACATCGCGATCCTCAGGACGTACGGGAACGGCGGGCCGGCCAACCCGCTGGTGCCGGTCGTGACGCTGCCGGTGGGCACCACCGTGGACAGCCCCCGGGTTCGCGTGGCGCTGGGCCAGGCGTTCGACCGGCTCGCCGCCGATCCGCGCGCCCGGCTGCGGGTGCTGTCCTGCGCCTCCACCGGCGACCGCGGGCTGGTCACCGCCGGCGGGCGCACGACCTTCGCGGTGGTGTTCCCGCCCTACCGAGCCCAGCAGGGGCCCGACCCCACCCTCGCCCCCGCGATCGCGGACACGCTCCGCCGCGCCCTGCCGCCCGGCACGACCGTGCGGGTGACCGGGCTGGACGAGCTGTCGACCCAGGCCGTCGCCAGCCGGGAGAGTGGCGTGCTCGCCGAGACGCTGGTCGGCGGGCTGGGCGGGCTGGTGGTGCTCGCGTTCGTGTTCGGCTCGGCGCTGGCGTTCATGCCGCTGGTCGTGGCGCTCTTCTCGATCCTGGGCCTGGCCGTCCTGGCCGTCGTGCCGGTCCCGTTCCTGCGCAGCGTCGGCTTTGGCAGCATGCTCATCCCGCTGGTCTCCACGCTGGTGACCCTCACGCTGCTGCCGGTGCTGCTGGCCACGATCGGCCCACGGCTGGACCGGCTCCTGCCCGCGCTGCTGCTCGCCGCCGCGCTGCTTGTCGGCTGCGCCGACGATGGCGGCGGGCAGCACGACACGACCAGCGGCCCGCCCGCCAAGGGAGTGACCCAGGTCGTCGCCAGGCAGACGAGGTTCTCGCCAGCGGCGATCCAGGTCCCCGCCGGCACCAGGGTCACCTGGATCTTCCGAGATGGCGACGTGCCGCACAATGTCAAGGGCGACGGCTGGTCCTCCGGCAAGCCCCAGACCTCGGGAACCTTCAGCCACACCTTCGACCAGCCCGGCACCTACGAGTACGCCTGCACGCTGCACCCGCGGATGACCGGCCGCATCGTCGTCACTCACGCAATCGTCAAGTAATAGGTGAACGTCTTGTCGTCGCCACCCGTAGCGGTCCCGTGCACCCGGATGACGTGCTCGCCCCGGTCGAGCGGCCTGAACATCATGAAGAAGCCGTCCACGATCGCCGGCTGTGGCTGACCGGTGATGCAGGGATCCATGACCAGCCGTAGGCTCAGGTCGCCCGTGATCGAGAACAGATCGTCCGAGTGGTAGCGATAGCTGAATACGTCATTGAGGGGCTGGCCGTCGAGCGAGACGTCCAGTTCATTGACGGTATCCATGATGGCCTTGGCGTCGGCGCTCAAGAAGTCGTAGAGCGACTGACCCGGTGCGGGATGAAAGTTGAGATCGGGGCACGGGTAGTCATCGACGACGGCCCCGATGTACAGAAAGAGCGCCTTCTGGTGCGGAATGGTGCAATGCCGTGTGCCGCTGAACACAAGTGGTCCGGCGATTCGAGCGATGTACCAGACCGGTCCCTGCTGATCGACACCGCAGTTGGCGCCGGTCTGATCGAACAGCGGGCTGCGATCATACGGTTCACCGTAGATCCACTGCGACGCTCTCTCGCCCCAGGTCGCCATGCTCATACCATAGGGGCGCGCGTCCTGCGCGAACAGCGCTGGATTCGGGTTGGGATGGTGGTCGGGCGCCTCTGCCGCCAACGATGTCCGCGGTGCAACCACACAGGCCACCCACATGGCGGCCACAATGGCATACAAGATCCGACGCACAATAGCCTCCCGTCGTGTAGGGCTGGGCGGAGGTTGCCGGCGGGCACGCTCATCCCCTTTGGACGCGCTCGCCGCCCGGCGAGAATGATCGTCGCCGAGGCGCGCTCCCGGCCGCAACGATTCGCCTGGCAGCTAATCTGTCCAGCGGAAGAGCGGTGGTCGGCGGCGGGCTCCAAGGTGCGATGGAGCCAGCAGGCTGTGCGTGTTCACGCCATGCCGGCTCGGGGACCGCTCACGTTGCTCGACGCCTGGCGGCATCGAACGGGGTCCGGTCGAAGATCAGCAAGCTGTGGACGATCTTGCCGTCCTTCACCGTGAAGTATTCGGCACTCGGGGCGTCCTCGACCAGCGTGGTGTGCCGGACTCGGTTTCGACGAGATTTGGCCCCACCCTGCGCGCTGAGCCTCGAGCCGGTCGGGGTCTCGTGGCGCTCGACGACCGGCTCGTTGCCGGCGCCCGGGGTAGCCGTGTCTGCCCACCGTGTTACGTTGAACGGCATGACCGAGCGGATCACGATGCGGCAGTTCCACGAGGCCGACGGCGTCGAGGACTGGCGTGTGGTGGGCGAAGGAGCGTGCACGTACTTCCGCACCGGGTCGTTTGCGGCCGGCGCCCGGCTGGTGCACGCGATCAGCCAGCTGGCCGGCCTCGAGGACCACTACCCCGACGTCGACCTGCGGTACGGGGGCGTG
>DASXTP010000098.1:0-3952 GCA_036505355.1 Candidatus Eiseniibacteriota bacterium | reverse complement strand
CGATCCGTTGTCGCGCACCAGCACCGCGGGGTTTCTGGCCACCAGCAGCTGGGTGACGCGCTCGATCGAATCGTCGCTCCGCACCACGGGGAGCGGCTCGTCCATCCACTGTTCGACCGGCCGCTCGATCGCGCTGGGGTCCGCGATCACGGTTTTCAGGATCTCGCTGTCGTAGAGCGTGCCGACCGGCTCGCGGCCCTTAAACACCGGGACCTGCGTAATGTCGTGCTGCTCAACCAGAGCCAGGGCACGCTTGAGCGGCTGCCCCACCTCGACCGAAAGTAGGGTGGGCAGGGCGCGACCCTTGTTGCCGACGAGGTCGCCCACGCGAATCGCCGAGGGATCGAGCAGGTGATTGTCCCGCATCCAGGCGTCGCTGTGGACCTTGGACAGGTAACGCTCTCCGGTGTCGGGCAGCAGCACCACCACCAGGTGATCGGGGCTCAGGCGACGCGCGACCTGGAGCGCGACCCACGCCGCCATGCCGCCGGAGCCGCCTACGAACAGGGCGTCCTCGCGGGCCAGCCGCCGGGTCATGGTGAGGCCGTTGCGGTCGCTGCACGCCAGCACCTCGTCGATCACCGAAAAATCGGTGGTGCCGGGGATGAAGTCTTCTCCGACGCCCTCGATCTTGTAGGTGTGGGCCTCGGTCATCTGGCCGGTCTCGTGATAGGCCTTGAGGATCGATCCCACCGGATCGGCTCCGATCACGCGCACCTCGGGATTGCGCTCCTTGAGGAAGCGGCCGGCCCCGGAGATCGTGCCGCCGGTGCCCATGCCGGCCACGAAGTGCGTGACCTTGCCCGCGGTCTGGTTCCAGATCTCGGGTCCGGTGGTCTCGTAGTGGGCACGAGGGTTGGCAGGGTTGTGATACTGGTCGGCGAGGTAGGCTCCCGGCCGCTCGCCGGCAATGCGCTTGGCCACCGAGTAGTAGGAGTCGGGCGATTCGGGATGGACGGCCGTCGGGCTCAGCACCACCTCGGCGCCGAAGGCCTTGAGCAAGCTGACTTTTTCGCTCGAGACCTTGTCGGGCATGCAGAGCACCGCGTGGTAGCCCTTGACGGCCGCGACCATCGCGAGCCCCATGCCGGTATTGCCCGAGGTGCATTCGACGATCGTCCCCCCGGGCCCGAGCTTCCCCTCGCGCTCCGCCGCCTCGATCATCGCCATGCCGATGCGATCCTTGACGCTGCCGCCGGGATTGAAGAACTCGATCTTGCCGAGGACCGGGGCCGGACAGTCGCGCGCCACGGCGCGCAGGCGGACGAGGGGCGTGTTCCCCACGGTGTCGAGGATCGACTCGTGGTACTCGACGCCGTCGAGGATGCGCGACATCGGCTCGTGCCTCCGGTGCGGACCGTTCGGCTCAGACCGAACGTAGATCGCGGGCGGCGCGCCTCCGGAGCGGACGGGATCGATGCCGGTGGACCGCGTGCGATCGGCCGGGCGCGAGACTAGGAGCCCTCGCGCCTCGGGTCAAGGCGCGCGTCCACCAAGAGCGGGGGTGAGGCGGCGACCCGTCGCCGAGGCCCGGAGCGGGGCTGCCCGGAGCCTTCAGTTCGAGCCCGTCTTCATGCCGGTCTTCATCAGGGCGGGCACGCGCACCTTCTTCTTGCCGAGCGTGGCACCCGACAGGTTGTCGTGGGCGATCATCGGGAGCTTCTTCGCCCAGTCGAACTCGGGATCGTTTTCGCCATGATGACAGGTGGTGCAGGTCTGCTCGGTCACCCGACGCGGGGCGGTAGCGAAGGCTTCGTGCTGGGTGCCCATTCCATGGCAGTTCTCGCACTGGACGTTGCCCAGCCGGGTCGCGTCGGCACTGCTCTGGAAGCCGCCGGCCTGCTTGTAGCCCACCACGTGGCAGGGAATGCAATCCGGTGTGGCGTCCTTCTTGACCTCGACCAGCGTCTGCCAGGCGACGGAGTGCGACGTTGTCTTCCACTGCCCGGCCTCGGCGGCGTGGCAGCGGGCGCAAAGCTCGGCACCCAGGAAGTGGTCCGCTTCCACGTTCGCGGCTGCCGCGGCGGCGCGCTCCTTTTCTGCCTTCCGCAGCTTCTCGTTCAGCGCGTCCTCGAAGTCCTTGACCAGCTTCGCAACCTCGGGTCGTTCGCCCACCTCGGGTCCGAGCATGAAGCACTCGTTCTCCCCGGTCGTCGCCCGGCGCCGCGCGTCGATCGTCAACAGCGTGCGGCTGACGTACTGGCCCTGCTCACCGCCGTAGGAGGTCACGGTGTTCTTGATCATGCGCCCGGTTTGGATCAGTGGGGCGTTGTGACCGCAGATCACGGCGTCGATGCCGGGCACGGCGGCGACCAGATCCTCGCTTTCCACCTTGCCGAGCTGGGACAACAGGACCACGACGGTCGCACCCTTCTTGCGCAGCTCGTCGACGGCCCGGCGGGCGGCCGCCGATGGCTCTTCGGCCCTGAGCGAGTCACGCGACGGCCCGAGATCGACCTTGTCGCTGATGAGCCCCAGGATCCCGACCTTCACCGAACCCGCCCTCTGGATCACCCAAGGCTGCAGCGCCGGGCGGCGAGTCTTGGCGTCGAGCAGGTTGGCGCACAGCACCGGCAGCCGCGTGCGCTGGGCCTGGTACTTGAGGTAGGCGATGCCCCAACGCAGCTCGCGCTCGCTCACGCCCACCCCTTGGGTGCCCAGGACCTTCATTGCGTCCATCAGGAACCACGCGATGTCCTGCTGGGAATCGAGCTCGGGGAAGAAGCCTCCGTTATCGACCAGCACCACCTGGCCGTAGCTCGCCTTGATGCTGTCGGCAAAGCTGGCCCGCCGGGCCAGACCCCCCTTGGGGGTGTGTCACCCACAGGGGCTCGTCTTCCCCTTCACGTCGGTGGTGGAGAGGATGACGAGCTTGTCGGGCTGCTTGATCTCACGGGCACCGCCTGCGGCGACCGACAGCAGCCAAACGAGGAGCGCCAGCATCACGCTGGTAAGAACTCGGGAGGCCAACGATTTCATTCGCGCGGATCTCCGGTGTCGGGGCACTCGCCCGGTCGCGAAGCCCTGGGCGAGGCAAAGCCCCCGGATTCTATGATCGGCACCCGGACCCGTCAAGCCACAGTGCCAACGGGGGCCCGTCTCCCCCGCGGCTTTGCAAACCGCTGAAGTTCCGGCGCATCGGAGCCGAAACTCCGTCCTTCACGCCTCGATCCGGTACTTCGCCAGCAGATCTCCGGCCGGCACGCGTCGCCCCGATCCGGCGTGGACGATACGCACCTCGAAGCCATATCGATCGAGTCCGAAGTGTCGTTCGATCTGACGCACCAGACCGTCGACCGTCGCATCGGCGCGGATGGTGCGGCCCCGCCGCCGCTGTCCGTGCGCCCGCACCAGTCCCGCCTCGTGACCGTCCTGGTAGGCGCGCCGGAGGAGATCGCTCAGCGTCCGCCAATGCCTGAGCTTGAGTCTTTTCAACGACTGCTTCTGGGTCATGGCCCCTCGCTCCCCGGGTGAGGTCCTGGCACGCCGCCCACTCTAATGAGCCGATTGCTTGCAGGGCAAGCGTCGGCTGGCTACCGGGGCGTGGCCGCGCTAGGCTGCGCCACCATGAGCTACGACGTACTCGGCGAGGACGAGTGGGAAGCCGTCGATCGGACCTGGGACCTGATCCAGCGGGGCGAGATCGACCGAGCGCGCAACGACACCGACGAGCTGCTGAAGCGGCGTCCTCGACACCCCGACCTGCTGGTCCTGGACGCCGCCGTGGCGCTCGAGGAAGGGCAGGCCGAGCGGGCGCTCCAATCCCTGAAGGGCGCGGAGCGCTCGGCCGACCCGGCCCTGCTGTTCCATCTTCGGGGCCTGGCGCACTACCAGCTCGTACGACCCGAGCCGGCCCGCGACGACGCCGAGCGCGCGCTGGCGATCAGCCCGGGGATGGCGGAGGCGCACGACTTGTTGTCCAAGGTCTGCGAGTTCTTGGGAGACGACGAGC
>DASXTP010000097.1:0-8112 GCA_036505355.1 Candidatus Eiseniibacteriota bacterium | reverse complement strand
GACGATGCCAACCCGTCCAAGGCCTCGAGCGGCAGCCAGTTCTTCATCGACGTCGCCGATCAGCCGGGACTCGACGCCGGTGGGTACACGGTATTCGGCCAGGTCATCTCCGGGATGGATGCGGTGGACAAGATCGTGGCTTTGGGGGCCGACCCGAGCACGCCCCGGGGACCGGGCGGGCCGAACCCGGGCAAGAAAGCGCTGCTCGTGCGGGCCACCCTGCAGCCGCTCAGCAAGTACCAGAAGCCTGCGGCGTCGGCAGCGACCGGCAAGTAGACTCGATTCCTTCGGCGTGACCGTCGCCGATCGGAATCGCGCCGCTACGGGACGCCGAGGTCCCAGGTGGAGATTCCGAGGTCGTCGCGGCGTGTCCGTCGCAGGGTCGCGGCGTCCGTCACCACCTGCACCTCGCAGGTCAAGGTCACGGTGCCGCGAAACAAGTGGCCGGTGTGAGCCACGAAGTCCGGTCCCGCGATCACGATGTGACAGTGCGGATGGGGTTGGCCGTCGAGCTCGCTGAAGTTTCCGGTCAGGCTTCCAATCTCGTGTTCGCCGGTGAAAGTCCGGGTCCAATACCGGCGGCTGGCCCGGTCGAAGAATCCGAGCTCGGTCTCCCCAACCGCTCCGAGCGCGGTGATCAGACCGGCCCCGATCCCGTGGGCGGCAGCGAACGCCCGGAGCGAGGCGATGATCTCCTCTCCCGGGTCGAGCCTCAGCGCGTAGCCGTACGCGGTACGTCTCGACTGCATGGGTCGCCCTCGCTTTCCGCCCAGTCGGAGAGCCCGAGCCGCGCCGTGAAGCGGAAAAATTCCAGCAGATAGTCGGGCTCCTCCCGCCCGGTCTCAACCCAAACCTGCCGGATGATCTCCCCGAGGTCGCGCCGACCGTCGCACGCGTACCACGCCAAGTCCGCCAACCGGAGACCGTCCGGCATACTCTCCTCGCGGCGCCGCCAGCCCTCGCGCTCGTCGCGTGGCAGGGTCGCGAACCCCTCGATCAGATGTCGCTGGTAGTGAATGGGAGCCGACAGTCGCCGGCGCGGGCGCGCCGCCCGTTGGGAGGACACCTGGGTGGGGCTCGCAGGCGGGATCTCGGCACCGCACTCGGCGCGCGCGAACGCTTGGAGGGCACCGCGGGCCTCCGCCAGCTCCGCCGGATCGAGGCCAAGTCGGGCCAAGCTGGCGAGCGCGGTGTCCCCGCGGACCTGCTCGCGCGCCAGTGCCCAGGCTGGTTCGGGAACGTCGAGCGACGCCAGCATCCGGCGCTGCGAACCACGCCGCACCGCCGCGAGCAGCCAGCGGTGCTCCGGTGGGCCGGCGGCGGCCAGGAACGCCGCGTAGGTGGCGGCACATCGGACCGCCAGGGCGAGCGATCGCGGGTCGGCCTTGTCCGGCGTGTCGTGCGACGAATGGTAATAGCGATCGGGCCACTGGATGAGCATGGGGCACGGCACGCCGATCGCGGGATCGGCGAGCACCATGTGGTCGCTCCCGCCGGAATAGGGTACCTCGGCCATCCGGGTCATCGAGTAGTGGCCCGGGCCGGCATAGGACGGTACCCAGTCGACCGCTTCGCTGCGGATGCGCAGCAACAGCTCCTCGGCGAACGACGCCGCGAAGCATGGTGGGTGCTCGAGCAGGAACGTACTGCCGCAGCGCTCCTGGTCCTGTCCCACCATGTCGAGGTTGAGGGCCGCGACGGTGCCGCCGACCCGATCGCGGTGGCGGGCCAAGTACGCGTAGGTGCCGGTCAGCTCCGGGACCCACAGGAATCGCACGCTCCGCCCATGCCGACCCAACCCGTCGTTCCCCCGCAGCGCCTGGAGCACCCGCGCGGTTTCCAGGTTGGCGGCGACGCCGGAAGCGTTATCGTTGGCCGAAGGCTGCGGGTGGCACAGGTGCGAGACGATCAGCACCTCCCCCGGCGCTTCGCCGGCGAGGCGCGTGGAGAGCAGAGGGATCTCGGTCGAAAAGAAGCGACTGTCGATCTCGATCTCCAGTTCGAGCCGGCGGCCTCCGTTCAGCCGCTCGCGCAGTCGCTCACCGGCGCGCGGCGAGACCACGAAACCCCAACCGCGGGGCTCCCCCGGTGCCCACCAGAACGAGGTGTACGCAAGTGCGTCGGGATCGTCGAAGCGGTCGCGCACCGGGGGCAGGAGCCGGCGACCATCGGTGAACAGGCCGACGGCGCCGCGTTCGATCACCGCCAACTGGTGGACGCGTTGAACCGGTCCGGTGACGAGCACCACCGCTCCGCGAACGTCGGCTCTCCGGTAGTCGGCGTCCTCGCCGCCACCGGGTAGCGCCACCACTGGGAACCGCCCCCGCGCGGACGCGCTGCGCAGCACCAGCGAGAGCTTCTCGACGCCGTAGTCGCACAGCCGTTCGCGCCGCGTCCCATCGACCAGCGTGGCCGTGGCTCGGCTCGCCTCCCACCCCTCGGGCATCAGTTGGCCGAGGAGTCGGGTGCGGCCGTCGCCCGGCACCCGCTCGAGTTCGACCGGGAGTCCCGCCGCCTCGAGCCGGCCCGCCAACCACTCCGCGGCCCGATCGTAGCCCGGGCTGGCCTGGACGCGATGGAAGCGCGAAAGCTCGCGTATGGAGTCGAGGGCCCGCTCGCCGGAGGTTTCCCGCTCGACCTGTCCCAGCCATCCTCGAAACATTCAGCCATCCTCACGTCGGGCCGACACGCCGTCGCCCGTGCGCTGCGACGCCCTCGCGAACCGCGCGATTCCCGCCGCCAGGGCCAACGGGGCCCCGTACTCGAGCCACCGCCAGGCAAGTGGCAGATGGTACGCACCCCCCTCCCGCGGCGGCGCGAAGAGACCGTAGGATAGGATGCAGGTTGCCGAAAGCAAGGCCCACGGCGCGAAGCTCGCCCGAACGCCTCCGGTGAGCGGCTCCAGAACCAGGACCCAGCCGAAATACCAGGGGTGAGCGACGGGCGAGACCAAGACGCCGGTGCGCAGCAGCGCCCGCGCCGCGCGCGTCGCGTCCCATGCGGCGGTCCAGGCCATTACCGCCACGGCCGTGGCCACGCCGAGCGCCAGCAGACGGGCGATGTCGGGCCGGCCGGTCCAGGCAGCCAAGTAATGGAACGCCAGCTCGTTGTTGAGCCAGGTGCGCCAGTACGCCGAGAGCCCCGAGTCCGGACCTCGGGTCGCGAGCCAATACCCGCCGAGCCCAACGCCCAGCATCAGCAGGGACGTCAGGCGCGCGCGCCACGGCCACCGCCTGAGCAGGAACGGCAGCGCCGCCAGCGGCGCGAGCTTGACGAGCACGCCGACGGCGAGGGCCATCGCGGATGCGATCGGACTTCGCTCGGCCCAAATCAGAGCGAGCACCAGCCACAGCATCGCGGTCGGATCGTTGTGTCCGGTCCCGGCGTATTCGACCAGCACCAAGGGATTCCAGGCGTACGCGAGCGCAGCGCCCAGGCTCGTCCGGCCGGGCCGCGCCCACGCCAGCACGCACGCCACCAGCGCCAAGTCGTGCAGGATCACCCATAGCTTCATCGCCCACACCGTCGGCGAGACCCGCGCCACGAGGGCGAAGCCCGCCATCGCGAGCGGCGGATAGACGGAGGCGAGCTCCGGGTGGTTGACGCGTGGAAACAGCTCGCGGTCCCGCAGCCGCTCGAGTGCCGGAGCCAGCGGGCCCGAGCGGTAGGGGTTGCCGCCGTGGGTGACGACCCGACCTTCCCAGACGTAACGATAGAGGTCGTCGGACAAGGTCGGCGACACCGGCAGCAGGGCCACTCGGGTCGCCACGGCGACCAAGAGCACGGTGAGGATGCCGACCCGAGTAGGCTCGAGGCGGGCGGCAACCTTGACCGCCAAGGCGTAGAACGCGAAGGCGACGACGAACAGAGCCTGGAAGGTGCCGAGCTCGGACCGCCACGAGGGCAGTCGGGCCGCCAGCACCGCGGTCAGGACCAAGCCGGTGCCGAGGGCTGCCAGCCGCAGTCCGTGACGCGGATCCTCCACCTCGGCCTCGCTCACGATCGACGCCGGAGCGGGGCTTGGGTGTCGCACGGTGCCGGGTCAGCGCGCTTTGGTGACCGTGACCCGAACGGCGCGGGTCGCCGCGTTGCCGGCCAGGTCCACTGCCCGGACTGCGACGGTGTGGGAGCCGGGCTCGAGTTCCGGCAGACGGGTACGGAACGACAGCACCCGCTCGTCGGCGAGACCCGACTCGGGAGAGAGCGTGCGCCAGTCCCCGTCGTCCAACGAGACCTCGAGCCGGGTCAGCAAGCTTTGGCCGTCTTCGGCCCGCCCCGAGATCACGGCCGCACCGGTTTCCCCACGGGCTTCGAGCTCGACGACGGCCGGTGAGGTGTTGTCGATGGTGAACGGCTCGCTCAGCATCTCCGAGGTCAGCTCCTCGCCGACCGGATTGCCCGGTGCGTCGGTCGCGCGGATCCGGACCCGGTACCGTCCGTCCGGCAGAGCCTTGGTGTCCCAGGTGAAAAAGGTCGCGTCCAGGTTCTCGCCGAGCTGGATCCAGCCGTCTGCAGGCTCGCCCCGGACGTCGACCCGGTACCGGAGCGGATCGCCGTTGGGATCGCTCGCCTTCCACTGCAGCGTTCGCAGCCCCCTCGCCCAGGAAGGCAGCTCGCGCAATGCCTGTTGGGTCGACAACGAAGCCGAGTACTCCACCTTCTGGCCGCCCGACAGGGTCTGGGTGACCGGCTCGGTTCGCGGCTGGAGCTCGCCTTCTCGGAACCCAATTCCCTGTGGGGCCACGATCAGCTCGTCGAGGCGCGGCGGGAGATTTTGCTCGCGCCAGGCCACTTCCACCGCTTCGATCCGCGGGTCTCCACCCGACAGCGAGATCTTCCACTGGAGATAGCGCGCCGGTGGCGAGATCACCCGCCGGTCTCCTTCCGCGCCGGCACTCCACGCGCTCCACGTCGTGTCGGGCGAGTCGGTGTTGCCGCTGCGCGTCATGAGGCGGACGGTCCCGCCCCCGCTCGACCCGTGCCATCGCATGCTGCCGAAGCGCGCAAAGCGCCGCGCGTCGAGCGGGGCCGACAGCAGCTCGCCGCGCTCGGCGCGACCGGGGCCCAGTCGCCACAGAGCGCCGGGGTTGGAGGTGGCAGCGAATACCCGCCCGCGTGCGTCGGCCGCCAACGCGGTGATCTGCCCCTGCGGGGCGGACAGCCACTGTGCGGCCGGGCCCACGCCTGCGACCAGGAAGAGTCCCGCACGGTTCCCGGTCGCCGCCACCACCCCGTTTCCGAGCGCGCCCCGGTAGGCCAACAAGGCGAAAACGAACGGCTGGGGCGAGGTCCAGAGCGGGGTCGCGGAACTGTCGGGCACGATTCGGTAGAGCGTTGCCCGTCCACCGGTGACGGCGCTCCGAGCCGGCTGCGGCCTCTCCCCATCCCGGTCCCGGTCCCGATCCCGATCCCGATCCCGATCGCCGTCGCCCATGGTGACCGCGCCGGCGCCAAGCGCGGCCGCATAGAGCGCCCCGTCGGGGCCCATCGCTAATGCTCGCACCTCGTCCTCGCCGGCGTCGTACGCGGTGGTCAGGGAACCATCGGTCCGCACGTGAAAGATGCGCCCCTTGGAGTCTCCGCCCGCGAAGGCTCCGCCGCGGCCGTCGGGCACCAGGGACACGAGGTTGCTCTCATCGCTGTCGAGCAGCAGCCGTGCGCGGCCACCCTCGAGCCGCAGCAGCCGGCCGCGAGTCCCGGTGGCCGCGTACCAGGCCTGTGCTCCCGCGGGAGCAAGCCCCCACACGTACCGTTCCCCGGTGCGGCACACCAGCACGGTGTCGCCCTGCCCGCCGAGGCGATACACCAGGCCGTCGGGCCCGGTCCCCGCCACCACGCCGTCGCCGTCCGCGGCGAGGGAGAGCACCTGGCCGACCGGCAGCCGGATCCAGGGTCTCACGCCGTTGGACTCGGTCCAGCGGTCGATTCGTCCGCCGTCCCCGCCGAGCGCCACCGATCCGTCCTTGAGGATCGCGATCGACCAGATCACGTCCAGGCTCTCGGCGGGAGTCGAGATCGCCTGGGGGCCGAGGGCCAGCACCCCATCCGGTCCCACCACGACGCCGTGCGCCTCGGCCTTGGCGTAGTCCAGGGGGGCGTCCGTCACCCAGAGTTGGGTCTCGGTCGCCGTTGCGGGAGGCGGCAGAAGGCCCACCGACGCGATCCCGAGCCAGACCAGCTGACGTCTCACGTGCCCTCCGTTCGGGTTCACGGCGCCTGGGAGTCGACGTCCACTTCCAGCTGCAGCTCCCCGCGCAGCTGGCCGCCGACCGGCCGGCGGATTTCGTCGAGGATCGCGCGGTCGCCGCGCTGCGATTCGTCCCCCGCCGCTTGGCTGCCGGCCAGCAGCACCAGCGCCGAGGTCGGAAGCTCCGGATAGTCGAGGCCCTCGCGGGTGACCTCCGGCGCCTGGGCCACGAACGCTGCATAGAGTCGATCGGAGGCGCGGTAGCTTGCCAGCCTGCGCCACGCCTCGTCGAGCGATGTCGGGCGGTAGCGGCCGGGAAGCCGGGTGGCTTCGAATCGGGAAAGCTCGGCACCACCGCCGATCCACAGCAGGTAGCGACCGTCCGGCGCCTCGCGCGGCACGTTGAGCTCGACCATCACGGTTTCCCGCCCGCCGCGCCAGCGCTCGAGGTCGCAGGCGAGGCGGACCTTCGAGCCCGGTCGAACCGCAGCGTCCAGGACCCGGGCGGAGCGGAGCGTCCACAGCTCGCGGCCGGGCTCGGCACGGACCTCGACCTCGATGCTGTCCAGGGAGAGCACGGAAAACGGGTTGTTGGCGAGAAAGCGGATCGGTGCCCCCAAAACGGCCCCCAGTTCGGCCGTCGGCGTATCGCCCACCGTCACGTCCGACAGCCCGAGCGTCAGAGCGCCACGCCGGTGGAGGCGAATCGTCCAGCGCAGCGTCTGGTTGGGACCCACGCCGCCGGACTCGAGCAGGCTGTTCACCGCCGCCAGCGCGACGAGCCGAGGCAGGATCGCCCGGTCCTCGACGCTCTCGAAGTGGAACGACTGCTGGGCTCGGCCCGCCGTGGTCACCCGAACGCCGAGCGGCAGGAGTCGCGGCGCCTGGCCGAGGCGGCCGGCCATGGCGGCGCGGCGGTCCTGGGTGAGCACGCCGACCGGCAGGCCCGACGAGCCGACCTTGAACGAGCTGAGCTGGCTGGCCACCACGGTGGTGATGCTGGCCGTGGCCAGTGGCAGGCGCACCTCGCCTGACTGGAACAGGGGATGTCCGAAGATCAGCAGGCGATCCCCGTCACGGTAGGTCAAGGTCCCGATGGCGGCGAGCTGGAGATCTCCCCGCATGAGTTCCACGGCCACCGCCGCTCCCGGCTCGAGAGACGCCGGTGTTTCCGGGCGCCCTGTCTTTCCACCCGGCAGCACCGCCAGCCCGAGCGGCTCGAACAGCCGGTGGACCAGGTCGGTGGCCGCCGGATGGAGCCCGGTGCAAGCCAGCGGGAGCGGCAGCGGTGCCACCCGCCAGTCCAGCGCGGCCCGGCCCGCGGCCGAAGTTCCGATCGCCGGTGGGGTCGAGGGCTCGTCCCAGTGGAACTGCCCGAAGCGAATCTCTTCCCCGGGGCTCAGTGGATCCGCGCCGCTCGGTCCCACGCTGCCGGCCGGTACCGGATGGGTCGGGAGGTCCAGGACCTCGAGCATCTCGTGGATCGGCGTGATGCCGAACACCGGATCGCGGCTGAAGGACCAGCCCAGCGAAAGGGCGCCGATCAACTTGCCGTCGACGTACGTGGGCGAGCCGCTCATGCCCTGAGCGACTCCGCTCTGGATCGCCCGGCCGCTGGTCGCGCGAGCCAGAATGATATCGCCGTCGACCCGGCCGCCTCGGAGGACCCCCAGAATCTCGGCCTCGAACTCCTCGATCTGCTGGCCCTGGAAGACGGTTTTCACGATCGCCTTCTGCCCGGGTTTGAGCTCGTCGGTCCCGAGCGTGGGGACGGCGGCTTCGGGGACGCGCGCGATGGTGAGCGCCGCAAGGGCGAGAAGCACGGGGCGACCCAGGGTCTTCATGGACGCGCGACTATAGCAGCGGCTCTTGGGGTGAGCCAGCCGACGGGCCCCATGGCCGCCTCTCGAAACCGCGTGCTGCTT
>DASXTP010000096.1:0-9348 GCA_036505355.1 Candidatus Eiseniibacteriota bacterium | reverse complement strand
TGGGCAACGGCGATGGCTCGTTCGGCTCTCAGACCGTGTACGTGACCCCGTCGCTTCCCCGCTCGGTGGCGATCGGAGACTTGAATGCGGACGGCAAGCCCGACCTGGTCACGGCGAACGCCAGCGCCCCTGGCTCGGTCTCGGTGTTGCTCGGCAACGGCGACGGCACGTTTGGACCGAGGACCGACTTTGCGACCGGGGGCGGCCCTAGTTCAGTGGCGATCGGTGACCTGAACGGTGACGGCAAGCCCGACTTGGCGGTAGCAAACCCGGGCGTCGTTCCCCAGACGGTTTTCCGTGCTGCTCGGCAACGGCAACGGCACGTTCGGCCCCAAGACTGACTACCCGACCGCGAACGAGCCCGTGTCGGTGGCGATCGCAGACCTGGACGTGGACGGCAACCTCGATTTGGCGGTGGCGGATGATGGATACCCTGGCAACAGCGCGGTCTCCGTGCTGCTGGGCGACGGCATGGCAGGCTTGGGAGCCAAGACCGACTACGCGACCGGAATGCGTCCCCAGTCGGTGGCGATCGGAGACCTGAACGGAGACGGCAAACCCGATCGGGTGACCGGGAACTACATTGCCCATTCGGTCTCGGTGCTGATCGGCAACGGCGACAGCAGCTTCGGGACGCACGATGAGCTGGTCGTCGGCTTCAATCCCAAATCCGTGGCGATCGCGGATGTCAACGGTGACGGGAACGCCGACCTGGTCACGCCGAAAGGCAAGGCTCGACTTGGTTGCCGCAAACGTGGCCGCCACGGTCTCCGTGCTGCTGCAGTTTCCTCCCACTGCGGTTGCCGTGGAACCCGGGCATCCCGCCGTTGGCATTTCGCTGTCTCAGAGCCATCCGAATCCTTCGGGTGGCGGTGTCACGATCGACTTCGCGCTTCCTTTGCGCGGCACGGTTGGCTTGCGCGTGTACGACATCGCGGGACGGCTCGTGCGAACCCTGGTCGATGAGACTGTCCCGGCGGGAACACACACGGCACGATGGGACGGCCGAACCAGAGACGGAGCCTCGGTGGCTGCCGGGGTCTATCTGTACGAGCTTCAAGCTGGCGGCAGGCGTTTGACAAGGCGGATGCTGGTCGTTCACTGACTCCCCTCGCGCTCCGAAAGGACGGACGCGGCTAGGAGGCGTGTCGAGGCGCAGCCTCCACCGGCCGCACGTCGACTGACAGTGCCCAGCCCCGCGCGCCCGAGGAGTCTTCGACCCGAACGTAGCCGCCGCTCGACTCCAGGATCGGCACTACTTCTCCTTCCCGCAACGTGCCGACCGCTTCGGCGGTCGGCGATGCCGCATCGAGCAACGGGGCGCCGCGTCGAATCACCGTCCCGGTCGGGTGAGCCAGGGAGCCTGCGACCGGCGCCACCGCCACCAGGAGCCCCACGGTCAGCGCCGTCCACGCCAGCGGTGCGAGCCGCGCCACCGATCGCCGCCACTTGAGACCGGCATGCGCAGCCAACGAGACCAGCAGCAGCACCAGGGCGATCGCGTCCAGCCGGAAGCGGCGCGCCGTGCGCGCCAGCGCCGCCAAAGGCTCCGGCGCAATCTCGGCGCGGTCCAGGTTGGCGGCCTCGCGCAGGCGCTCGATTTCGCGCCCCACCGCCCGGTCCGCCGGATCCAGCTCGCGGGCGCGGAGCAGGGCCCACAGGGCCTCGCCCTGGGCGCCCCGGGCGAGCGCCGCCTGGGCCCAGTTCCAGTACAGCGAAGCGCTCTCTGAGCCCGACGCCGCCAGCTCCCCATAGATCGCGATCGCTTTCGGGTAATCGCCGCCTCGCACCAACGCCCCGGCTTGCCGGAATCGTTCCTGCGGCGAAGCGGCGTGCCCCAGGGCTCCGAGCGACAACATCGCCGCCGCCATGCCGATCGGCCCGAGCCCCTTCCACGCGGCGCGGCGCCTCACACCCATCTCCGCACCACCTCTCCCGCGCGCCCTGCCAGCTCGCGCAGCTTCTCCGAATAGTCGCCGAGTTGGGGCGCGTAGCGCACCGAATGGACCTCGTCCAGCAGCTTGCGCACCGCCCGGGCCCGCTCGTCTTCGACGCCGTCCAGGGACCCGAAGACGCCGTGGATCGTCTTCTCGATCAGACCCGCCGCTGCTTCCTTGGTCATGCCGTGGCGCCCGATGCGCTCGAGGTCACGCAGCGCGCCGCGGACACTGCGGGGAGCCGCGGTCGGGCCGGCGCGGCGCAGGCGCAGTCGTCCGAGCTGCCCGCTCCCCCACAGGGCGCCGTGAAGCAGCAGGATCATCCCGGCCATGAGGCCGACCGCGCCGCCGGACCAGGGGGAGCCCCCGAACGATCGTGATTCCAGCTCGGTGCGCAGGGGCAGCGGGCCACCGCTCGGGATAGGGCCGGACCCGGCCAATGGGACGGCCGGCGCGACGCCAGCGGCTCCGCCTTGAACGCTGAGCGGAAGGGCCGCGGTCTCGCTGCGCTCGATGCGTTGCTTGGACGGGTCGAAGTAGGTGAAGGCCAGGGCCGGGACCTCCAGCGTCCCCGCGGTCTGGGGCACGATCACGTACTCCCAGGTTCGAGAGCCCACGATTCCGCCGACGGACGCCTTGAGGTCGCTCTTGACCTGGGGTGGATAGACCTTGGCCCCCGGCACGCTCACCTCGGGCCCGCGGTCGACCCACTTCAAGTTTCCGCTGCCTTCGACCTTGAACCGCAGGGTGGCGGCCTCACCGAGCGCCAGGGTCGGGCGGTCCACCGCGGCTCCGGCCCGGAAGCGTCCCACGGCACCGTTGAACCCGGGTTGGTCGGGAATGGCCTTCACTTCGATCGTGACCGGCTTCGTGGAGCGCCGTACCACCCCGCCGCCACCGAACAAGGTCTGGCGCGGGATCCCGATGCTGAGCGCGGCGGCCGGAATCGTGATGCGGCCCGCTCGAGTCGGGAACAGCAGCTTCGTCAGGACCGGAAAGCGACGGTAGGCCATCCCCTCGATGGTGGCGGGATCGCCGTTGGGACGCCCGGAACGCTCGAGGTCCTCGGCCCAGAAGCCCGCGTACTGCGGAGCCTCGGCGAACTGAAGACCCGATACCGAGGTCTGGGTATAGAGGTAGTAGGTGAGAACCAGCGGCTCGCCCACGAACAGGCTGACGCGGCTGGGTTTCGCCTCCACCAGCAGCCGGGGCTCGACGGCCCGTCCGCTGCCGAACAGGTCGGCGAAGGGGTCCTCGTCGAACACGTCGATCGGTCGACGCGGAGCAGGCGTCGGCTTGACGCTGCCCGCCGCCACTTCGATCGGGATCGCGGGAGCACGGGCTTCCCCGGAGTCGAAGCGCACCTTGGCGGCCCCGACCTCGGCGTGTCCGACCGCCAGGGGCTTGAGCACGTAGATCCAGCTCCGCGCCTGGGACATCTGGCCGTTCACGAACGACATCTGGGTCGAGACCGACGGCCCCCCCACCAGGGCGAGATTGGTGAGTGCGGGAAGCGCGACCTGATCCGGCAACGCCGAGCCTTCGACGGTGATCGTGAGTTGGACCTGGTCCTCGAGCCCGATTCGGCGGGCGTCGACCTCGGAGTGGACCACGCCCTCAGCCATCGAGGAGCGCGCGGTGCTCCCCAGGGTTGCCAAGACCAGGATCGCCGTGCCGAAGAGCCTTGCGCCGGCGACCCGTGCGGCGGCGAGCCTCGCCGCTGCGAACATCCGCGCGGCCGCGAGTCGGCAACTCCGCCCGCCGCTCACCAGTCCCTCCCGCCCTTCTTGGCGACCCGCTGCTCGAGCAGCCGCTTCTTCTGTTCGGCCTTCTCGTTCTGCTGCAGGGCATCCAGAAGCTGCATGGCCCGTTCCTTCGGCATCCCCGCCTCCTGGCGGAAGCGTTGGTCTTCGCGCTGCTCGGGCGTCTTCGGTGGCTCCGGCTGGCCCTGGGCCTGCTTCGACGAATCCCGCTGCGCCGGCTGGTTCCGCGGGCTCCCCTGGCCCTGCTTCGAGTCCTGGCTTTGATTCTTCTCGTTCTGTTTCTGATTCTGCTGGTTCTGCGGTTGCCGGTTCTGTTGCTCCTCCTGCTCTTTGAGCGCCCGGAGCGCCAGCTCGAGATTGCGGCGCGTGTCGAGGTCGTTGGGAGAAAGACGCAAGGCCTCGCGGTAGGCCCGCACGGCGCCGCGGTAGTCCTGCTTCTGGAACAACGCGTTGCCCAGATTGAAGCGGGACGGGCCCGCCAGGGCCGACCCGCCCTTCTCACCCAGCGAGCGAAACAGGGTCGCCGCCTCGTCGAAGCGGCCGCTCTTGTAGAGACCGTCGGCCAGGTTGAAGCGACCGCGCGGGTCTTGGGGCCTGAGGTGCGCCGCCCGCTCGAACGCCGAGAGCGCCTGGGGATGATTGCCTTCTGCGTACTGCTTGCGGCCCTCGGCGGTGAGCCGGCTGGGCCTGAGAAGCAGCTCGTCCAAGACCCCCGAGCCACGGCGCGTCTCGGGGCCCCCCGCGGTGCCGGAGTTGGACGTGGGCGACGGCGGAGAGTCGCTCTGGGCGCTCGCCGTGCCTGCGGTCCCGAGCAGCAGCGCGGCCAGAACGGCACCCGTCACGGTCGACGCGCGCGCCGCGACGGATCGAGATGCAGTGCTCGCGCCCGGCGGGGCGGCGGGTGCCGCGACTTTGGCCCGAGCCTGCCGCTTCACACGCCGCGGCAGCGGTGGCGGCGGGAGCAAGAGCGCCAGCGCGACCGAGCCGAGACCCACCGCGAGCGGAATCTGGAAGCGCTCCTTGCGGCGATACGAGTACTCGCGAGCCAGCGTCTTTTGCTCCATCCCTTCGATCGACGCCGCCAGCCCCGAAAGGCTGGGATCGACCGGCGTGAGTCGGAACGCTCGCCCGCCGGTGCCGCGCGCGATCGCCTCGAGGGTCGCCAGGTTGAGCCGCGAGATCACCGCTTGCCCGGACGGATCGTGTTTGAAGCCGGTCCGCCGCCCCTCACGGTCGAAGTCGGGGACCGGCTGGCCGCCCTCGGTCCCCACCCCGACGGTGTGCACGACCACCCCGGCCTCCTTCGCGCGTCGCACCGCCGCCTCCACGTCGCCCTCCAGGTCCTCGCCGTCCGAGACCAGGACCATCACCTTGTTGCGGCGGTCCTGGTCGACGAACAGGTCCAAGCCCTTGGCGAGGCCCACCCCCAGCGAGGTGCCGGGCGCCGGAACGATGCCGGGCTCCATGGTCTCGAGGAACAAGCCGAGCGCGTCGGCATCGAGGGTGAGCGGCACCAGCGGATACGCCTCGCCCTCGAATGCCACCAGGCCGAAACGGTCGCCCTCGAGTCGGCTGATCAGCGCGGCCAGGGCCTGTCGGGCCAGGAAGAACCGGTTGGGCGCGACGTCTTCCGTCGCCATCGAGCCCGAGGTGTCCAAGACGAGCACGACGTCGACTCCTTCGCGCTCGACCTTCTCCCGCACGATGCCCCATTGCGGACGGCCGAGGGCCAGTACGATGCCCGCCGCCCCCAGCAGCACGAGACCGAGCCGGACGAAGCGCCAGCGCTCGGCGCGACGCCGCACCACGCGAGCCCACAGTGGCCGCGCCACCAGGCGCGCGGTCCGGTCGCGATCGAGCCGGGTGAGCCAGGCCTCGAGCGCGGCGATCAGCGGCAGCGCCAGCAGACCGAGCAGCCAGAGCGGAGATTCGAAGATCACGGATGCCTCACACCGGGGCCACTCGCAGGCCCGCCGCCCACAACCCGCCGGCCATCGAGAGTATCGCGGCCGAGCCCAGCAGCACCGGGAAGTACAGCTCGCGATAGCGACGATAGGCGGAGAGCTTGATCTCCGACTTCTCGAGGTGGTCGATGCGGTCGAAGATGTTGCGCAGCGACGACGGGTCGGTGGCCCGGAAGAACTCGGCGCCGGTCCGTTCCGCGATCCGCTTGAGCAGGCCCTCGTCGATCTGGACCTCGGTCATCACCGTGCGCCGCGAGACCTGGCCGGTGAAGGGATCCTGGACCTGCACCGGCATCGGCACCTGCCCGCCGCGCCCGACCAGGATGGTGTAGACCCGCACCTCCATGGCCCGCGCGAGGTCGGTGGCGGTGGCCGGGTCGATCTCGCCCGCGTTGTTGGCACCGTCGGTCACCAGCACGATCACCTTGCTCTTGGCCTGCGAGCGGCGCAGTCGGGTCAGCGACGTGGCGAGGCCGGAGCCGATGGCGGTCCCGTCGGGGAGCATCTGAAGGTGGACGGCATCGAGCTGGCGCAGCACCACGGCGGCGTCGGTGGTGGGCGGCGACTGGGTGAGACTCCGCCCGGCGAAGACCACGAGGCCGATGCGGTCGGTGAGGCGGCGCTTCACGAACTCGGCGACCACCTCCTTGGCCACCGCCAGCCGGTTGCGTGGCTGGAAGTCCTCGGCCGCCATCGAGCCCGAGACGTCGAGCGCCACCACGATGTCGATGCCGCGCGTCGTCACCTCTTCCTTCGAGGTGCCGTGCTGCGGGCGAGCCAGGGCGACCGATGCCGCGACCAGGCCGAGCGCCGCCAGAACGACCGGGGCGTGGCGCAGCGGCACGCGGATCCCGGTGGGTTTGCCCTTGAGCCTTGCCGCCCCGGGAAACACCAGCGCGTCCCCCCACCGCTCCCGCAGGGTGGCAGCCGCCACCACCAGCGGGCCGAGCAGGGCCGCCCACAGCCAAAGCGGATCCTGGAATCGGAACCCCGCCCATTCCATCAGCGGCTCCTCATGCCGCCTGGCCGCCGTCGGGCAGAGCCGGGCGCAGCCGCGCTTCGAGGTCCATGATCAGCGCGCGGGTGGCGGCCAGATGTCGCTCGGCCTCCTCGACCAGCCCGCTGCCCCGCGCGAACTTGATCTGGTCCGCCACGCCGCTCAGGTCCCGCAGCGCCGGCGCCAGCTCGATGGCGCGTGGCGTCGTCCTCAGGTGGGCCAACATCTCCGCGGTCGTCATCTCCGCGATCGGCGCCTCGAGCCGGCGCTCGAGGTAGCGCTTCACGATCGCGGTCAGCTCGATGTAGAAGAGACGGTACTCGCCCCGTGCCAGGCGGCCCGACGCCACCAGGCGATCCAGGGCGCGACGTGCCTCTTCGTCGGGCGACAGGCTCGGGGCAGGTGCCGCCGCCAGGGTGGGCTCTCGTCTGCGACGCGAGACCATCCATCGGACGACGCCCACCGCGAGCGCCAAGGCCGCGATCAGCCCGAACCAGAAGACGCGACCCAGAGCGAGCCCCACCGGCGCGCGCACGTCGGCCAGCTTCTGCGGGTCCCGGTCCTTGGGAAACCAGGAGACGACGCGGAGGGGAATGGGCGCGGTCTTCACCTCCCCCGAGGTCCCGTCGGGCAGGCGAAACCGGACCGGGATCGGCGGCACCCGAGCGTCGCCCAGCGCGAACACCGCCGCCCGATAGCGGTGTGTGCCCGGCGGGGTCGCACTCGACGGCGCCGGCAGCGTGTGCAGCTCGAACGCCTCCTGCACGGCCGCGGGCGGAAACGCGAACCGGCTGCCGGCCGGACCAGTCGCCCGGACCTCGACCGTGAAGCTCTCGCCGACCGAGACCTCGGTCTTCGAGGCCGTGGCGACCGCCCGTGGTTGCGGGTCGGCGAGTACCGGCGCACCGAGCAGCAGGGGAAGCAGGAAGACCGTCTTCACCGTCTCCGCTCCCGCGCCTTGAAGAACGCCGACAGCGGCCGCTCGTAGGACTCGGCGGTGGAGAGGCTCAGCGCGTCGACCTGGGTGCGCTTGAAGGTCTGGGGAGCCTCGCCGAGGGCGCTCACCCTGAGCTGCGATCGCACCTCCGGGCGCGAGGCGTCGACGACGATGCGGTCGCCGGTCTCGGGATCGAGCAGCGCCACCAACCCGGTGTCCGGAAAGTCGCGCTCGCGCGCGTCGGTCAGCTGCAAGGCGATCACGTCGTGGCGGCGGCGCAGCGCGCCGAGAGAGCGCTCGTAGCCCTGCCCCTGGAAGTCCGAGATCGCCGCCACGATTCCGCGACGCTTCATCACCCGCTGCGCGAAGCGCAACGCTGCCGCGATGTCGGTGCCGCGGCCCCGCGGCTCGAGCGCCAGCAGGTCGCGCACGATGCGGAGCGCGTGATCTCGCCCGCGACCCGGCGGCACGTAGCCTTCGATGCGATCGGAGAACAGCACCGCGCCCACCCGATCGTGGTTGAAGACCGCGGAGAACGCGAGCACCGCGGCCAGCTCGGCCGCGTAGTCCCGCTTGAGCAGAAAGCGCGAGCCGAAGGCCTGCGAGCCCGAGACGTCCACCACCAGCAGCAGGGTGAGATCGCGCTCCTCGACGAACTTCTTGATGTACGGCGAGCCCATGCGCGCGGTGACGTTCCAATCGATGGTGCGCGCGTCTTCCCCCGGCTGGTATTCGCGTACCTCGGCGAACTCCATGCCCCGTCCCTTGAAGACCGTGTGATAGGCCCCGCCGATTCCCGATTCCAGGATCACCCGGGTTCGGATCTGGATGCGCCGGATCTTCGAAAACGTCTCGCGATCAAGCATGGGCATGCCGGTTCCCCCAGGGTCGTCGAATCATCGGAGCCGATGCGATTGCGCGGAGCACCCCATCCAGGAAGCCCACCTCCTCCGGTTGTCGTTCGTCCTCCCGGGGTGGCCCGACTCAGGGCACCTCGACCCGCTCGAGGATCTGCTCCACGACGGTGTCGGTGGTGACGTTCTCGGCCTCGGCCTCGTAGGTGAGGAGAATACGATGTCGAAGCACGTCCTTGGCGATCTCCTTGACGTCCTCGGGAATCACGTAGCCGCGACCGCGCAGGAAGGCGATCGCCCTCGAAGCCTCCGAGAAGGCCAGCGTGGCGCGCGGCGAGGCGCCGAAGGCGATCAGCGGCGTCAGGTCCACGAGCCCGACCTCCTTCGGCTGGCGGGTCGCGGCGACCAAGGCCACCATGTAGTCGCGCAGTCGGTCGTCGATGTAGATCTCCCGCACCCGCCGCGCCAGGCGCAGCACGGCGTCGACCTTCAGCAAGCGCGACACCGGCGGCGTCTCGCCGGTGATCATCCGGTCGAAGATCTGGCGCTCCTCCTCCTTCTTCGGGTAGTCGACCTTGGCCTTGAGCAGGAAACGGTCGACCTGCGCCTCGGGCAAGGGATAGGTCCCCTCCTGCTCGATCGGGTTCTGCGTCGCGAAGACCAGAAACGGCTCCGGCAGCTTGTGGCTGGTGTCTCCCAGGGTCACCTGGCGCTCCTGCATGGCCTCGAGCAGCGCCGATTGAACCTTGGCGGGGGCGCGGTTGATCTCGTCGGCCAGCAGCAGGTGAGTGAAAACGGGTCCCTTGCGAACGGCGAACTCCCCCGTCTTCTGGACGAAGATCATGGTGCCGATCAAGTCGGCCGGCAGGAGATCGGGGGTGAACTGGATACGAGAG
>DASXTP010000095.1:0-5405 GCA_036505355.1 Candidatus Eiseniibacteriota bacterium | reverse complement strand
CACCGTGAGCACCGGCGGATGATCCGGGTAGAGCAGCCAATCCCCGGTCGCCCCGGCGGCGCGCGCTTCGACCAAGCGCTCCTGGAGGGCCAGAGCCTCGCGGTACGGAGTCTCCCCCAGGTGACAGACCGAGAGGATCATGGACGGCCTCCCGAGGCTGGCGGGTCGTGCCCGGATGCAAGGCAGCGAGGAGCAAAGACCGATTCGTATCCGCGAGGATACGTCGCAGGTCTGAGCGACGAGCTAACGCAGCAGCCGGGCACGACCCGCCAGCCTCAGGCGTAGAACCAGAGCAGCTCCGGACGCTCGAGCAGCTCGCAGACCCGCCGCAGGAACTTGACCGCCAGCTCCCCGTCGATCACCCGGTGGTCGAACCCGATCGAGGCGTTCATCATCGGGCGCGCCACGATCTGGCCCTCACGAACGACCGGCCGCTCCACGATCTTGTGCACGCCGAGGATCGCCACCTCGGGCACGTTGATCACCGGCGAAGAGTTGATCGCCCCGAACACGCCGGCATTGGTGATGCTGAAGGTCCCGCCCTGGATCTCATCGGGCTTGAGCCGGTCGGCGCGGGCCCGCACGGCGAGGTCGTTCAGCTCGGCCGCGAGCTGCACCAGGTTCTTGCGGTCGCAGTCCTTGACGTTCGGCACGATCAAGCCCTTCTCGTCCCGCCCCACCGCCATCCCGATGTTGAAGTACTTCTTCACCACCAACGCCTCACCCCTCACCTCACCGTTGACCGACGGGAAGTCCTTGAGGGCGATCACCGAGGCCTTGACGAAGAACGGCATGTAGGTGAGCCGGATCCCCTGGGCCTCGAGCTTCGGCCCCCACTCCTTCTTGAGGCCGACGATGGCGCTCATGTCGGCTTCGTCGAAGCAATGCGTGTGGGCGGCGGTGTGCTTGGCCCGCACCATGTTCTCGGCGATGAGCTTGCGCACCTTCGAGAACGGGACGATCTCTTCGCGCGGGCCGGCAGCCGCCGCGGCCAGAGCCGGCCGCAGGAACCCGGGGGCCGGCGTGGGCGCCGGCGAGAACGGTGCGGCTGGCGGCGCACCGGGGGCGGCCGGGCGCGCGGGCGTGGTCACCCGCGACCGCAGGTACTCGAGCAGGTCGTCGCGGGTGACCCGCCCGGCGACCCCCGAGCCGCGGATCGCCGCGACTTCCTCGAGGCTCAGGTTCTGCTCGCGCATGATCTTCCGCACCGCCGGCGAGAGGCTGCGCGCATCCTCGGCCAGACGGGTTTCACCGTTGCCATGCGACGGATAGCCCGGGGGCGCCGCGCTGGCCGGCGGCGGTGCCACGCCGGCGGCCGGCGGAGCGCTCGTGGCGCCGGAGGGGCTCGCACCATGGGCCGCGGCCACCGCCGGCGCGACTCCGGCTGCCCGCGTCGGCGCTGCGGCCGCTGCGCCCACCGGCTCGTCGACCCCGGCCAGCACCGCGATCTCGGTGCCGACCAGGACGGTGGTGCCTTCCTGGATTACGATCCGGTCCAGAATCCCGTCGGCCGGCGACGGAATCTCGACGTTGATCTTGTCGGTTTGGATTTCGACCAGCGGCTCTTCCTTCCGAACCCTCTCGCCCTGTGCCTTGAGCCACTTCGACACGGTTCCCTCGGCCACGCTCTCGCCCAACTGGGGCACGACGATTGAGATCGGCATCGACATCATCCTCCCGGGCCGCCCGGGGAATCCCCGGCGTGCAACGACTTTACACTAGCCTGCTGGAGCCGGGTCGCCAAGCCCGCCTTTGCAAGTCTCGCAGCGGTGAGGCATCGGAGCGTCACGGCGGACACGGCTGATCAGCCGGCGCAGAACCTCGCCCGGCGGGGCTTCTATCGGGGGCGCTCGACCTGGGCAGCCGTGCGCCGTTCGAGACGCACCCGCCGCCGCTCCACGGCGCGCGCGTGCTCGGCGCGTTCCTCGTCGGTCTCCAGCAGCAGCGGCGGGACCGCGGTGGGGCGCCGAGTCACGGGATCCAGCGCCACGAAGGTCACGAAGGCGGTGCTGGTGTGCCGGCGTTCGCCGCTCAGCAGGTCTTCCGACTCGACCTCGACGCAGATCTCCATGCTGCTTCGATCGACCAGCGTGATGCGCCCGCGGATCAACGCGAGTTGGCCCACCTGGATCGGCGCCAGGAACGACAGCTCGTCGATCGCCGCGGTCACCACCGGCCGCCGGCAGTGACGGTTCGCCGTGACCGCCGCCGCCAGGTCGATCCAGTGCATGACGGTCCCGCCCAGCACCGTCCCGTGGACGTTGGCCTCGTGCGGCAGGACGAGCTGGGCCATCTCCGTCGCCGAATCGCGGACCCGGCGGCCCCGGGGCTCGGGTGGGTCGGTCACCCTGGGGCTTCTCTCCGCCGAGCGCGGCGGCTCGGCATCGGGTGATCCCACGCGGCGCTGTGAAAGGACGTCACGTCGGAACCATACCCGCCGCCCACGGGCGCGGCAAACCGGGAGTAGCAGCCAACCCTCACCGGTGGTTCGGCAAAGGCGCCGAGGGGTGGGCGGTCAGCGGTGCCGGCATTCCGCCGCTGCCCAGCTTTCAGGGCGCCTTTCCGGCGATCCGCTTGTCCATCTCGGCCAGTATCGACCGGAAGGCAGGATCCCCGCGCAGAGACGCGAAGGCCGGCGTCTTCGCAAGCTCCGGGTCGTCAAGACCCAGGGCCAGTGAGCGTTGGAGCATGCGAATCGCTTCGGAGCGGTTGCCCGCCTCGGCGTAGTAGACGGCGAGGGCCTCGGTCCCCCAGTCGCTCTCGGGGAGCGAGCCGGCCTCCCGGGCGGCCCTGGCCGCCGCTGCGGCGCGTCCTGCCTTCAGCAGCGCATGCGCGAGTTCGGCGCAAAAACTCTGTCGGCGCGAAAGCTCGCAGGCCTTCGCGAAAGGCCCCACGGCTTCCTTCCACCGCTCCAGGCCTGCCAAGATCTCCCCGAGCTGGGCTTGATTCTGATCGGAAGCCGGCTGGAGCGCGACAGCCTGCCGACTCCTGATCAAGGCCTCTTCCAGGCGCCTCATTCGCTGGAGGGCGTAGGCATACATGACGTAGCTGATGTCGTTCGTCGGATCCAGCCGAACCGACTCCTCCAGATCCCGGATGGCAGCGGCGGAATCCGCGAACTGCGACTCCGACTGGGCACGCAGGCTCAGCACGTTCCCTCGGGCGGCGGGCGTCAGGTCGGCGCGACCGAGCACGCGCGTGAAGCTCTGAATCGCTTCGCGCGAACGCCCGATTCGGCACAGGAACAGGTTGCGGAAGATCTCGTCCCACGGATTCTCGGGATCCACCCGATCGAGCGCGGCCAGCTCCTCCTCGAATTCGGCGTACCGCGGCGAGGAGGTGCCGCCTTCCCACGAAACCATCAGCAGGGCAAAGGCCCGCAACACGTGGGCGTCCGGTTCCTTGGGGAAGCCCTCGATCAACCGCTGGGTCGCGGACAGGCTCCCCTCGCGATCGTGCAGCCGGATCGCACCCAGGGCGGTCGCGAAATCCGGCGAACCCTTCATCGCGGGGCTCCCGGTCAAATAGTAGAAAAAGTCGTAGAGCTTCGATTGGGCCGCGCCGAGTTTCGAGGCGATGTCCCCGGACAGGGAGGCAACGAGAGCGGACAGGGAGCCGTCGGCCACCGATCTCTCGGTTCCCCAGACGATCCGGTTCCGCCTCGCATCCACGATGCTCAGGTTGGCACGGAGCCCGGCACCCTGCCGCGTGAGCGAGCCGGTGAGAAACCGGCCGGCTCCAAGCTTCCGTGCCGCACGCAGCCGGCCGAGCGTGCTGGCCTCGCCATGGCCAAGAAGGACCGACCCGCGCTGGTCTCGAGGGCGTGAACGGCGGCGATATGGGGATGGGAGAGGGCGGCGAGCGAGCGGGCCTCACGATGCATGCGCTCGCGGCGCTCCGGGTCGTGTTCGGCGCCGCCCGGAAGGAATTTGAGGGCGACTCTCCGGCCCAGCACGGAGTCCTCGGCGAGGAAGACCTCGCCCATTCCCCCCGCCCCGAGCGGCCGCAGGATCCGGTAGTGAAGGATCGATTCGTGTTCCATGGGATGGATCGTACCTTGGCGCCGGTATGAAGCGTACCCCAACGATGGGCGGCGCTCCGCCGTAATCGGGACCCCGCCCCGGGAGCCGCCGCTCGCCGTGCCTGTCCTGGCTGACAACGCCGCTGTCGCCCTGCGCAAGCAGCTCGGTGCCCGGTGTGCGACCCGGGATCGGTCGCCTCATGCACCGATCGAAGGAGCCGGCACTTATTTGGCCTTCAGCGCCCTCGCGGCCCGCCCGTAGTCCTTGCCCTTGACCCAGAGCAGCATGCCGTAGCGGCCCTGACCCGCGCACACGGCATCCGCGGCAGTGACGTTGATGCTCGCGTCGGCGAGCTTCTGGATGTGCCGATGAACGGCGCCCGGCCGATCCGTGCCCTGGATGAGAAACCCCTTCTTGACCTTGCTCAGTCGCCAGCCATTTTTCCGCGTCACGCGTCGGATCAGAACGATGCTCTTCGCCACCAGGTCGAGCTGCGCCATGCCGCCCTTGGTGGGGAATCCCGAATAGGCCAGGAGATTCACCCTGGCGTCCTTGAGCTGCCCCAGGACCCTGGCACCTTGCCCGGGGCGATTGGGCACGGTGACGTAGCAGTAGTTGACCTTCCGGACAGCCATGACTGCCTCCTTTCGGCTCGGATCGCGTCTTCCCGGTCGCGTCGCTCCTCGCATCCTACTCCTGGTCACCCGCCGATTCATGAAATCCCGTCGCGGGCCATCGGCGTTGCCGGCATCCACCACGATCCTGTGCCGAAATCGTTGTCCAGGACCCATACGGTCCATGCGGCTCTGGCGTCCGCCTCAGAGCGTCGTGGCTCGGCGGTCGTACTCCTCGGGAAACTCTTCCATGAAGATCCGATCGATCTCGAGATTGACCTCGCGGAGCACCCGGGCCTTCTGCGCGTAGGGCAGGAAGGCGCTCTTGAAACCGTTGATCAGGATCCGCTTCACCTCGTAGGGCCCGAGGTGGAAGGTGCGCGTCGCCAGCGCCACCTCGTCCGACACCGTAGTAGCCGAGATCAGCCGCGAGTCGGTGTTGAGCGTGACGCGCAGGCCGCGACGAAAGTAGAGCCCGAACGGGTGGAGCTTGAGGCTCTTGACCGCCCGGGTCTGCACGTTGGAGGACAGGCACATCTCGAGCGGGATGCGATGGTCGTTGACGTAGCTCAGCAGGTCGGGGTCCTCGTGAAGCCGGGTCCCGTGGCCGATCCGGTGGGCTCCGCAATAGTGGAGCGCCTGGCTGATACTGGCCGGTCCGAATGCTTCCCCCGCGTGCACGGTGGAGTTGATGTTGTTCTTGAGGATGAGCTGGAAGGCGTCGCGGTGGGCCTTGGCGGGGTAGTCCTTCTCCTGGCCGGCCAAGTCG
>DASXTP010000094.1:0-35204 GCA_036505355.1 Candidatus Eiseniibacteriota bacterium | reverse complement strand
TGGCCGACCAGGCGGTCGGCCAGCCACGCTCTGAAGGTGGCCAGCGGATCTAGTGCGCGACGCTCGAAGCGCGCTTGCGCCGTCTTGGTGCCCACCTGGAGTCCCCAGTGGAAGATCCGCCGGCGCAACGAGGGCAGGGTGCGGGCGTTGTCCATCACCCGCGCGTACACCTTCTCGTAGAATCGGGGCACGCCACACAGGACCGTCGGTCGCACCTCGACCGCGTTCGCGGCCACGGCGTCGATGCTCTCGGCGTAGGCGATCGTCATGCCCGCGGAGAGCATGGCGTACAGGCCCGCCATGCGCTCGAAGATGTGGCATAGCGGCAGGAAAGAGAGGCAGCGGTCGGCCGGGAAGAGATCGATCACCCGGCGACACGCCCAGACGTTGGAGGCGATGTTGCCGTGGGTGAGCATCGCGCCCTTGGGCTCCCCGGTCGTGCCCGACGTGTAGATGATGGTCGCGAGGTCGTCCGAACGCACCGCGCCTGCCGACTCACGGAACGCCCCCGGATTCTGCCGGCGCTGCGTGCGGCCCTCTTCGATCAACGCTTCCAATGCGTGGGCCCTGGGGCGCGCGGGGGCCGGGTCCATGTGGATCACCGCAGTGAGCTGCGGCAGCCCGGCCACGGCCTCGAGCATCTTGTCGAGTTGGACCGCGTTGGAGACCACCGCGATGCTGGCTTCCGAGTTCTCGACGATGTAACGCACCTGGAGCGGGGTAAGCGTCGGGTAGATGGGCACCGTGACGGCCCCGAGCCCCAGCACCGCGAGGTCCACGAGCGGCCACTCGTAGCGGTTCTCGGACAGCAGGGCGACCTTGTCGTCCTTGCGCACGCCGAGCTGGCGCAATGCGAGCGCCAGGTTCTCGACGTCGCTCTCCGCTCGCTCGGCGGAAATGGCTTCCCAGCCCTGGGCGGTCTTGCGCATGAACTGGGCGGGATTCTGGTGGGCCGAAACGGTGTCGAGGAAAATCCCGATCAGGGTATCCACAGCCATGTGTTCCTCCGTGCGACGCCGCGGCACGTGCGGTCGTCGCGATCCCCTGCGTGGCCTTCAGCGTCACGCAGCCGGCGGGCGATTTGCCTTTACGCCACGGCGCCCAGGGCCCGCATCAGCGAGGAGTCGTCGACCGGCTCGAACTCGTCGTAGTGGGCTCCGACCGCCACGAACGGCTCCGGCATCTCGATCGCCACCGTCCATTGGGCCTCGCGCCCGAGCAGCTCCAGGGCTTCCCGGGACGCCACCGGGCTGGCGACGGCCACGCGTGCGGCTCCCAGGGCGCGGAGGCCGCGCAAGGCCGCGAGCACCGTGCTTCCGGTGGCGATGCCGTCGTCCACCACCAGCGCCAGCGCCCCCGGGTCGACCGCGAGCGTAGCCCCACGATACCGGAGAACCCGGCGCTGCACCTCGTCCGCCGCCGAAACCACCGCCGCCCGGCGCCACTGCGGCGTCAGGACCAGCGCCTGAGTCGCCCATTCGTCCCAGTACTCTCCGCCGCCCTCCGAAACCGCCCCTACCGCCAACTCGGGCTGGCCGGGCGCGCCCACCTTGCAGGCGACGAGCACGTCGAGCGGCAAGCGAAGCTCCTCGGCGATCGGGCGCGCCACCAGCACCCCACCCCGAGCCAGGCCGTAAAGCTGGGTGGGCTGAGCGGCGATTCTGGGCGCGAGGGCGACCGCCAGCGCCGCGCCGGCCCGCTCGCGATTGGGGAACACGGATCGCTACCGGGCGCGGACGGGTTGTTCGGCGAAGCGTCCGACTTTGGGCTGCGCGAGGCGACGGTAGTCCTCGAAGGACATCCGGATCGCCTCGGTATGGGTGCCGGCGTTGAACGCGATCTCGCGATCGGCGGTCAATGCTTCTTCCACGAACGTCTGGAGCCCGTACAAGTTGCCGAACGGCGGCATGGCTCCCAGCTCGCACTCGGCGAACGCTTCGGCGAAGTCCCCCTCGCCTGCCAGCCGGGTCTCCGACTCGACCAGGGAGGAGAGACGCTCCAGATCCACGCGCGCTTGGGCTGGAAGCACCGCCAGCGCGAGCCCGCCGCGATGGCGGACCACCACGGTCTTGGCCAGCTCGCGCCCGGGGGTGTGCATCGAGGCCGCGATTTCTTGGGCGGTGTAGGCCGCAGAGTGGGTGACGACGACGTACTTCACGCGCTGCCGGTCGAGCAGCTCTCGCAGCTTCTGGCTGACGGACATGGCCGATCCTCCCTCGGGTCCCGCGGGTAGCTCGGGGGAAAGGCCGCGGCAGCCACGGATGGTCGCCCGCGCGGGACCGCAGCGGCCGGGTTACGTGGCCGCGGCTCCGTTAGCCTAAGCCCGCCGCCGGGGCCGCGGCAACGGTCGCGTGACGCCCGACTGGCGCCGGGCCGGCCGCTCCGGGGCACCCCTGGCCTACTTCCTTACGACCAATCGTCTCGAAAGCTCGCGGCCGCCCAGGGTGAGCCGGTAGAAGTAGACGCCGCCCGCCCAGCGGTCCACGGAAAAGCGGGCCACGTACCGCCCCGGGTCGTACACATGATCCGCGAGCGTCGCCACCAGGCGGCCGGACGCGTCGAAGACCCGGAGCGTCGCCCACCCCCGGGTCGGGATCGCGAAGGGGATCGCGAGCGGGCCCGAGCCGGGGTTCGGCGTCGCCGGACCGAGCGCGAGCTGCCGCGGCGGCTGCGCGCTCCCCCCGACGCCCGCCACGGTCAGCGACCGGACGATCGAGAGGATGTTCCCGTTCGCGTCGTAGGTGTAATGGATCGAGCTGCCGTTCTGGTAGAGCAGGGCGATGAGCCGGCCGATGGCGTCGTACTGGCGGGTCTCGGCCGCGTGGACCGCCGGGCCCCACGTCGCGAGGCCGAGCGCGACCACCACGAGAGATGAGAAGGCCGTGAAGGCCCGAGAGCTCGTGGAGCCCCCCCCGCTCCGGCGAGCCCAACGAGGTTTCTGGCGCATTCTCGAAGTCACTTGCGGCTGCACCATGGGCAGTAATAGATCGTCGGGTCAGCCGGACGAGGGTCTGTGATGTCGATACCCCCAATCTGGAACCGGTAGTCCATGACCGACAGGTGATGGACTTTGTCGAGGGTGCCATCCAGAACGGGGCCAACGTGAACGGGGCCAGTGTCATCGGGGCCAGCGACACAGACGCCATCGTGACAGAGCCAAAGATTGTGCCCGAACTCGTGCATGAGGGTGCCCGCAAAGCTGTCCTGGAGAACCCGATCGCGCGGCGGGTCTTCGCAGCCATCGCAATTGATGTCGATGGCGTCGCCCCCCCTCACCTCCCAAGGGTCAGGCAGGCCATCATCGTAGGAATACTCCCTTTCCGCCAGCGAGATCGTCGCGTCCTCGCCTGCGACCTCCCCTTGGCCAGTGGTGCCACCGCCGGTAACAGCGTGGTTCATGTGCGCAAGGAGGCCCCAGCGCTTGAAGAGCACCCCGTGCGGTTGCCAGCCGACGCCGGCCCCAACGGGGGCGTACATGGAGCCGCCTGGAACGCCTCCCGACGAGGCTCCATCGTGAGGGTCTGTTATGTCGATGCCCCCAATTTGGTACCGGTAGTCCATGACCGATATGTAGTTGACTTTGTCAACGAGGCCGATGCCCGCGTCATTGCCTGCGACATCCGCGCCCCCTGATCTTGACGAAGTTCCACCGTGTCGAAGGCCGAGCGAGTGCCCGATCTCGTGGAACAGGGTGCCGGATTCCACGGCGGTTCTCTCCTCGCCGGTCCCGAACAAACCGGTCGCCACAATCGCGCCCGCTCCCAGGATCGCGTCGTTGCCAAGGATCTCCGCGATCCCCGTGGTCTCGATCACCGGCAAATTGGGCGGCCCGGGCTTCATCCCCACCCAGTCGAGCGCCGACGCGGGGCACGAGATGCAGCGCCCGATCCGGTTCTCGAAGACCATCGAGCCGGTACGAGAGAACGCCGCCTCCCGCTCCTGATAGGCTCCGAGCGCCCCCGCGAACGTGAACGGATTGTCCGCCGTGGCGCCGAGGCTTCGCGTCTCTCCGGTCGGCGAGTAGGCATAGCTCGCGATCACCGAGCCCCCGCCGTCCGTGAGGAAGATCGTGTTTCCGGCCTCGTCGTAGTGATAGAAGGTCCGTGCGTCCGATGCGTCCACCCGGTAGAGCGGCGTCCCGCCCGGGGTGTGGACGAACCAGGCGAACGACGTCGGACCCTGGGTGAGCCGGTCGAGGGAGGGAACTCCGTTCGCGTAGTCCCACACGAATTGCTGGGCCATCGCCCCATCCGTGCGCGTGAGCATCCGCCCGAAGGCGTCGTAGGTGAAGGTCGGGCTCTCGGCGCCCGCGGCGTAGTGCGCGAGCCTCCCCGCGGCATCCCACTCGAAGCTCCGCGTCCCGTCGCTCAGGAGCCGCCCCATGCCGTCGAAGCCGAACCCCACGATCTGCGAGGCGTCGTCGTAGGCATAGGCGTTCGACTCCGAAGAGGTCGGACCGGGCTCGAGCGGCACCACGCGCGCCCCGCTCGCGATCCGCCCGAGCTCGTCGCGGCTGAGGGTGATCGAGACCAGGGGCGGTGAGTCCGGGGGTCCCGGACCGATCTCCACCTCGTGGATCAGCCGGTTCGCGGCGTCGTACTCGTAGGTCGCGGCGGTTCCGTTCGGGCGCGTGATCCCGGTGAGCCGCCCGGCCGCGTCGTACGTGAACGACGTCGTCCCGCCGAGCCAGTCCGAGACTCCCGAGAGCAGGCCGCGGGCGTCGTAGGCGTAGGTCACGGTCTTCCCGGGCGCGTAGGTCTCGCTCGAGAGCCGCCCCTCGTCGTCGTGGGTGAACGAGAGCCCGTTCGACGAGACCAACCGGTCGGCGGCGTCGTAGGCGAACGTCGCGCCGGTCGCGGCCGTGAGCCGGCGGGCGTCGTCGTAGGCGTAGCTCAGCGCCACGCTTCCGGCGGCGTCGAGCCACTGGCACTCGAGATAGTCGCCCGCCGGATCGTAGGTGAAGTCGCCCGAGCCGACCGGCGTCGCCACGTGCGAGAGGCGGCTCCGGGAGTCGTAGCTCAGGCTCGTGGAGCGTGCGAGCGGGTCGGTCCGCGACGTCGGACGCCCCTGCGGGTCGTAGGCGAACGGCCAGAGCTTGAGGTTCGGATCGCGAATCGAGCCCACCTCCCCGAGGGCGGTGCGCGTGAGCTGGGCCTCCGAGGTGACGTCGAGCAACGAAACCAGAAGCCCACGCGCGTCGTAGCCATAGGCCCGCGTCTGACCGAGCGGCGCGTCCGCCGAGGTGAGCCGACCCATCGCGTCGTAGCCGTAGTCCACCGCGTTCTCCAGCGGGTCGGTCGCTCGCGTGACGCGGTCGAGCGCGTCGTATTCATAGGTCATCGCGTGCGCCAGCGGATCGGTGGCCGTGAGCAGCCGACCGTTCGCGTCGTAGCCGAACTGGGTCGAGTGGTCCCCCGGATCGGTCCGCTGGACGAGGCGGCCGAGCGCGTCGTAGGCGTACGTCGTCGTGCGACTCGTCCGATCGGTGGCTGAGGTCAGCCGACCCAACGCGTCGTAGGCGTCGGTGCGCGTCTTCCCCAGCGCGTCCGTGACGCCGGTCACCCGGTCCATCGCGTCGTAGGCGAATCCGACGGCGTGGCCGAGCGGGTCGGTCCGCGAGAGGAGCCGCCCGTGGTCGTCGTACGCGCGGCTCCAGACTTTCCCACGCTCGTCGGTCATGATAATGAGGCGATCGAGGGCGTCGTAGGCGTAGTCGCGCCCGGTCTCGTCGGGATGCGCGACGTGGACCAGCCGGTCGAGCGCGTCGTACGTGAAAGAGGTCGTGTTGCCGGCATGGTCGGTGCGGGAGGCGAGCCGCAGCATCGGGTCGTACGTCAGGGTCGTCACGCCACTGGCGGGGTTCGTCCCGGTGAGGAGCTGACCACGCGGATTGTAGGTCGCGGTCCAGTTCTTACCGGCTCGGTCGGTGTGGGTGACGAGGTTTCCCGCCGCGTCATAGGAGAAGCTCTCGCTCGCGCCATCGGGATACGAGGCGCCCGTCAGGTGGAAAACGTCGAAGCCGTCGATCGGAGTCGGGGCGTAGCTCAAGAGGACGTGCGTCCCGTCGGCGCGACCGAGGTCGCTCGGGAACCCACTCGCGGGGTCGTACCCGAGGGTCGTGACGTCGCCGACCGGGCGCGTGACCGATGCGGGCCGGCCCAGGGGGTCGTAGGTCCAGGAGGTGGTTCCGCCGAGCGGATCGTGGAGCGACCCGAGGCGGAGCTCACCGTCGTGGAACGATTCCCAGAGGTCCCCCGTCGGCGTGGTGACCACGCACCCGCCCCCCGGGCCGACACCGAAGGCCCAGACATTCGTGAACGCGTCGGTCTCCGACATGACCTTTCCGCTCGGATCGTAGGCGTACGTGACCGGGGTGGTTCCGATCGGCGTGGTCCCGCTCACCAGCAGGCCGGGGTAGGGCCCCGGGGCGTAGGCGTACGTCGTGGTGTGACCCGCGGCGTCCGTGAAGCTCGAGAGCAGATTTCCCACGTGGCCGTAGCTCACCGACCGCGTGCCGTCGCCGGCGGAAACCAGGCGGTCGAGCGCGTCGTAGCCAAACGTCAAGGTGCGCCCGAGCCCGTCGCCGACGCTGCCGAGGAGCCCGCCGGCGTAGGAGCAGGTGAGGCTGTTCCCATGCTCGTCGAGGATTTTCCTCAGCAGCCCGCTCGAGCCGTCGAACTCGTAGGTGCGACGCTGGCGGCTCCGATGCAACCTGTGCATGTTGTCGAGCGCCCGGACGACGAGCGTGTTGGTCTCCTCGAAGTGATTCGCCTGGATCCAGCTCCCGGGAATGCCCTGGGTGAACAGCAGGATCTCTCCCCGGTCGTCCACGATCCTCGCCGTGGGGCCGTTGACCGTGAGCTTCCAGTCGTAGGTCCCGAGCCAGTTCGTTCCGACGTGGCCGGAGGCCATACCCTCGCGGTCGAGCAGCGACGCGTAGTAGCGGCCGAAGCAGAGAGGGAGCGGTCCGCCCAGGCAGAGGTCCGGCGGCTCGGCGAAGAACAGCTCGTTGGTCGCCATGTCCACGCCACCCGGCCAGGCGCCGGAGTAGGGAATGTTGGCCGCGGTCGTGGGGACGATGACCGTAGTGGAAGCGGCCGCGTCGCGCGGCGGAAGGAGCGCAGACGTGGCGAGGGTGAGGAGTGTGAGGCTCGAACGGAGCGACTTCGCAAACCGATCCGAAGTACCGGTCATGGCTCTCCCATGACTTCGAACCCGAGGAGCATCGCTTCGGTCGGGGCACCGTCTCTTCCGGCGAGGCGGTGGCGGCCGTCGGCGCGAGAGACTACCAGACGGTCGCACTCGATCAAAGACCGATGCGGTCGGTTGGCCGAAGCGGTCGGTCCTCCATCGGGCCTCCCCGGTAAGGACCGGAAGGCGCTTGGCTACGCCACCTTGCCGTCCATCGCCCCCGCCTGCTCGAACCGGATCTCCACGTCCGCCCGGTCCTCCTCTTCGACGTGGAACAGCTCCGCCGGCTTGCAGGTCAGCCAATCGGCGACGAAGCGGTCGGGAATCTGCTGGATGCGGGTGTTAAAGGTGGTGACGGTGTCGTTGTAGAACTCGCGCCGGTCGGCGATCTGGTTCTCGAGGTCACTGATCCGGTTCTGAAGCTGGATGAAGGACTGGTTGGCCTTGAGATCGGGGTAGCTTTCCGCGACGGCGAAGAGCTGCCCGAGCGCCCGGCTCAGCCGGCCCTCGGCCCCGGTGCGCTCGGCGAAGGTCTTGGCCTCGAGCAGCGCGCCGCGCGCGGCGCTCAACTTGTCGAATACCGCGCGCTCGTGTTGCATGTAGCCCTCGCAGGTCTTCACCAACTTCGGCAGCTCGTCGTGGCGTTGCTTGAGCAGCACATCGATGTTGGCCCACGAGCGGGCGATGTTGTTGCGGAGCGCCACCAACCCGTTGTAGATCGACAAGCAATATCCGAGGGCTCCGACCAGCGCGAAGCCAATCAGCATGGTCCAAAAGATCTCGCCCAGATGCATGGCACTCCTCCCCCACCGGGGTCGTCAGGCTCGCTCGGGATCAGCGGGGCATCCGCCCCGCCGACAGCACAGCGAGCCAGTAGCCGAGTCCCAACAACGTCAACGCCGGCCCGCCACCGATCAAGCCGAGCGCCTTCCAGCGGAGGCCCAGCACCAGGTCGCGCTCCGACTCCTGGCTGATCAGGAACGTGCCCTCGTTCTCCCCTTGCCTCACCACGGCGTCCAGGTCGGCGTCCAGCGACCGCAGCCGCGAGGCGCGGCGATCGTCGGTGCCGGTGGCGGCCAGCGAATCTCCCTCCGAGATCACGACCTCGCGCGACCGTGGCACCGCGGTCCCGAGCACGTAGACGCGCTGGCCTTCCTCGAGCTTGCGTTCCCGGAAACGCATCGTCGAGAGCCGGATCACGGGAGTGAGCACGGACGGGTTCTGCTTCAGATAATCGGCGTAGCAGTCGGGCAGGTTGAGCCCAAGACATTCCTCCTCGGTCTCGAAGCGAATCCGGCAGTCGGCGCCGTGCGGGTAGACCAGGGCGAGCCCGGTCTCGTCGCGCAAGTAGAACGGGTGGCCGGAGCGATTGCGGTGGACCACGGTCCAGCCCCCGCGGCGGCGGCCGCGCACCGAGATGTCCACTTCCCAGTAGGCGCACGGCTGGCCCGAGAACGGCGCCACCACGGTGCTGCGCGGGATCACCTGACCGTTGATCTCGACCAGACCCATGGGCATGGAGCGAATGCGCGCCGCGGGGGTGTTTTCGATCAGCCGACAGGTACGCAGGTGGCGAAACCCGCGACCGAAAACGATCGGGCCCGTTCCGAGCGCAGCCGTCGCCGCCAGCGCGAAGCGAATGTCGATCATCGTGGGTCCCGGCCCGGACGACTCATGAGGTGTTCGTCCCGACTACGGTCTACCTGCGGTGCGCAGGTGGTCCGCGGCGTTGGCCAGGTAGATCAGGCCCCCCAGGCTCAGGGCCGGACCCAGGACCAGCCCGATCGAGCGGATCCAAGGCAGCGCCAGGTCGCGCGCCCCCGGCGCGCGGTCCGAAACGTAGAGGAAGTCGAGGTGGCCCCCGCCGTCGATCCACAAGTCGGGCTCCGAGTCGCGAAGCGAATCGGTGTGTCGACCGGCGCGGGTGCGGGTCCAGATCGCGGAGCCATCGCCGTCGAGGGCCACGTCCGAGCCGTTGGTCCCGGGCTCGAGGGCGGAGGAGTAGGTACCGCCGTCGGTGCCGGTCTTGAGAAGCTCCGGCTCTGCCTCGATCTCGAAGGGACGGCACGGGCGGGCCTGCCCGATCACGTGGCACTCCTCCCCGGCGAGCAGCGCGCGCTCCGTGAGCACCAACGTCACGCCGGTGCGCCGCAGCCAACGGGCCTCGGCCGAGCGGGCGAGCAGCGCGGCCAGTCCGGTGGGCAGCGTGTCGCGCCCCGGTACCTCGCGGCGCTCGAGGATCGGCAAGCTCGAAGGACTCCAGCCACCGGCGACCCGAGCGACGAAGCCTCGGTCGGCCAAGCGAAACGGCCGGCGCTCCTCGATCGCGGCGAGCGGGTGGTGACCCAGGCCACCGACCTCGATCCGAAATCCCGCGCACGGCTTACCGGAAAGCGGAGTGAACAGCGGAGCCTCGAGCGCGACGCGCCCCCGCGTCCGCACGAACCCGCTCGGCGTGTCGCCGAGGCGGGACTCTTCGAGGCGGGCCATGGCCCTCCCCAAGCGCAGGACACGGAGCCCCTCGCCGAACAGCGGCCCTCCGCCGGCCACCGCCATGGCGGCCAGGACGGCCCCACCAAAGGTGGGCTGAAGATTGAAGTCCATTACCCCACGTTATCGGCTTGGGGCCAGGAGGGTTTGAAGGGAAAGGGCGGACGGAATCGGGCCCTGCCGCCCCGAGCGCAGGCTCGTGAGACAGGGCCCTTCCGGTGCGGCCCTGAACCACTTCCCGGGCCGCGGAGTCGAACCTGTCAATCCTGATCGGTGGCGCGACTCACCGTCGCCTGGGCACCACCGGGGCGCGAGCCCGCCCCGCGCATCGTCTCGGCGTTCCGGCGTACCTCCTCGAGGCGCCTGGCACGTCGCTCGTGGGCGCGGCCCTTACGGTATCCGTAGGAAAAAACCAGGACCACCGCCAGCACGTGGACCACCCACCAGCCGGGCTTGAAGAAGCTCAGACCTTCCGGCAGCGCCGTGCCGGCTTGGTCGAGGATTAGGACGCTCATCGAGTCGAGGAGGGCGCCGGTCCCTTCGAGCGCGTCTCGCCGTGCCCCCAGGACCTCAGGAACTCGCGATCCGCGGCCAGCACCTGCTCGAGGTCGATCTCGCTCGGGACCCACCAGCGGAGCTCGTGGACGCCGGGACCGGGTTGGAAATCGTAGGAATCGAGATCGCAGCGAACGAAAAGGATCTCGACTTCGAGGCCATGCGGGTAGTCGTGCGATTCCACCTCGATCACTCCCTTGGGCCGTGCATTCACCCCTAGTTCCTCGTGAATCTCGCGCACCATCGCGTGCTCGGGGCTCTCGCCGTCCTCGACCTTCCCGCCGGGGAACTCCCACTGGAGGCCGAGCGGTCCTCCCGGCGGACGTCGCGTGAGGAGCAGGCGCCCCTCGCGCGTGACCACCGCCGCCACCACCTGGATCCGACGGCCCACCCCCGGTCCGGCCGGGTGGTGAAGATGGATGGGGTCGTGCGTCGAATCGTCCATGGCGGGTCGGGGCCTTCTCTCAAGCCTCAGGGTCGCACTCGGTCATCGGGCTCGTGGATCCCAGCATGTCACCCGCAGGAGCGGGCTTCAAGCCGGTCCGGCGAGGGGCTCGTTGGCGACCCTCGACTCCCGGGATGGGAACGCCTCGGTCCATCCGTTTCCACGCCAGGGCCAGATCGCGCTCGAAGCGCCGCAGGTAGTGGCGCTCGCCACGGCCGCGCGCCGCCAGGGCTTGGTTGGCCATCTCGTGGAGCAGGGCGGCTTGCCGCGCGTCGAGCCGGCGGAGCTTGCGGAGCCCCGCCGGCAAGCCCAGGTAGCCCGGCGAGCGATCCACCAACAGCGGGGAGCGTGCCAGCGCCCAGAGATCGCACGCCCGCTCGCCGCGCGGCACCAGCCCGCGCGCCTGGAGCAAATGAGTGAACTCGTGAGCGATGGTAAAGCAGTCCAGCAGTCGCGGGCGCACCCACACGGCGGGTGCATCGGGATCCAAGGATCCCCATCCCAGCACCCCACGCTTCTTCGCCAGACCGACGCCAATGGTGAGCGAATCGATTTCGGGAAAGAAGCCGCGCACGAACTCGAGACGTTCCCGAATGCGCGGGGCATGGCGCGAGCCGAGTACCAAACGCGAGAAGCGCCAGCGCCGCTCGAGCGGGCCGAGATCCAGCACCAGCTGCTCGAGGGCCCTGCTCCGCCGCCGACGAGACGCCCGCGGGCGGCCGCGACGGCCAGCGATGGGCCGCGCGGAAACGAGCATGCCTCCTCCGTGAGGTCGTGGCACGTCGATCGCCTTGTAGCACAGCGATGCGGCGCGACTCAATCTCGCCCCCGAAAGACGCGATGCGGATCGACCGAAGAGCCTCGCGCGCTTGGACGTCCCGCCCGCCCACGGTCCTCGGCTGCGGGTGGACATCTCGGGCATCGGACGGCACACTGCCCGCATGATCGAGCCCGGCGAGCCGGCGGCTTCTCCGCGACATGGCCCCTACGAGATTCAGGAGACCCCGGGTCCGGTGGCCTGGTGCCGCTGCGGCCGCTCCCGCTACCAGCCCTACTGTGACGGATCGCACGCCGGGACGGGCCTCGAGCCGGTGATCGTGGACGTCGACGCCCCGGGACCGGTGCGCTGGTGCGGCTGCAAGGCCACCTCGACGCCGCCCTACTGCGACGACCGTCACTGCGAGGGCGCAGCGACCGAGCGGGATCCTCGGCCGAGCTAGCGAAATCCGCTCGGCTCTGCCAATCTGGTTCGATTGCGCCCCACCCCGCGAGCTCCGATGCCCAGAATCTCCATCGTCATTCCGGTGTACAACGAGCTCGACAACCTCGAGCCGCTGCTGGCCGAGCTGCGCCCGGTGCTGGCCCAAGTCGCGGTCGGCTACGAAATCATATGGGTGGACGACGGCAGCGACGACGGCAGCGCCGAGCGCATCCTCGACCAAGCCCGGCGCGAGCCGTCGATCGTGCCGGTGCTGTTGGCCCAGAACCGCGGGCAGAGCACGGCGCTCGCGGTCGGGCTCGCGCGCGCCCGCGGCGAGGTGGTCGTCACGCTGGATGCCGACCTCCAGAACGACCCTGCCGACCTGCCGCGCCTGCTCGAAGCGCTCGACGGCGCCGACGTGGTCTCGGGCATCCGCCGGCACCGGCAGGACAAGTGGCTGCGCCGCGCTTCCTCGGGGATTGCCAACGCCGTCCGGCGCACGGTGCTGGGCGACCCGGTCACCGATATCGGGTGCTCCTTCAAGGCCTACCGACGACAGACGCTCGAGGGGTTGCCGTGGTTCGTCGGCGCCCACCGGTTCCTGCCGGCGTTGTGCGTGTTCCGGGGCGCGCGACTCACGGAAATCCCGGTCTCCCACCGCCCGCGCCGCCACGGCCGTTCCAAGTACGGCGTGTCGAACCGGCTGTGGCGCGGGCTCTACGACCTGGTGGGCGTGCGATGGCTCAAGTCCCGGCTGCTCCGTTACGAGGTTCGTGAGGTGACGAAATGAACGAATGGTTTCGCTCCCCCGCCGGCTGGTACGTGATCGGCTTCACAGGCCAGCTGATGTTCAGCTCGCGGTTCCTGGTCCAGTGGTTGGCCTCCGAGCGTTCGCGGCGGGTGGTGATCCCGACCGCCTTCTGGTATCTGAGCCTGCTCGGCGGCGCGGCTCTGCTGGCCTACGCGGTGCACAAGCGCGACCCCGTGTTCGCGCTCGGGCAACTGGCAGGGCTCCTGATCTACGCCCGCAACCTCGGCATCCGGCGTGGCGAGGCTGCCGCCTGAGCCGAGGAGGCGGCTCGATGACCGTCGAGAGGGCTGACCGACCAGGGGTGGCGCTGGCGGTGATCGGGCTCTCGCTGCTCGCGACGCTGGGGATCTATGGACTGCTCGAGCCGACCGAGACGCGCTACGCCGAGATCGCGCGCGAGATGCGCGTCTCGGGCGACTGGCTGAGGCCCCGGCTCGATGGCCTCTCCCACTTCCACAAGCCTCCGCTCGCCTACTGGGCGACGGCGCTCGGCATGTCGGCCCTCGGCGACGAAGCGACGGGGGCGCGGCTTGCGGTGGCGCTGGCTTCGATCGTTCTGCTGGCTTCGGTCGGGCTCACGGCGCGGCGGCGCCGCTTCGGCGTCACTCCCGGGGTCGCGATCTGGGTGCTCGGCACCATGCTGCTGTTCGTCACGCTCGGGCGCGCCTTGGCGTCGGATCCGTTCCTCGCCGCCGCGGTCGGCGCATACTGGGCGCTTGCCCCCTCCTCGTGGGCGATCGCCGCCCTCGGCGTCGGCTTCCTGGCCAAGGGACCGGTGGTGTTCGTGCACACCGCGCTGCCGGTTCTGCTGGTCGCCCTGTGGCGCCGCGACCGTGGCGTGCTGGAGTGGCTCGGCCCGCCGCGGGGTTGGTTGTGGTTCGGCGCGATCGGACTTCCTTGGTACCTGATGATGGCGCTGCGCACACCGGGGCTGCTCTCCTACCTGCTCGGCAATCAGGTGTGGGAACGCTTCGCGACCACCGAGCATCAGCGCGGCGGCCCTCCCTGGTATTTCCTCGGCGTCATGGCGCTGGGCACCTTGCCCTGGACCGCGGCGCTGGTGGCGGGGATCGCGCGCACCTGGCGGGAGCGCAGGAACCCAGAGGCCCAGCTCCTGCTGAGCTGGCTTGTGGCCCCGGTGGTGTTCCTGTCGTTCTCGGGCTCGAAGCTGCCGGCCTACGTGCTGCCCTGCCTGCCGGCCGCCGCCCTGTTGGCGGCGCGCGGCATCGAAGCTCGGGTGGCCCGCCGGATCACGGCGCTCGTGCCGGTGGTTGCGATCTTGGCCATACTCGTGACCGCGCTCCCACCCGGCTCGGCGTGGCTCGGCTGGCTGCTCGGCCACGAGCCGCGGCTTCCCGGGTCGATCGCGTTGCCCGGCGCGATCGGGGCGATGGCGTTCGGGCTCGCCGCGCTGTGGCTGGCTCGCGCACGACCGGAGCGGGCGGGCCCTCCGCTGACGCTCGCGTACAGCGCGCTGCTGGTGGCGCTGTCGCCTCACGATGCGGCGCTCGGCTCGCCGCGTCAGGTGGTGCGAGTACTGGCCGAGAGCCGCGGGCCGGGAGAGCCGGTGGTGGAGATCGCCGACTTCAACGCCGGGCTGCCGTTCTACCTGCGCGAGACGGTGCGGTTGCTCGAGGTGCCGCGCGAGCCGGCATTCGACGACCCCGCCCGCGTCAGGGCGGTGCTGGTGACGCGTGACTCACTGGCCGAGTTCTCGCGACGTCATCCCCGGGTATGGACATTCGGGCCCGAGGCACGATGCGGCGAGATCGCCGCGACCCTGGGACTGCGCTATACCGTGGTCGCGCGCTGGCGGAAGGACGCCTTGGGCTTCGTCGCTCGCTGATCCATTCCCGCGGCTCGGCTTGGTTGCGCCGCGGCCGAGACCGCCGACCCGGGGGCCTCGCGGGCCGCGTCCATCCCAGTCGAATTGTGCCTCAAGCGGGCCCGCCGACGATCCGATTTAGGGCGATGATGACACGGATCGTGGCAGGAGACCATCGGACGGCCACGGGCCGGCGGGGGCATCGCGTCGGTTCGCGCCCCGGCCTGGCCCACCGACTCCTGGGTCGAACCACGTGGCTGGTCGCGCTGGCTCTGATCTCGTGGCGCCCGGCAGCACGAGCCGAAGAGGGGGCCCACGGGCACGCGGCAGGCGCGCAGGCGGCTACCAACCCGGAGCCGTTCACGCCCAGCTTCACGATCCACGGCTTCGCCGACGTGGGGTTCAGCTCGGAGCGGAGCGACTCGACCCCAAGTCAAGACGGCTTCTCGCTCGGCCAGTTCGACCTCTGCATCATCTCAGGCATTGCCGAGAATCTGTCCTTCCTGGGAGAGGCGGTGTTCGAGCAGGGAGACGACGGCGCCTGGGGCGTCGACGTCGAGCGCGTCGCGCTCAAGTACAGGATCTCGGACCACCTCCGGATCGTCGCCGGGCGGACCCACACGGCCCTCGGGTAATGGAACGAGGAGTACCATCACGGCAAGCTCCTCCAGCCCACGGTGGATCGCCCCCAGGCGCTCAAGTTCGAGGACGACGGCGGGATTCTTCCCGTCCACTCGGTCGGCATCGAGGTCAGCGGGCGGTTTCCCATGTCGGGCTGGGACCTGGATTACGTCGGTAACCTCGCCAATGGGCGCGGGCCGATTCCCGATGCCGTCCAGGGCGTCTCCGACCTGAACCGGCAAAAGGCGCTCGCGCTGAAGCTCTCGCTCACCCGCAGTGGTGCACGGAGCGTGAGCCTGGGTCCTTCCATCTACCACGATCTGATCCCGGCAGAACCGACCGTTCCGGGTCGCGAGGGTGAGATCCGCGAGCTCATCCCAGGGGCCCATTTCGTCTACCGCGACCCCGCCGTCGAGTTGATCGCCGAGGCCACGCGCGTTCATCACGAGGATCGCGTCAGCGGACTGGTATTCGATCACCTCGCCGGCTACGCCGTCGCCGGGATCACGCTGGGCGACTGGACCCCCTACGCAGGCGTCGACCAGATCGACTTCGACCCGGGTGATCTCTTCTTTGCCGGGATGGACACCGATCTGACGCGCGTGCTCGCCGGCGTTCGGTACGCCGTGAGCCACGCCAACACGATCAAGGTCGAGTATCGCCATGATGACCGACCGACGGGAGCCATTCATGTTTTCGCCGTGCAGTCGGCCTTCGCGTTCTGATCCCCGGCGCGGTCTTCGCCCGGGACTCGCCCTGCTCGTCGGCCTGGCGATCGCGGCCTCCGACCGTCCCGCTGCGGCCTCCAGGTCCGGCGACTTCGCTCTGATCACGAGCGCCGACGTGCCGGTGACCGACCTTCGGCGGGAAGACGTATGGCGGCTCTTCACTTTCAAGACCATGGCATGGAAATCGGGCCGCCCGGTGGGCCTCCTGCTGCCAGCCAACGGCCTACCCGCCCGGGATTTTCTGCTCCGGAAGATCTACCGCGTGCGAGAGACGCTGCTTCGCCGCTACATCATCGAGAGGATGTTTCCAAGGCGAGCTCCCAGCGGAGCCCCGCGTGTTCCATTCGGACGAGGAGGCGCTGGCGCTGGTGGCGTCGTCGCGGGGCGCTGTGGCGCTGATATCCGCCGACACGCCCGGAATCCGATCGGTGCGCGTGCTCAGCATCGACGGGCGGCTGCCGGGGGCCACGGGTTACCCGCTCACCGAATAACCCGCCGGCCGTAGCCCTCCACTGGAGTCAAGCCCCCGACGCGGACCCCTACGCCGCTTTCTCCGCCTCCTGCCTGCGCGGATTCCGGTAGACCTGGAGCTGGCAGTCCACGGGGCCGATCCGCACGTCGGCCGTCGCCCTTTCCATGAGCTCGGTCACCTGGATCTGGCCCTGCACGAACAAGGGCAGCCCCAGCCTCAGGCTCGAGTCGTGCTCGGCCAACCGCGACTTCACCTTGCCCGCGACGATGTTGACCAGCTCGCTGACCGCGTCGACCACCTCGCCGTCGGAGAGCGACGCGCTCTCGCGAAGACCGAGGAGACTTCTCGCCAGCACGCGGCATCCATCGGGGGTCGTCGTCAGTCCCACGTGCAGCGAGGCCGACTCGCTGAAGATCGCGATGTAGACCCCAGGGCGGCCCGCCTGGGCGGCCGCGTCGGCCGGAACCGTGCCGTCGAAGCGCAGCCCCGAGCGGGCGACCTCCTGGGTCGATTCCTGGAGCACCTGGAGCCATTGTTGAAGGGGAATGGTGGGGTTCACTGAGTCACCTCCTCGTTGCGGACCGTTGGGGCCCGGTTCATGGTCGTCGGGTGTCGGTCGAGGCGAGCTGATACCCGATCGCCTTGCCAAATGGCACGGGCACGAACCGCTCGACCAGGTTGAGCGTCGTCTCGCCGCTGCCGAGGAACAGCACGGCCTCGGGTCTCATCACGCGGCTGACGCGCTCGAGAATCGTTCGCTTGGTGTCGACGTCGAAGTACAGCAGCACGTTTCTCATCAACACGATGTCGAGGGGCGGCATCATCGGCCAGGGGCCGGTGAGGTTGATGCGCCGAAACTCCACCATGCGCTTCACGTCCTCCGACAGGAACCACTCGTTTTCCTGCTTGCGGAAGTACTTGACCAAGTGGGCGGCGGGAAGCCCGCGGTTGATCTCGATCTGGCTGAAGGCGCCGGCGCGCGCCCGCGCCAGCATCGACTCCGAGATGTCGCTCGCCAGCAGCAGGACCTTCCACCCCGCCAGCTGAGGAAAATGCTCGCGGAGCACCATCGCGACGCTGTAGGGCTCCTGACCGCTCGCCGCAGCCGCGCACCAGATGTTGAGCGTGCGCTCGGAGGCCCGGGCCGCCAGCACCTGCGGAAAGATGTGACGGCGCAGGGCTTCGAACGGATGCAGGTCGCGGAAGAACGAGGTTTCGGTGATCGTCATCGCCTCGATCACCTTGCGCTGGAGCGGGCCGAAGTCGCGCTCGGATTGGGCGCGGTCGAGCAATTCGCCGATCGACCCGTACCCCTCCGTGAGCGAGAGGGCGGAGAGCCGGGCATCCGCCAGATACTCCTTGCCGGACTCCAGGAGGATGCCGGCGCGCTCCAACAGCAACTGCCGCACGTAGGTGAAATCGTTGACGCTCAACGAGGCCCTTTCCGCCCGCATGGCTTCAGGCGGCGCTCGGCCGCCGCTTCCTCTGCGCCTGCACGCGCCGTTCGATTTCTCCCCCGAGGGCCCCCAGCGGCAACACGGCGTCGGCGAGCCCGGCCGCGACCACGCGCCCGGGCATTCCCCACACCACGCTGGTGGTCTCGTCCTGCGCCAGGATCTGCCCGCCACCCAGCCGGATCCGACGGCAGCCGGCGAGCCCGTCCTGTCCCATGCCGGTGAGCAACACCGCCAGCACGGCGGCCCGGCACACCTCCGCCACCGAGCCGAACAGCTCGTCCACCGCCGGGCGGCAGGAGTGCTGCGGAGGACCCTGGTGAAGGCGAATGCGGACGCCCTCCTCGTCGCGGCCGAGCACCATGTGGTGTCCGCCCGGGGCGATCCACACCTCGCCGGGGCGCGGCCGCACCCCCGTGGCGGCTTCGGATACGCGCAGCGCGCACTTGGCATCGAGACGTTCCGCCAGGTGTCGGGTGAAGAGCGGCGGCATGTGCTGAACGATGAGAATCGGCACCGGAAGCTCGGGCGTGAGGGCTGGCAGGATCTCGGCCAGGGCATTGGGCCCGCCCGTCGAGGCGCCGATCGCCACGATGTCCGCCCGCGCCGGAGGGATCGCTGGGGGAACCACGACCGTCGCGGCGGCGGTCGGGATCTCTCTCTCGACGGCTTTGCCGCGCAGCCCGGCGGCACGCCGGCCGAGCGCGAGGATCCGCGGCGTGAGGTCACGCCGGGCCTGCTCGACCGAAGCGCGGAGGTGCGCGCCGCTCGGCTTGGCCACGTAATCGCTGGCGCCCAGCGCCAGCGCGTCGAGCGTGGCCGCGGCGCCACGGCGGGTGAGCGAGCTGTACATGATGACGGGGATGCGAAGACCCCGCCGGCGCATCTCCGCCAGCGTCTCGAGCCCGTCCATCTCCGGCATCGCCACGTCCAGGACCACCACGTCGGGCTTCGACTCGCCCATCCGGGCGAGCGCCTCGCGCCCGTCGCGCGCGGCCCCGATCACCTGCAGCTCGGGGTCGGCGGAGAGCACCTCCGTGAGGAGCCTGCGGACCGTCGGTGCGTCGTCGACGATGAGGACCCTGACCCGTCGCGCGTCGTCCTGGGTCACGCCGCCGCCTCGCCGGGATCGAGCCCGAGGAGGACCAGCTTCTCGAGCAGCGCCTCGCGGGTGAACGGCTTCATGAGGTACTCGTTGGCGCCCGCTTCGAGCGCCCGCGACACCTGGGCCAGCTCGCTCTCGGTCGTGACCATCACCACCGGAACGTCCTGGAAATGCTCATCCTCGCGCACCCGACGCAGGAATTCGAATCCGTCCATCTCCGGCATGTTCCAGTCGAGCAGCACCAGCCCCACCGGGCCCAGCCGATGGAGTACCGTCAGGGCCTCCATCCCGGTCGCCGCCTCAGCCACTTCGAAGCCCAGTGACGTGAGTTGCTGGCCGAGAATCGCGCGAATGGCCCGGGAGTCGTCGACTACCAGCGCTTTCATGTTCCCCTCCTGGGTTAGGCGGCCTCGCGGCGCTCGCCGTCGGTTTCGCGACCGGCGCGGGCAAGGTCCAGCGGGCGGCGAGCGCGCCTGCCCGCGACGTCGTGTGGCGCGGGGGCCGCGTCGGCAGAGAGCTTGAAGCCGGCGGTGATCCGGCGCAGCTCCGTGGCCATGCGCGCCAGCTCGCCGGCCGCGGATTGGGTGCTGACCGAGCCGGCGGCGGTCTCCTTGGCCGCCTGCGCCACCGACATCACGCCCCTGCTGATCTCGCCGCTGCCGTGGGCCGCCTCGTTGAGGTTGCGTCCGATCTCCGCCATGGTCGCCAGTTGCTCGTCGATGGCAGTGGCGATCGTGTTCGAGATGTCTCGGATCTGGAGCACGCGATCGCTGATCTGCGTGATCGCGGTGATCGCCGCGCCGGTGTCGGCCCGGATGGCCTCCGCGCGCTGCGCGATGTCCTTGGTTGACTGCCCGGTCTCCCGGGCGAGCTCCTTGACCTCGTTGGCGACGACCGCGAACCCCTTGCCGGCTTCGCCGGCCCGTGCGGCCTCGATCGTGGCGTTGAGGGCGAGCAGGTTGGTCTGCTCGGCGATGTCGTTGATGACGCGGACCACGTTGCCAATCTCGACGCTGCTGGCTCCGAGCTTGCGTACGGTCGCGCTGGCGTCCTGGGCCTCGCTCGAGGCGTGGGTCGCCATGCGGGCCGCGTCGCTGGTGCTCTTCGCGATCTCCTGGATGCTCGCGGTCATCTGCTCGACCGCCACCGCCACGGTCTGCGTGCCGCGGGTCACCTGCTCGGCGCTGGCCGAGACCATGCTGGCCTGGCTCGACGTCTCCTCGGCGGTAGCGCTCATCTGGTCGCTCACCGACGACAGCTCACCCGAGGCGTTCGCCAGCATCGAAGCCCGCTGTGCCAGATGGGAGAGCACGCCATCGAGCGACTCCGCGATCGCGTTGGTGGCCTCGGCGAGTTCCCCGAGCTCGTCGCGGCGGGCGACGCGGGCGTGAACGGTGAGATCACCAGCGGCCATGCGCTGGGCGATGCGCCGCACGTCGTGGAGGCCGTGTACGATCCGTCCCGCGATGACGAACCCGAACGCCAGCGAGAGGCCCGCCAGCAGGGTGCCCACGGCGAGCATCCCGAGCGCGCGGTCGCGGACCAGGTTCGTGGCCGCCAGCTCGTCTGCGGCCACGCGGGCCCGGGCCAGCGACACGACCCGCTCGATCGCGCGCGCGTGCTCCTCGTAGCGGGCGCGCAGCACGCCCTGCACGATCGAGCGAGCCTCCTCGCGACGACCCGCCAGGACGGCGGGGACCAGTCGATCCCGGACGGCGCGAAGGAATTCGAACGCCGGGCGATGGGCTTCGGCCACGGCCAGGCGCAGCGGCCCCTCGGGGAGCGTGCCGGCCCACAGCCGATGAGCGCGCTCGAAGTCGTCTTCCAGCAGGCCGGCCTTACGGACCAGCGCTTCGGCATCGCGCCGGTCGTCGGCGTCCGCCAGTTGAGTCGCGACCAGGTACGGCTCCAGCAGCGAGGCCGGGGGAGGCAGCACGTCGGCGACCACCTCCTTACCCTGGAGGATGCGCCGATAGTGCGGGCCGTCAATCTGGACCGCGCGCATCGTGAGGTGCGCGAAGAGCCCAAAAGCGGCCGTCGTCACGAACGACAGCAGCACCAGGCCGGTGAGCTGGTGGCGGATGGTGAGTTTCACGGCAGATCCCTCCTGGATGAGACGCTGGCGCCTCCGGCGCCGGCCGGTTGAGCGGTGGACTCGAAGAACGCGACGCGCAGCACGCGCGGAACGTCGAGGAGCAGCAGCAGGCGGTCGAGCAGGGGGCAGACGCCTTCGACCAGCTCGGCCGTGCTGCCGCGGGCGTGGGCCGGGCGCGGCTCGATGAGCGAAGGGTCCAGCATCAGCACGTCGCGGACTTCGTCCACCAGCAGTCCGAAGTCACCCTCCGAACACCGGATCACGAGGATCGGCCCCTCGCCGGCCGGGATGGGATCGAGGCCCAGGCAGCCCCGCAGATCGACCGCGGGAAGGATCCGGCCGCGCAGGTTGATGAGACCCCGCACGGCGCGCGGCGCGAGGGGCATGGGAGCCAGCGCGTGGCGGCGGGTGACCTCGACCACCCGCATGGCCTCGACGCCGAACAGCAGGTCTCCCAGCGCGAACGTGCATACCGGGCGCGGGGCGCGCATGGGCTACCTCGCGACCTCGATCGGGGACAGGATCAGGCCCTGCGCTCGCGCCCGGCCGACGAGCGCCGGAACGTCGAGCATCTCGGTGAGGCGGCCCCCGAGCAGCACGGTGCCGAGGACCGGGCGGGGGCCGGGGGTTTCGATCGACGGAACGCTCGCCACGACGATGTCGATCACACGCTCCACCACCAGACCCACGGCTTCCAGGGGATGCGAGAGGACGACGACGACCCCGGCGCTCGACCCGGCGGCGGCCGGCCTCTCCTCGCCCAGCACGTCCGCGACCGGCACCAGCGGGAGGATCTCTCCCCGGTACTGCATCGCCAGGCAGTCCCCGATGCGCTGGACGTCCGCGGGCCGGAGATTCTCGAGGCGGGCGACGTCCGCCAGCGGCATCGCGGCTCGGCGTCCGGCGCCGATCTCCATCAGGACCAGCGGCCGCGGCGCGGCGGATGGTTCCGAGGGCGGGGCAGGCGGCCCGTCTTCCGGGGCTGTCGGGTCCTTCTCGCCGGTCAGCCCCGCGGCCCGCGCGATCCCCTGCACGTCGAGGATGAGCGAGACGCGGCCGTCGCCGCCGACGGTCGCTCCCGCGAACAGCACCGCGTGGCGCAGCAGCCGGGAGAGTGGTTTGACGACGATCTCCCGCGTGTCGCGGATCTCGTCCACCACCAGACCGAAGCGCGGGCCGTCGGCCTGCAGGATCGCGATGTTCAGCGCCCCGCCGACGCCGGCTCGGCCGGGGGGCTTCCCCTGCAAGATCTCCCGCAGGAACACCAGCGGCACGAGGCGGCCGCGGAGGCGGTAGACCGGAGTGTCCTGGGCCCATTCGACGGCGGGCCGGGAGCCGCTACGCCCGGTTCGCACCAACTGCAGCAGGCTCGCCTGGGGAAGGGCGTACTCGTCTCGGCCGCTCCCCACGCACAGCGCCGGAATCACGGCGAGCGTGAGCGGGATCCCGAGCTGGAAGGTGGTGCCCAGCCCGGGGCGGCTCTGGATCTCGATCGCCCCGCCGATCCGCTCGAGGTTGGTCTTGACCACGTCCATCCCGACGCCGCGTCCCGAAAGGGTCGTGACCCGGTCGGCGGTGGTGAACCCCGGCAGGAAGACGAGGTCGAGCCAGTCGGCGTCGCGCATGCGCGGCGCGCGCTCCGGGCTCACCAGCCCGTTTTCCAGTGCACGCTGGCGGACCCGTTCCACCGAGATCCCGGTGCCGTCGTCGGACACCTCGATGTGGACCTGCCCGCCGTGGTGGAACGCCCGCACGCGGACCACTCCCTCCGGTGCCTTCCCCGCCAGCACCCGGGCCTCCGGAACCTCGATCCCATGGTCGATGGCGTTGCGCACCAGATGCACCAGTGGATCCCGGATCGCTTCGAGCAGCGTCTTGTCGAGCTCGGTATCTCCACCCTGGGTTTCCAGACGCACGCGCTTGCCACACGAAAGGGCCACGTCCCGCACCAGCCGGGGCAGCGCGTCCCACAGGCTCTGGAGCGGTTGCATACGGGCGCGCATCACGGTCTCCTGCAGCTCCGAGGTGATGGCGTCGAGGCGCTGGGACGTCGCCGACGGCGGCGCGTGATTTGGGGCCGCGGGAGACTGCAGGATCTGGTTGCGGACCAGGACCAGCTCCCCGACCTGATTCACCAGGCGCTCGAGCAGCGCGACATCGACCCGGATGGCGCTGCGCGTGACCGACAGCGGACCGCCGCGATTGACCAGCGCCTCCAACACCTCGTAGGGCTGGAGGACACCCTTGTCGACCAGGATCTCGCCGAGGCGGCGCGGGTCGCCGCGGGCCTGCTCCCGAGCCGCGACGCGAACCTGCTCGGGGTCGAGCCGGCCGACCTCGATCAGATCGTCGAACAGCCTGGGGGTGGCCGCCGGGGCGAGCACGGCCGCGGCGGGCGCGGCTCCGGCGGAGGCGAGGGCGGGGACGTCGGCGGCCGGGGGATCGGGCGAACCGGCCGCGCGCCGCAGAGCCGAGAGCAACGCCCCGTACTCGGCGTCCCCTTCCGAACCCGAGCGCTCGATGGCGGCCAGGATCTCTCGCACGGCGTCCACCAGCTCGAGCATCGTGTCGGCGATCGCCGCGGTCATCGCGAGCTGGCCGTCGCGCAGCCGCCCCAGCAGCGTTTCGCCGCCATGGGCGAGTGCCTCGAGCTTGCCGAAGCCGAGGAATCCGCAGGTGCCTTTCAGGGTGTGGAGCGTGCGGAAGATGCGGGCCAGCCGGTCGGGCGAGGCGGGATCCTTCTCGATCACCACCAGATCCTGATCGAGTCGATCGAGGTTCTCGTGGCTCTCGAGGAGGAACTCCTTGATGATTCTGTCGTCCGACTCGGTCATGGCGGTTCCGTCCGACCTCGGCGCCCTGCACCTCGGCCCCGTGGTGCAGCCCGCCGCCCAGCCCTCACCGGGCCGAAGAGAACCGGACCCGACCTCATGGCCGGCATGGCTCCACCGCGTCATCGGCTGCGGGGATAGCCGGGTTTAGAACGGCTGGATCCGTCGCGGGTGTCATTTCGGCAGCGGGTAAGGGGTGGCGGAATCCAGCGTGAGCACCAGCTCGGCGTTCTGCTTGCGCACGCTGACCGGCTGGTGGAGGGGCGTGAATCCCAGGGCGAGCACACTGAGCGTGCGATCTCCGACTGGGGCGGCGAGGCAGAAACGGCCTGAGCGATCGGTGATCAGGACCACGCCCAGATCGGCCATCATCACCTGGGCGCCGGCCACGGGACGGCCTTCCCGGTCGCGGACCTCGCCGCACAGCAGCCCAAGCGAGACCGGGATCTCGGTGGAGGTGGGCGATTCGAGCGGCTTGCGCGGCGCAGCCGTCGAGGCGGCCCGGGTCGCGGAGCCCCCGTGCTGCGACGAGTCCCTGGAGCTCGATGGCCGTGCAGAGGTCGGCCCGCGGGACGCGGGCCCGGTCCGCTCGGAGCTCGGGACCGGCCCCTCCACCGTCGCTCTGGGCACGACGGACCTGGCGCCGAGCCCTTCCGGAACGCCTGCCGGGGGCTTCACGAGCGCCGTCGTGTCCGCGGGCGGATTCACCCGGCCTGGGACCGCGGCCCCTTCGACCGGCGTGGAAGGCGTAGCGACCGCGACTTGTGCGGCTGGAGCGGATCGGGCCGGGCGTGCATCCCGGCGAACCCCGACGCCGCGGAGCCACGGCACCAAGTCGGGCCGGAACGCCATCCCACAGATCAGCAGCGTGAGGATCATGTAGGCCGCCCCGAGCAGGACGTACCATGGTGAGAAACGTGCCCGTGTGGGAGCCACCGACGAAACCGATCGCGCCCGCTCTTTCGCGTCCGGCGTGGAACGAAGCGTGGCGCCGAGTTTGGCGGCCGGGGTGGAGGCGGTACCGGTCTGCCCTGGTCTGGAGGGCTGGGCCCCAATGGTTGGCGGGGGCTGCCTGGGAAGCGCGACCGGTTCAGGATTCACGGGCGATGGCCGCGCCGCCCTGGCCGTCAGCGTCTCGGGCGGATCGTGATCTTCGTTCATCACCGGCTTCGGAGGTGGTTCCGGATCGAGCGATGGTCCCGGCAGCTCACCCGGCCCTACCGGCGGGTCGAGATCGGACGCCGGAAGCTCGATCCGACCACCCTCGGGAGCGGCCGGAGTGGGCTTCTCGGCGACGATCGGTTCCGCCGGAGACCAAGTCTCCGGGCGGGTGGTCGCGGCCGCCGATGGCTTCACGGCCTCGGGCCCCCGCGTCCCGGCAGGTGTGACCGCGCCCGCCCGCGGCGCCGGCGACGGTCGCTTGAACAAGGGCTTGCCGCGTTTCCCCGGTCTCTCCGCCGCGATTTGTCCGGCGATCGTGTCGAGCATCCTCTCGAGCAAGCTGGCGCTCGGGGTCTCGGCAATCACTTGGAGCAGCCGCGCGTCCTGGGCCTCCAGGGCCACGAGCGCGGCGTGACAGCTTTCGCACCGCCCGAGGTGGCGCTGGACGAGCTGTAACGAAGGGCCGGCCAACTCCTGGTCCACGTAGGCGCACAGCTGGGGATGGGTCAAGTGCCTCACGACGCGTCCTTCCCGGTGCCGGAGAGAAGCCCTTGCAGCGCAGCCCGTGCGCTCGAGACACGCTGGATCACCCCACCCACGGACAGGTCCAGCGTCTTCGCGATTTCCAGATAGTTCAGCCGCTCCACGACGCGTAGGGCCAGCGCATGCTGGTGCGCGGAGGAGAGCGACATGAAGGCGCGCGCACACTGCCGATCCGGTTCGCCAGCAGGTCGCTCGTCGGCGGGGGATGCGCTGTCGGCGTCCGTGGCCGAGCTTCGCCGGCGCTGGTGGGAGACGCACAGGTTGCGAGCGATGCGCGTAATCCAGACGTAGAACGGTTGGCCGGAGGAAAGGTACTGGATCCCCTTCCAGGCCCGAGCAAACGTGTCCAGCGTCAGGTCGAGAGTGTCTTCGCGCGAGCAGGTGAGCGCATAGACAACCCGGTAGACGGACGGCAGGTAGTAGCGCGTCAGGGCCAGGAAAGCGGCGCGGTCGCCGTGCTGCGCAGCGCGCACGAATCCCGTCTCTTCGGCTTCATCCATCCAAGGGTCGCGAGCGGCTGTGCCGTTCATCGGAAGCATGGTCTCCAGAACCGGGTGCCCGGCCATGGAGTTATCGGCCGAATCGGGCGCAGCGTAAGAGGCGGTTTGCGGATCTGGAACCGGACAGGTGCCGCCCCCCCGCGGGCTGGGTCGTCTCCTCAAGCCAAGCGCAGGAGGCGCCGATAACGTCTTTGAACCATCTTGATCGGCTACGACGCAGTCGGCAGTGGAACGACGAGGGTTTCCCATAGGCTGACTCACGCGGTCGTCGCCCGGAGGCGAACCGCCATCGTGCCCCCGCCCACGCGACGCTTGCTCGGCCTGGCGTGGATCGTCGCTGTGGGAGCGGCGGTCCGGCCGGCCTCGGGACAGATCCTCGCCCAGGCGTATCCGGTCGAGTACAACCTGACCGTCAAGCCCGGCGAATGGCTGACGCGGGTCGTGGCGATCCGGAACCTGAGCCAGATCCCGGTCGTGGTGCGCGTGCGACTCTCGGACTGGCGGATGAACCAGGCGGACGAGCTGGACCTGGTCCCGGCCGGCACAACGCCCGTGTCACTTCGGGGTTTGGTCCTTTTCGAGCCCGCGGAATTCTCGATCGGACCGGCCCAGACCGGGCGGGTTCACCTCACCATGCATCTGCCCTCGGGGGGGCCGGCGACACGGTGGGGCGTTCTGCTCAGCGAGGTGCGTCCCGCCCGGCGGTCCAAGGTCTCGTTTGGACCACGCGCCGTCGCCGAACTGGGCACCCAACTCTATCTTTCACGCATCCCTGCCGAGCAGACCCGCGCCCAGCTGACCGGGATGGACGTCCGATCGTTGGGCGACTCGTCGTTCACGGTCGACGTCTACGTGCAAAACTCCGGCGACCGCCATCTATTCTCGAGCGGCGAGATCACCGTGACGGATTCCACCGGCGTCGAGGTCGCTTCGGGCACGCTGGCCACCAGGGTGGTGCTCCCGCGAGCGCTCCGGGTGTTCGCGTGGAGGTGCGACGCGCCGGTTGCGCCGGGTCGATACTCCGTCACGGTCTCGCTCGACACCGGCGAGCCCGAGCTGCTCGTCGGGGAGATGAAGCTGGGCTGGCCGCTGTCCCGTGGCTCCCGCGGCCCGTAACGCAGCAAGCGCCTCGAATGGGGCGCGCCGACTCCGGCAACGCCCGGCCGGGCTGGGTTCAAACCGGCCCGCGGGCCAAACGCGCTCACAAGCGCTGAATCGAAATCTCGCAGGTCGGGGCACCCTCCAACATGCACTGGCTCTCGCGTACCGTCACCCGCTCCCCCAACTCCCGGGCGATCCCCCGCGCCAGCCCTTTCGCGATGCCGCACATTTTTCGTGCGGAGCTGTAGCTGAGGATCACCTCGTTGCGGCTCGGCCGCGTCGCCCGCAGTTCCGGCGGCGACGCACCGGGCTGCCGGACGCGAACCACGCTGTGAATCGTCCGTTCGGCATTCTCGATCACGTCGAGCGTCTTCCAGTCCGGCGGGATGAGGGCGCGATAGATGCGCAAGAGGGACGGGGCGATGAACTCCCCGAAGTCCTCGAGCAGGGCGGGGACGGGTTGGCCGGTGATGCGGGAGGCGGCGCCCACGATCGCTCCCGCCTCGGCGTCCGGATAGACCTGGGTCGCCAGATAGATCCGATTCGGCAGCTGGGCTTCCTCGAGCAGCTTCTTCCATGCGCTGGGGTCCACGCGGGTCTCCACGTAGCGCCGGAGTTCCGAGAAGATGACGCCGTGCATCCGTGCTCCCTCCGCTCCGCCCGGGCGCTGGATCCGGGACTCCCTGGACTTGCCCCAACACGAGAAACGAACCGGGGCTCGGGTGGGACGCGGGCCGGCCTTGGGACATTGCTTCCAAGGCGCCCCTCCCGGTCGAAAGGCCCGCCGACTATACCGACGTGTCCGGCCGCCCCGCCAGCCGCGGGCCCACCCCTTCGGGACAGCTTCCCGCCCGCATTCGTGGGCCCCTGGCGCCGCCCCACATCCCCGGCCATGGGTCCGGCCCCCAAACACCTCTAAGGCCCTTCGCCGACCGGTCGATAACGAGGGGAGCACCGCGCCCCGTTCGTTTCCGGGTCGCGGTTCGATTTCCGAAACCAGAGGAATCACCCACCGGGCGCGCCGTGCGCCGGGGGCGGAGCACCATATCCGCGCCCTGGCGGATGTCCACCGAGAGAAGACGCTCTTGAGACCAACCGGGACAGCAGGCCCGGCCACGAAACGGTGGCCCATCAGCGCCGGCGTCGCGCGGGGCGCCTCGCTTGCGACGGTGATGGTGTCCCTGTTCCCGTTGGGACCGCCGGCCGCGGCGCAGGACGTTCAGAACGACAAGGCCGAGCTGCTCTTCCACATCGCCCAGTTCATCGAGTGGCCATCCCAGCTCTCGAAACAGAACCAGTTTACGTTCGCGATCCTCGGCGAGGACGAGCTCGCCAGCGTGCTGGCCGCGACCATGAGCCAGAAGAGCATCAATGGAAAGTCGATCTTCGTGCGCTGCATCCGGCGGCCCGCGGACGCTCGCGACTGCCACATCCTCTTCATCGCCGGCTCCGATGAGAAACGGATCCCGGAGGTGCTGAATGCGCTTCGGGGCACCAGCGTGCTCACCGTGGCGGACACCGTCGGCTTCGCGGCCCAGGGCGGCATGGTGGATTTTCTGCTCGAGGACTCCAAGGTCCGATTCGAGATCAACCGCGAGCAGGCCAAGCGGGCGCGGCTGAAGATCAGCGCCAAGCTCCTCGCCCTCGCCCAGATCGTGGTCCACCAGGAGCCCTGACGCATGCGACCGTTGCGGGACCTCCCGATCCGCCACAAGCTCACGCTCATCGCGATGCTCACCAGCATCGGGGCGCTGCTGCTCGCGTGCGGCGCCTTCACGAGTTACGACCTCCTCACATTTCGGAAGAAGCTGGGGCGCGACCTCTCGATCTTGGCCGAAGTGATCGGTGCCAACAGCACCGCCGCGCTGACGTTCGGCGATGCCGCTGCCGCCACGGAAGCGCTCGGCGCGCTGAAGGTCCAGAAGCACGTCGTCTCGGCGTGCGTCTACGACCGGGCCGGCCGACCCTTCGCCACCTACCTGCGCGGAGCTCCGCGCCGGGGCGACTGGCCCCTGCACGGCCCGAGCGACGAGATTCTCGTCGGCCAGTCCTTCGTGAGCGTGTCGCGGCGCGTCTGGCTCGACCAGGAACAGGTCGGCACCGTCTACATCCGCTCCGACCTCGAAGAGATTCGGTCGCGGTTCCTGAGCTACGCCCTCATCGCCGCCCTGGTGCTGCTGGCCGCGTCGTTGGTCGCGCTGATCCTGTCCTCGCGGCTCCAGGGAGTGGTCGCCAAGCCGGTGATGAACCTCGTCGCCGCGGCGCGCGAGGTCACGGAGCGCCGCAACTACGCGGCGCGTGCCACGAAGCACGGCGACGACGAGCTCGGGACGCTCATCGACGCCTTCAACGGGATGCTGGGGCAGATCGAGCAGCGAGACGATCAACTTCGCCGCCATCGGGATGATCTCGAGCAGGAAGTCGCGGCGCGCACCGCCGAGCTGAGGGCCGCGAACCAGGACCTCGTCGAGGCGCGCGACCGCGCAGAATCCGGCAGCCGGGCGAAGAGCGAGTTCCTCGCCAACATGAGTCACGAGATCCGCACGCCGCTGAACGGCGTCGTCGGCATGATCGAGCTCACGCTCGAGAGCCCGCTCACCCGGGAGCAACGCGACTACCTCGAAACCGCCCAGAAGTCGGCGGAGACGTTGCTCGGGGTGATCAACGACGTGCTCGATTTCTCGAAGATCGAGGCCGGGAGGCTCGCCCTCGATCCGATCGAGTTCCAACTCCGCGCAAGCCTCGACACCACGCTCAAGACGCTGGCGTTGGAGGCCTACCAGCAGGGCGTCGAGTTGCTGTGCGATGTACGCCCCGAGGTACCCGATGCGCTCATCGGTGATCCGGGGCGCCTGCGCCAGGTGCTCGTCAACCTCGTCGGCAACGCGATCAAGTTCACCCCGGAAGGCGAGGTGGTGCTGCGGGTGGAACTCGAGCCGGAGCCGGACGACCAAGTGGTCCTTCATTTCCTGGTGAGCGACACCGGCATCGGCATCCCAAAGGAGAAGCTCGAGAGTGTCTTCGAAGCCTTCACCCAGGCCGACAATTCGACCACGCGTCACTACGGCGGCACGGGGCTTGGGCTCACCATCACCAAGCGCCTGGTCGGCCTGATGGCGGGCGAAGTCTGGGCCGAGAGCGAGCTCGGCCGGGGCACCACGTTCCACTTCACCGCCCGCTTCGGCGCCCGACCGCGCGCCGCCGAGGTCCCGCGGGTCGTTCCCGCCGACGTACGCGGCCAGCGGATCCTCGTGGTGGACGACAGCGCCACCAACCGCCGTATCCTGGGCGAGACGCTTGCGGCCTGGGGCGCTGTGCCGACGCTGGCCGAGAGCGCCGGCACAGCGCTTCGGATCCTCGAGGGGGCCTCGGAGCGCAAGGAGCGCTTCGCCCTGGTCATCGCCGATAACCACATGCCGGGAATGGACGGTTTCGCGCTGGCCGAGAAGATCCGTGAAATGCCCGACGTGGCGGGCTCGACGGTGATGATGCTCACCTCGGCCGGCCAGAGCGGGGACGCGGCACGCTGTCGCGCACTCGGCATGGCGGCCTACCTCACCAAGCCCGTGTCGCAAAAGATCCTCTTCGAGGTCGTCAGTCGTGCCCTCAGCAGTCCCACGGCGGCCCGCCTCCGCGGCGACGCGGGCCCCGCCGACGACGTTTCGCCGCGGCCGCTCATCACCCAGCACTCGATCCATGAGGAACCAGCCATGCTGCGCATTCTCTTGGCAGAAGACAACCCGGTGAATCAAAAGCTTGCGCTGTTGATGCTCGAAAAGCGTGGACACCGCGTCGTGGTCGTGAACGACGGCCAGGAGGCGGTCGAAGCGGTCCAGCGCGAGGCCTACGACGTCGTGCTCATGGACGTCCACATGCCCCGTATGAGCGGGCTCGACGCCTCGATGACGATTCGCGCCTGGGAAAAGGACGGGTACGGGCATGTACCGATCGTCGCGCTCACCGCGCTCGCCATGAGCGGTGACCGCGCCAAGTGCCTGCAGGCCGGCATGGACGCCTACGTCACCAAGCCGATCCGCGCAACCGAGCTCTTCGAGGTCATCGAGCAGCTTTCCTCCAACCCGGCCGCGCGTCGGCCCAAGCCCGACCTCAAGGTCCTGCACGGGGTCGGGCCGGACAGCCCGGTCGATCAGAATCTGTTCCTGGAGACGCTCGACCGCGACCTGTCGGCGGTCCGCACGATGATCGAGATCTTTCGGGGGAACCTCGACGAGCAGTTGGGCGAGATCGCGAAGGCCGTGGCCGACTGCGACGCCCAGGCACTGCGGGACGCCGCCCACAAGTTCAAGGGCTCTCTGTTCAGCGTGGCCGCCAAGCCGGCCGCCGCGGCGGCTTTGCGGTTGGAGACCATGGGCCGCACGGGAGACATGCGCAACTTGGAGGAGGCTCTGGCGGAGCTCGAGCGAGAGCTCGAACGACTTTCCCCGGAGCTGGACCACCTGCTGCGGCGCGCGGCCTAAATGACTTTGCCCGAATCGGCATCAGCGTTCGGCGACGGCCAGCGGGGGCGCGCGACGAGTGGGGCCATTTATGGGGACCCCGCGACGGAGCGCGGCCCCCGCTGGCCGTTGCCTGATGCAGAATCAGGCGACGGCATTTAGCTCACCCGCCTCCCAGGCAGGCAGGTGGTTTCGCAGTCGATGGATCAGCCCTGGGCGGGCCTTCTGCCTCCCGCCTGACACGCGGGCCCTCGACCCCGCTCACGGACCGGACGCACGTCCGGGTGGCGGGCCGGGCGCTCTCGGTCTATAGTCCCGCCTACCTCCCCGACCCGCAGGGGCCGCACGACCCGCAAGGGACGTTCAAGGACACGAACTCGAGGAGTCGCCATGTCCCAGGTTGCACGGATGCTGGTCCTCTCGCTTGTGCTCGCCGCGTTTCCCGCTCTCGCTTCGGCGACCGGCTCCATCACGGCGGTGGAAGCCATGACCGCCACGATATTCCAGCAGCACCAAAGCTCCTTCTCGGGGATCGGACTCAGGGTGCGCCTCCAGCCGCCGCAGCTCGTCAAGGAGATCAGCCTGATGCCGACCCTGGAGTACTGGCGCAACACCAGCAACATCAGCTCCTTCGGCATCGAGGCGGTCCGCAAGGACGCCACGCTGGGCGTGGATGCTTGCTACCTGTTTCCCGGCCAGACCTGGAAGGGCTACGCGGGCGCGGGGTTCGCCCTGCACTTCCTCTCGAACGAGGTCGACGCCCCGACCTTGGGGCTCAACGACGCCACCGACTCGCTCATCAAGGGCGGCGTGGCGGCGCTGGGGGGCGTGACCTTCGGGCTCGCTGGGCGCTTGAGCAACATGATCGAGCTCAAGTACCACCACATTCCCGATCACAGCCAACTGAAGATCAACTGGGGCCTGAGCTACGCGCTGTAGCGGGGAGTCGCCGCCCCCAAGTCCAGCAACGACTTCCGCAGGAACCTCCTCGCCTGTCGGCGTCCCGAGGGGGGCAGATGATGCCCGAACGATGCCCAAACGCATCGCGGCGAGTCTCTGGACCCCCTCACCGAGGTCCTTCTCGGAGACGATGGCGTAACGTCGGTAGACCGACTCGGTGAGGTGGCCGGTCAGCTTCATCGCCCAGGAGCGCGGCACCCCGGCCCGCTCCAGGTTCCGCACCGCAGTCCGCCGCAGGTCGTGGAACAGGCGCCCCGGCGCCCCTGCCTTGCGGCAGGCCGTGCGCCACGCCGTGTGGAAGTCGCAGAGCGCGTGGCCCTGGCGATGGAACACCCACGCGACAATGTGGCCCCGCTGGCGCTCCAGCGCCGTGGTCAGCTCGCGCTGGCCCTTCACTAGCTCGGCCAGCTCCGGCAGCGCAGCGAAGGGGAACATCCGGCCCTCTTTGTTCTTGGTCGAGCCGGGCTCCAGGCGCACAGTGCCGGCGCCGAAGTCCACGTGCCGCCATTGCAGCCCCCGACCTCGGACTTGCGCCAACCGGTGAGCCAGGCGAATAGCACCGGCGCTCTGAGGTGCTCTGGCAGATGGGCGATCCACCGGGCCTGACCTACGCTCAGTAGCCGACACCAGGCCGAGCCGCCCGGCGACGCGCTGAATGCTGCGATCGGCATCTTGGGGCATCGGCCGCGGCCGCCTCACCGCGCGCTGACGAGGGCGCGCCCGCCGTCGATCGGGTAGGTGACGCCGGTGATCCAGCCGGCCTCGTCGCTCATCAAGAAGAGCACGAGTCCCGCGACCTCCTCGGCGCTGCCCACGCGGCCGAGCGGATGAGTGGTCTTCGAGCGCTCGAGGAACGCCGGATAGTCCGGCACCGCGTTGGTCACGGTGTGCAGCTCGGTCACCACCACCCCCGGGCTCAGCGCGTTGACTCGCACGCCGTGCGACGCGAAATCGAGCGCCGCGCAACGCGTGAACATGTCCACGGCGGCCTTGCTCACGCAATAGGGCAGGAGCCCGGCGTAGGGTCGCGTTCCGGCCACCGACGAGAGGTTGACCACGCTCCCCTTGCGTCGGATCAGCTCGGGGGCGGCGGCCTTGGTCATGAGGAGGATCGAGCGCAGGTTGGAGTCCATCACCCGATCCCATTCGCCGGGGGTCGTCTCGAGCAGTCCGCCGCTGCCGATCACGCCGGCCGCGTTCACCAGCCCGTCGAGCTTCCCGAACCGCCGCACCGCCGCGCCCACCCAAGACGCGCAGACCGCCTCCTCGCGGACATCCCCGGACACCGTCTCGCACTCGCCCGCCGAGGCACGGATCGCGGACGCGACTTCGTCCAGCCGCGGCACGCGTCGCCCCGCCGCCACCACGCGGGCGCCTTCGCGACCGAGCGCCAGCGCGCAGGCGCGCCCAATACCGCTGCTCGCTCCGGTGACGAGGACGACCCGATCCTGGAAGCGCTTGCGCTCGGTCATTCTCGGCCGAACGTTTACTCGGTCACGGCGCGACGGGCGTTGACGAAGCCCTTGCCGTAGTAGGGATCGGTGCCGTTGGCTCCCTCGTCGTCCGCGGTCTGGGCCAGCTTGGCCTTCAGGTCGCCCACCAGCATCCCCGGGAACCGCTGCTTGATCAGCGCCGCCACCCCGCAGACCACCGGCGCCGCCATGCTGGTGCCCGAGGCGAATCCATAGGTGCTGTTGCTGGCTCCCGTGCCGCGCACGGAGCTGATGACCATGTCGAACGCCCAGCAGAAGTTGGCGACCGGAGCACCGCCGCAGCACCTCGGGATCGAGCAGATGTCGCTCCCCGGCAGCACGGAGTCACCGCCGGGTGCCGCCACGTGCACCAGCGACTTGCCGTAGTTGGTGTACGACGCCGGACGCCGGAAGTTGGTCGCCCCGGCCGGCCAGCCCACCGCGTAGCCCACCGGCCCGGTGGCCGCAATCGCGATCCCGCTCCCCGCCTGCGCCGGCACCACGATGACGTTGCCGGTGTGGTCCAGATCGAGCGCGCTGTTGCCGGCCGAGCAGACCACCAGGACGTTGTTGTCGGTGGCGAAGTTCACCGCCCGCGCGATCGCCGACACCAACTGGCCCGCCCCCGGCCCACCACCGCGCTGGAACGTCGCCCCCAGGCTCATGTTGATGATGTCTGCCCCCGCCCCGCCATTGGCCTGCGTGTCGGCCGCGTACAGGATCCCCGAGATCACCTGGCCGAACGTCCCCGAACCGTTGTGCAGCACCTTGACCCCGATGATGGTCGCCGCCGGTGCCACCCCGATCGTCCCGATCCCGTTGTCCTCCGCCGCGATGATCCCCGCCACGTGCGTCCCGTGCCAGAACGTCCCCACGTCCTGGTTGAACGCAAACCCCGGCACGAACGACCGCGACGCCGCCACGTCCAGATTGCCGTCCAGGTCGACGTGCGTGCTCCAGATCCCACCGTCCAGCACCGCCACCCGCGCCCCCGACCCGGTGTAGCCTAGCGCCCACGCCGCCGGGCACTCCATCGCCTGCACGTTCCATTGCTCGTTGATGAACGTCTCGTCCCCCGGCGTCACCGCCTCGCCTTCGAGGTCGCCGTCCGCCACCACCTCGCGCAGCGGCTCAACCCACTGCACCACCTGATCCTCGGCCCCGTTGTCGATGGTCTTGCCGCGGA
>DASXTP010000093.1:0-29581 GCA_036505355.1 Candidatus Eiseniibacteriota bacterium | reverse complement strand
CCCAGCGCAACGCGGCCCTGGCAATCGAGGACCTGGTGGCACGCACCGCCGGCCGCCGGGCTCGCTACGCGCCCGCCGTGCTCGAGCTGCAGCGGGCATTGGGTCTCCCGACGCCGCCGCACCGGATGGTGTGCTTCGATGTCTCCAACCTGGGGGCTGACGGCGCGGTGGCGGCGGTGGTCGCGAGTCAGGACGGCCGGCCGTGCAAGAGCCTCTACCGGCGAATGCGGGTCCGGAGACCAGGCCCTGACGACTTCGCGATGATCGGCGAGGCGGTCGAGCGCTATTGGACCCGCGTCGAATCGGGCGAGCTGCCGCGCCCCGACTTGGTGGTGGTCGATGGAGGCCAGGGCCAGGTGAGCGCCGCGCGCGCCGCCCTCGACCTCGCCAGCACCCGGCCGGTGTCGCTGGTCGGGCTCGCCAAGCGCGAGGAGGAAGTGCACCGCGAGGGCTTGCCGGCGCTGCGCTTGCCCCGTCGCAGCGCGTCGTTGCGGGCGCTCCAGCGATTGCGCGACGAGGCTCATCGCTTCGGTCTGGCGTATCACCGGCGCCTGCGACGCCGCACCCAGGTGGCGAGCGCGCTCGACCAGGTTCCCGGGGTCGGACCGGCCCGCCGCACCGCGCTGCTCAAGGCGTTCGGCTCGGTGGCCGCGTTGCGCGACGTGGCGGCGTCCGAGATGGCCCGCAAGGCCCACATCCCGGTCGCGGTGGCCGAGCGTCTGCTCGAGCACCTCCGCGGCGCGGCCTCGGAAGCGTCCCGGCGTGCGTCGGCCGGGGCCGGGCGGCCAGCGCCGTGACCGCGAAAGGAGCTCCGAAGGGCGTGACTCCTCGCGGTTCGGCCCTACGCCCGCCGGTCGAGGCATTCCTCGACGAGCTCAGGGTCGGGCGCCGGCTGAGCCCGCACACCGTGGACGCCTACGCTCGCGACCTCGAGGACTACGTGGACTTTACGGTGCGGCACGGCCTCGCCACCTGGGACGAGGTCACGCCGACGCTGGTGGACGCCTACTTCGCCCACCTCCTTAAGCGAGGGCTGGCGGGGACCACGGTCGCGCGACGACGGTCGGCGCTGCGGGGCTTTCATTCCTATCGCAGCCGCCGGGGCGAGCCGGCGGTCAACCCTTTGGCCGGGTTGCCGCCGCCGCGGCGCGAGCGCAAGCTGCCGCACGCGCTCTCGGTCGAGGACATCGAGCGCCTGCTGGCGCAGCCCGAAGGGGAGACCCCCCTGGTGCTGCGCGACCGCGCCCTGCTCGAGCTGGCGTACGGCAGCGGCCTCAGGGTGTCGGAGCTGGTGGGGCTCGAGCGCGAGCGGTTGGCGCTCGGCGGGCTGGCGGTGACGGTGGCGGGCAAGGGCAACAAGGAACGTACCGTGCCGTTCGGGCGCAGCGCCCAGCGGGCGCTGCGCGCCTACCTGGAGCGGGGTCGCCCACTGTTGTGCCGGAACGAGCGTCATGGTCGGGTGTTCGTCAACGCTCGCGGCGGATCCTTGGGACGGATGGGGTTCTGGAAGATCCTGCGCGGTCATGCGCGGGCCGCGGGGCTGGCGACCCAGGTTCACCCGCACGCGCTGCGCCATTCGTTCGCGACCCATCTGCTCCAGGGCGGCGCGGACCTGCGCGTAGTGCAAGAGCTGCTCGGCCACGCCTCGGTGACCACGACCGCCATCTATACGCACCTCGACCGGGCGTACCTAAGCGAGGTGCACCGGACTTTTCACCCCCGACCGTGAAACGAAAACGGGCCAGGAGACCATGATGGTTCGAAGTCCAAAGGTGCTGGGGATCCTCGTTCTGCTGGCGGGAGCCCTGTCGGCGGGTGCGGTGCACGCGGCGAGCACGATCACGCTGCCGCGCGCCGGACAGGTCGGCATCGGGATCCAGGGCGGCTACGGGGCGCTGCTCCAGTCGGGCCGGCTCGGCGACACCTTCGGCGCCGGTCCGACCTTCGCGGTGCGGGTGCGGTACCGGATGCGCTACGAGCGCGGCCTCGGCCTGTCGTTCGAAGGCCAGCAGTTCGACACCCGGGTGGACCCCGGTCCGGCGGTCACCGGCGACGAGAAACCCGAGAAGCTGTCGCTGGTCACGTCGGGCCTCGAGTTCTACCAGATGTTCGACACCCGCTCGCGGACCGTGAAGATGGTCATGGCCGGGTTGGGGATCGCCCAGGGCAGGGTCCGCCTCAACGACGGGGAGACATCGTTCGCCGAGGAGGACAGAGCCGGCGACGGCTCATACCTCAGCCTCGGGGCCGGGATCGAGCGGTTCGCCTTCCGCTCGTTGGCCTACGATCTCTCGTTCCGCTACCTGGCCGTGTTCCAGAACGGACAGGCCAACCACGACGTGCAGGCTGCGCTCGGCTTGATCTTCTACGCGGGCGAATGATGACCCTCCCGCTTACCCTCTGCTTCCAGGGCGCGGCCCGCACGGTGACCGGCTCGCGGCACCTGATCTCCTTCGGCGAGCGGCGCTGGCTGTTCGACTGCGGCCTTTATCAGGGCCACCGGGACGAGGCGGACTGCGTGAACCGAAACTTCGCCTTCCGCCCCGAGGAGCTGGACGCCGTGGTGGTCTCCCATGCCCACCTGGACCACACCGGCAACCTGCCGACGTTGGTGGCGCAGGGCTACCGCGGACCGATCCACGCCACCGAGGCCAGCGCCCAGCTCTCGCGCTTCATGCTGGCCGACAGCGCCTTCCTGCAGGAGCGCGACGTGGAGCACGTCAATCGCCACGCCGCCGGCAAGCCGGCCCGACGCCCCCTGTACGCCATGGCCGACGTCGAGCACACGGTGTCGCGATTCGCCGTGCACCGCTATCACGAGCCGTGGTCCCTGTTCGAGGGCGTGGAGGTGCGGTACTTCGATGCCGGCCACATTCTCGGCTCGGCGCTCACGACCTTCGAATTCAAGCACGGGGGCCGGCGGCTGCGGCTGGGCATGAGCGGAGACTTGGGCCGGCCCGACCGGCCCATCCTGCGCGACCCGGAAGTGCATCCGGGGGTCGAGGTCCTGGTGCTCGAGAGCACCTACGGCGATCGCTTGCACACCCCCGCCGAAGCGACCGAGCGCGCGCTGGTGGAGATCGTCCAGCGCACCGTGGGGCGCGGGGGCCGCCTGCTGGTGCCGGCGTTCGCGGTCGGGCGCACCCAGGAGCTGCTCGCCACCCTCCACGAGCTGTCCGAGCGCGGCCAGATCCCCGACCTGCCGATCTACGTCGACAGCCCGATGGCCCAGGAGGCCACCGGAGTGTTCGTGCGCCATCCCGAGTGCTTCGACGAGGAGACCCGGCGCTCCTTCGGGCAGGAGCAGGGCGCGCCGTTCGGATTCCGTCGCCTGCGCTACGTGGCGACCGCGGACGAATCGCGGGCGCTCAACGATCTCGATCGGCCGTGCATCATTCTCGCGGCCTCCGGGATGTGCGAAGGCGGACGCATCGTGCACCACTTGCAGCACGGCCTGGGCAACGCCCGCAACACGGTGATGTTCGTCGGATTCCAAGCCCAGGGCACGCTGGGCCGCCGTCTCCGCGACGGCGCCGAAAGGGTCAACCTGTTCGGCGAGCCGATGCGAGTGAGGGCCGAAATCCAGGCTCTCGACGGCTTCAGCGCCCACGCCGACCAGGGCGAGCTCGTGGCTTGGGTGGCCCGGCTCGACCCGGCCCCGCGGCGGATCTTCCTGGTCCACGGCGAGCCGGGGCCGGCCGAGGCGCTGGCCCACGTGCTCGAGACGCGGCTCGGCGCCGAGGTCCGCGTTCCCGAGCGCGGCGAGGAGGTGGCGCTGTGGAGCTGACCAGCGTCCGCTACCAGGTCGGCCAGCGGCTGCGCCATCCGCAATTTGGCGAGGGGCTGGTGGTCGAGGTGCACACCGATCGCGGGCGGGAAGTGTTGGAGGTCGTGTTCCAGGGGCAGCTACGCCGACTGTCGGCGACGCGCGAGTGGGAGGTGGTGGACGGCACCACGCCACCGGTGAGGGCTCCCGGCGCCACGCGCTCCGCGTCGGGTCCGCCGGCGGCCGCCGACGGCGGTGGCCAGCCGCGGAGCTGGCACCCGCAGGGGGACGCTTTGATCGAGCGCTGGCGGGCCGGCGAGGCGGTCGTGGGTGCCCATTTTGATCTGCGCAGGCAGGCCGAGAAATGGGCGGGCTGGGCCGAGCCCGACCGACTGATTTCGCTCGACTCGCTGCGGGGGGTCGAGCGCTTCCCCCACCAGATCCGGGCCTGCCTCAAGGCCATGGGCGATCTCAACGGGCGGGCGATCCTGGCCGACGAGGTCGGTCTCGGCAAGACGGTCGAGGCCGGGATCGTGCTCAAGGAGTACGTGCTGCGCGGCGCGGTGCGCACCGCGCTGGTTCTGGTCCCGGCCTCGCTCTGCGAGCAGTGGCGCGCCGAGCTGTGGGAGAAGTTCGAGCTCGACTTCGTGGTGTCACGGGGACCGGCCGGTCAGTGGGGCCGCCACCCGCTGGTCATCTCGTCGCTCGAGACCGCGCGCCACGAGCGCCACCGGCGGCGGGTGCGGGGCGCCAACTACGACCTGGTGGTGGTGGACGAGGCCCACCGGCTGCGCAACCACCTGACGCTGGGCTGGAAGTTCATCAATGACTTGAACCCGCGCTACTTGCTGCTGCTCACCGCCACCCCGGTCCAGAACGACCTGCGCGAGCTCTACAACCTCGCCACCCTGGTGCGGCCCGGCACGGTGGGCACGTTCTCCCAGTTCCGGCGCGATTTCTTGAGCGGGCACGACAAGCGCACGCCGCGCAACACGCCCAAGCTGAGGAACCTGCTGCGCAGCGTGATGATCCGTTCGCGTCGCGTCGACACCGACATCGCCTTCGCGCCCCGCCGCGTGGAGACGCTGTGGGTCACGCAGAGCCCCGCCGAGCGCCGGCTCTACCGCCAGGTGAGCGACTTCGTGGCCGAGGCCGTCCACGGAGACGTAGGCGCTCCGGGTCGGCGGCACTACTTCACCCTGGTGGTGCTGCAGAAGGAGATGGGCTCCTCGTGGGCGGCGGCGAAATCCACGCTCGAGAAGCTGAGCCGCAACCCCGACGAGCTGGACGGTCGCAGGCTCAAGCTGCTGGCGAGCCGCGCCGAGGAGGCGGCGACCCAGCAGAGCAAGGTACGATCGCTGCTCAAGCGGATCGCCCGGCTCGGCCCCCAGAAGTGCATCGTGTTCACCCAGTTCCGGTCGACCCAGGATTCGATCGTCGCGGCGCTGCGCCAGTCCGGAATCGAGCCCGCGGTGTTCCACGGCGAGTTGGGCTGGCGCGAGAAGGAAGAAGCCCTGGACCGCTTCCGCACCGCGCTGCCGGTCCTGGTGAGCACCGAGGCGGGAGGGGAGGGACGCAACCTCCAGTTCTGCCAGGTGGTGATCAACTACGACCTGCCGTGGAACCCGATGCGCGTGGAGCAACGGATCGGCCGCGTCCATCGGCTGGGTCAGGAGCACCCGGTGCGAGTGATCAACCTGGTGGCCCGCGGCACCATCGAGGCCTACGTGCTGGAGATCCTCGAGCGCAAGATCCGCATGTTCGAGCTGGTGGTAGGCGAGATCGAGGAGATCCTCGGCGCCTGGCAGCCCCACGGCTCGTTCGAAGACGAGATCTTCCGTCGCTGGACCGAGTCCAACGATCCGCGGGTGAGAAAACGGCGCTTCGCCGACCTGGCGCAGCACCTGATGTACGCGCGGCGGCAGTACCACGAGCAGAAAGAGCGCCAGAACTGGCTCTTCCCCTCGACTGACAAGGAGGAGCCGTGAGCCCGGGCGACCGGCGACGAAGCGGCGGGCGGAGGAAGGGCCGCGGCGCGACCTCGGCCGGCAGGGCGCGTCCCCGCTCGGTCCGGCGGGTGGGCGAGGCCCCGTCGGCGCCGAGCGCTGCCGTGGCTTCCATCGGCATCGCCGAGTCGCGGGCGTGGCGCGAGTTCGTGGGCCGGTGGCTCGAGGCCACTGGGTGTCGCCTGGGAGAAGCCGCGCGCGGTGACTGGGAGGTGGGTCTTTCGCCCGTCCTCCAGCGACGCTGGCGCCGCCAGCGCGTGCGGCTGGTATTCGATCCGCTGCGACCGACCCTGCCGCGGGGCGCCTGGTTCACCGCACCCGGCAGCACGGCGGGGCGAAAGATCCTCGAAGCGGCACGCGACGAGCCGGTGTTCGCGCGCCGCACCGCTCTGGCTCAGGTGCCCGGAGCGCCGGCCGACGGGCTCGCCGCGGTGTGCCGGGTGCGCGGCCTGGCCTGGGGGCCGCCGCGGCTCGGACCCGTGCACTACGAGCGACGCGTCGCCTTTCATGCGGTGGTGACCCTGTGGGGCGGCTTGCCGGTGCAGGAGTCCTGGGTGCTGCTGCTCGGCGCCGACCAAGCCCTGCTCGAATGGGAACGCGGTCGCGAGCTGCCCGACGTGCGCTCGCGCGACGGGCTCTACCAGATCAACCAACCGATGGGGGCAGAGGACTGCGCGCGCTGGGCCGAGGCCTCGCGCCGGCACCTCGACTCGCTGCTCGTGCAGCGGGAGCGCGAGTGGGAGGGCGCGGTAGCGCGCCAGCGCGATGACGAGGTGGCGCGACTGTCGGCGTTTTTCGCGGCCCGGGTGGAGGAGGAGGAGGAGCGTTCGCGCCGCCGTTCCCCCAACGGCGATGGGCCCGAGCTCGAGGGGGGCGATGCCACCTCGCTCAAGCTCGAGTGGGAGCGGCGGGCCGCCGAGGTAGGTCAGCGCTGGGCGCTGCGGACCGACGTACGGCTCTGGGGGCTCGAGGAGTGGTCGTGGCCCGTGGCCGAGCTGGAGCAGGAGCTGCGTGCCGGAGCGATCCGGGTGCGGCTCGTGAGCCGTGTCGACGTGGCGCGCGGGCGGCCCGATCTGCCAGCCTGCCCAGGGTGCGGCTCGTCGGTGGAGATGTTGGTCCGGGCTCGGGGCGCGGTGGCCTGCGAGCACTGTGTCTCGTGAGTGGGACGGCCGGCAGCGGGCCTTGGACCCCGTCGAGACCAAGCCGAGACGCGGCCGGCTGCTTGACGCTCGCTCCCGCAGCGGCTAACGTGCCCCGTTCCTGCAGGGCCGGTCCGGCTTGAACGAACGCCTGAAGTAATCGGCCGATAGAGAGGTTGGACATGGCGTTAGAGACCCAAAAGTCGGCCAGGCTCGCGCTCCCCGGTAGCCAGGAGCTGGAGCGGCTGGCGGCGCTGTGGCAGCGCTACGGACGATTCGTCCTCGGCGCGGCGGGAGCGTTGGTGGTGGCTGGCGGCGTGACCTTCCTCAACCTGCGCACCCGGGCGGCGTCGGAAGAACAAGCCTCGATCCAGCTCGCCCAGGCGAGCCTCCTCTATTGGCAGGGGGAATATGCCCGCTCGCGCGAGATGGCGCGCCAGGTCGCGACGCAGTATTCGTCGGTGCCGAGCGGGGTCGAGGCCCACCGGCTGACGGGGGACAATGCCTACTGGAGTGGCGACTTCAAGGGCGCTGTGGCCGAGTACCGGCGCTACCTCGACAAAGAGAAACGTGGGCTGCTGGCCGACGCCGCTCGTCGCAGCTTGGCCTATGCGCTGGAGAGCGACCACCAGTATCTCGAGGCCGCGCGCCTCTACGAGCAGTTGGTCGGCGTATTCGATCGCGGCTCCTCGGCCGAATTCCTCACCGCCGCCGCGCGTTGTTATCGGCTGGCCGGCCGACCGGCCGATGCCATTCAGCGACTCCAGCGTGTGGATCATGAGTTCGGCGAGACTTCCTACGCCCCGGCGGCGCGGATCGAGCTGGCCGAACTGTCAGCGGCGCACCCATAGGCGCGCAAGCTGGGATCCTGGCAGACTGCTGAAAGCGTCCGAATGCGAGGCGCGAGGGAAGCGCGACCCGCTGGCAGCGGGTGCCGGGAGACGTATCCGCAGGGACCTTCACCGCACGGAGGGCACCCGCAAACGGGTACCCGGCAACGCAGCCGTCCGGCCTTCTCAGCAGCCTGCTAGGTCGCGATGAACGAGACTCCGGCGCCGGTCGACCTGGTCCTGATCTGGCACTTCCACCAGCCCGACTATCGCGCTCCCCGCACCCGTCGCGCCGAGATGCCGTGGGTGCGCCTGCACGCCACCAAGGACTACCTGGACATGGCGCGCCACGCCGGACGCCATCCGAGCGTGCGCCTCGCCTTCAACTTCGTGCCGGTCCTGTTGGATCAACTGGAAGGCGCGACCCACGGTGAGCCAGACGTGTTGTTCGACCGGATCCGGCGCCCGGTCGATTCCTGGAGCGGAGCGGAGGGCATCGCCTTGGCCCGCGAGCTGTGCCGTGCGCCCCGACACGCGCTCGAGCGGCAGCCCACCTACCGCCGGCTGGTCGAGCGCATCCAGCGCCGCGCCGCGGGCCGTGGGGCCGAGGCGGGTCCATCGGCCGAGGAGCTGATCGATCTGGAGGTCGGTTTCCTCCTCGCTTGGCTCGACCCCACGCTCCAGGACGCACCGGAGGCGGCCCGGCTCCTGGAGCGCGGCGGGTTCTTCACGCTCGCCGACCGCGACGATCTGCTCTCGCTCCACGCGCGACTCGCAGCCGAGGTGATCCCCGCCTACCAGGCGCTCGCCGAGCGCGGCCAGGTCGAGCTGTCGACCACCGCCTACTACCACCCCATCCTGCCCTTGCTGTTCGATCTGGAGACCGCCCACCGGGCCCGTCCCGATCTGCCCCTCCCGACCGAGCCCTTGAGGGCCCCGGAGGACGCGCGACGGCAGCTCGAGCGGGCGATCGCACGCCACACCGAAGTCTTCGGCGGCATGCCGGCAGGGCTGTGGCCAGCCGAGGGCAGCGTGAGTCCCGAGGTCGCCGAGCTTGCCGCCGGGTGCGGTCTAAGGTGGTTGGCAAGCGACGAGGGGGTGTTGTGGGCCTCCTTGCCGGAGCGCGAGCGGCGGCGGGAACTGCTGTACCGACCGTGGATCCTTCCCACCCCGGCCGGCGAGATCGCCCTGCTGTTCCGCGATCACGAGCTCTCGGATCGGATCGGGTTCGTCTACCAGCGCTGGGATGCGGGGCAGGCGGCCGCCGACTTCGTGCAGCGAGTGCGCCGCATCGCGCGCGAGCACCCCGGCTCGGCGCCCCCCGTGGTCACGGTGATCCTCGACGGTGAGAACTGCTGGGAGGGTTACGCCGATGACGGCGCCGCGTTCCTCGATACCCTGTACCAGATGCTCGAGGCCGCTCCCGAAATCCACATGCGGACTCCTTCCGAGGCGATTACCGCTGCGGCCGACGTGGGCCGGCTCGAGCGCCTCCACTCCGGCTCGTGGATCGACGCCGACTTCCATGTCTGGATCGGCCACCCCGAGAAGAACCGGGCCTGGGAGTTGATCGGGCGCACGCGACGCAGCCTGGTGCAATGCGGCGCGACCCCGGACAGTCACCCGGCGGCCTGGGAGCCGCTGCTCCGCGCCGAGGGGTCCGACTGGTTCTGGTGGTACGGCGACGACCATCCGAGCCTCGACAAGGACACCTTCGATCGCCTGTTCCGCGAGCAGCTCCAGGCGGCCTACGAGGCGGCCGGGCTCGCGCCGCCCGCGGTGCTTCAGGTCCCGATCGGGCGGCAGCGCGACCCGGAGAAGCACCGGCGCCCGTTGGGCCTAGTGCACCCGGTGGTGGACGGCCGGCGCACGCACTTCTACGAGTGGTACGCGGCGGGCCGGATCGCGCTCGGGGCCGGTGGGGGGACGATGCACCATGGCGCGGGGCTCGGCCGCGAACTCTACTACGGGTTCGACCTCGAGCGGCTCCACCTGCGACTGGATTTCGCCGCCCCCGAGCCGCCGGGGCCCGAGTTCCGGCTGCGGCTCGAGTTCAGCGAGCCCCATGCCCGTCTCGAGACCGACGGCCTCATGCGCGGCGAGCGGGTGGTGTGCCGGGTCGCCGGCGAGGCGGGAGAGATCCCGATCGAGGGGGCGTCGTGCCGGGTCGAGTCGGTTCTCGAGCTGGCGGTGCCGTTTCGGGCCCTCGGGCTCAAGCCCGGGGACGCGGTCGAGCTGCTGGCCCAGGTGGTGAGCGACGGCAAGCCGATCGAGAGTCTGCCGCCGGACGACCTGATCCGCTTCGCGGTCCCCGACGAATCCTTCGAGGCCCAGATGTGGACCGCATCGTGACGGCTACTTGGGGTCAGCCTCGCGCTGTTGGAAATTGTACGCTGGGGGCGAGCTTCGGACCGACGGAGTCGGAGCCGAATCAGACGGGTTTGGTCGCTTTCGTTTGTCGGTCAACGACTTACGTGGCTGGGGCAGGGATCGAGCGCGAATGATAGTGTCCCCTGGCCGTCGCGCGGGGGCGTCGGCGCCGTTCGACGTGGCGAAGCGCGGACGGAAACCCTGTTCGGGCTTCGTGCGGATGCGTCACGACGGCGCTCGCCGTCATTCATAGCCTACGATTCTTTGCAATCCGAGCAGTGACCGCTACTTCACCCACACCGTCTTCAGGTTGACGAACTCGCGGATCCCGGGTGCCCCCAGCTCGCGTCCGAATCCCGAGCGCTTCACGCCCCCGAACGGCAGCCGGGGGTCGGACTTGACCGGTCCGTTGACGAACACCACGCCGGCCTCGAGGGCCGCGGCCAGCGCTTGGCCCCGCCTGGGGTCCGCCGTCCAGACGCTTGCCCCGAGGCCAAAGCGCGAGTGGTTGGCCAGCTCGACGGCGTGCGCGGCATCGCCGGCGCGCACCACGGCCGCGACCGGGCCGAAGGTCTCCTCGTCGAAGGCCGGCATGCCGGGCGCCACCGCCCCCAGCACGGTGGGCGCGTAGAAGAACCCGGGGCGGGCCGGCCGCGTGCCACCGGTGAGGAGCCGCGCGCCGCGCTCGATCGAGGTCTGAACCTGGCGCTCGAGGTCGTCCACCAGGTCGGCCCGGGCGAGCGGCCCGAGCTCGGTGGCTCGATCGAGCGGGTCGCCGAGGCGTTGCCGCGCCATGCGCTGGGCGAACGCCCACTCGAAGCGCTCGACGATCGGCTCCTCGACGATGAACCGCTTGGCCGCGATGCAGCTCTGGCCGTTGTTGATGAGGCGCGCGGCCACCGCCTTAGCCGCCACCGCGGCGGGATCGGCATCGGCCAGCACGATGAACGGGTCGGAGCCGCCCAGCTCGAGCACGATCTTCTTGAGCGCCCGACCGGCTCGGGCGGCGAGCGCGGCGCCGGCCGCCTCGCTGCCGGTCAGGGTCGCCGCCTGGATCACCGGGTGGTCCACCAGGGCCTCGGCCGCCGCGGCGGGGACCAGCAGGGTCGTGAAGACGCCCCGAGGAAATCCCGCCTCCGAGAACAGGCGCTCGATCGCGAGCGCGCAGCCGGGCACGTTCGAGGCGTGCTTGAGCACCAGGACGTTGCCGGCCATGAGGGCCGGTGCGGCGGCCCGAAAGACCTGCCAGAAGGGGAAGTTCCACGGCATCACGGCCAGGATCGGGCCCAGCGGGTCGCAGCGGACCAGGCTCAGCGAAGCCTCGGTCGCCACCGGCTCCGGCGCCAGCATGCGCTCGGCGTGCTCCGCGAAGTGCTCGCAGCCCGCGGAGCACTTGTCGACCTCGGCTTCGGCCTGGGCGATCGGTTTGCCCATCTCCTCGGTCATGAGGCGAGCGAAGTCGTCCCGACTTTCACGGAGCCTGTGGGCCGCGGCTCGCAGTCGAGCGGCCCGCTCGGCGAACGAGGTCTCACGCCAGGAACCGTACGCCACGGCCGCCGCCTGAAGCCGCCGCTCGACCTCCTCCGCCGAGTGCTCTGCGTAGTCGCGGACGGACAAGCCGGTTGCGGGATTGATGGTTCTCATGGGTGGCGCGGGAGTATACCCTGCGTCCGGCACGGGCGAGCGAGGGAGCGGGAGCGGGCATGCCTTCCGAGTCGGTCGGCTCGGGATGGGGCGGTCAAGGCCGATGGGAGGACCGATGACCGAGATCGAGCGGATCCAAGAGCAACTGAAGCGAGCGTTCGAGGGCGGGGCCTGGCACGGGCCGGCTGTGCTCGAGGCCCTGGACGGCGTGGATGCCGTCCGGGCGGCTCGGCGGCCGATCGCCGCGGCGCACTCGATCTGGGAGATCACGCGGCACATCGCGACCTGGAAGACGGTCGTTCGCCGGCGTCTCCACGGCGAGGTATTCGAGGTACCCGACGAGATGGACTGGCCGCCGGTTCGCGCCACCGACGAGGTGGCGTGGCGGACCGCGGTGGCCGACCTCAAGGCGGCCCACGAGCAGCTGATCGAGGCGGTGAAATCGGCGCCCGCGAGCCGACTCGACGAGCCGCTGGTGCCGGGCGGGTCCTCGGGGTACGTCCAGCTCCACGGCGTGATTCAGCACGATCTGTATCACGCCGGTCAGATCGTCCTGCTGAACAAAGCGACGGGCTAGCCGCCCGAGCTCACGCTTCGGCGGCGATGCCCTCGATCTCGTCGGGCATGAAGCGATAGGGCGAAAGCGCGCTGCCGTCCACCCCGACCCGGGGACCGAAGCTCCGTCCCTGGAGCGAGTGGAGGGTCACGCAGCCGGGTGCGTCGGGGCAGGGGAACCCGAGCACCGCCAGGTCCCCGAGCGCGTAGCGGACGAAGGGCATCGTCCGGGAGAACAGGTTGGTCACCACCACCTCGCCTGGATCTCCGGGCCGGGATGGCGCTCCTTTCCTCAGCACCTCCACCAGGACAGTGTCGGAGTTGACGTGGTAGGCGTCGCATCGGGGGCAGCGCCAGCCGATGCATCCCGCCTCAGTGGCGCCGTAGAGGTCGCGGATCGGAGCGGCGAATGCGGCGGCCAGAGCCGTCCGTGTCTCCTCGTCGAGCCGCTCGCTGGTGGTGAAGACGAGGCGCGGTCGAAGCGGGGAGCCGCCCGATCGAAGCTCCTGCATGATGGCGACCAGGATCGAAGGGGGTGCCCTCAGCACGTCGGGTCGCAGCTTGGCGAGCCGTCGAAAGAGCCGGTCAGGGGCTTCGTGGATGTCCAGACCGCATACCCGCAGGAGCCCCAGGGACTGAAACCACTACGACGTGCAGCCGGCCGAGCCGCTCGAGCTGTGGACCAGCCCGCCGTTCGAGGCGACGCGGCGGGGATCGGCGGGTCGATCTTCCCGAACGCCGCCTGGCGGCTGAGCTGGGCGCTCGGGACCCTCGAGGACCGCGACGAGCGGATCCGGATCCCGGGCTTCTACGATCCGGTGCGGGCGCCATCGGCCTGCGATCGCGAGCTGCTGGCGGCGCTGCCCGAGGTGGCGGACGAGTACCGCAGCCGCTACGGCGTGAAGGGCTTCCTGCGCGGCTTGACCGGTGGCCCCGAGCTACGAACCGCCGAAGTGTTCGAGCCCACCTGCACGATCTGCGGCCTGACCGCCGGCTACCAGGGACGCGGCTCGAAGACCGTGTTGCCGGCACGCGCCTCGGCCAAGGTGGACTTTCGCCTGGTTCCCGATCAGACCCCCGAACAGGTTGGGGGCTCAGCTACGGCGACACCTGGATGCCGAGGGCTTCGCCGACATCGACGTTGCAGTGCTCGGCGGGGAGTCACCGGGTCGGACCGATCCCGATCATCCGTTCCTGAAGCTGGTGGCCGCCACCGCCGAGCCGGTCTACGGAATGCCGATGCAGGCGGTCATTGCCGCTCGGCGAGCCCGCGGCGCGCGGCCTGGCGGTGGGGTCGGCGGCACCCCAGGGCATGTCGCATAATCGATATTATGTAAACTTGCAGAGGGAACACGGAGCGCTCCCGATGCCACTCCGGGATCTACACGTTCCTCCCACTACTCTCCCGCCACCACCAGGTTCACCAGCTTGTCCGGGACGTAGATCACCTTGCGGACCTGCTGGCCATCGACGTACTTGCGGACTTTGGGGTCGGCCAGGGCGGCGGTCCGGGCGGCGGCTTCGTTGCTGCCGCGCGGCAGGGCCAGCGTGGCCCTGAGCTTGCCGTTGACTTGGACGGCCAGGGTCACGGTGTCCTCGATCACCCAGGCCGGGTCCCAGGTCGGCCAAGGCTCGTGCGCCAGGCTCTGCGGGTGGCCGAGGCGATTCCAGAGCTCTTCGGCCAGGTGAGGCGCGAACGGAGCGAGCAGCAGCACGAAGGGCTCGATCAGCCCGCGCGGCCGCTGGGCGAGCCGCGTCATCTCGTTGGTGAACACCATGAGCTGGGCGATCGCGGTGTTGAAGCGCAGGGCCTCGAGATCCTCGGTCACTTTCTTGACGGTCTGATGAAATCGGCGCCGCGCTTCGGGCGACGGGTCGCTGGAGCCGAGCGCCGGATTCAGGGCTCCGTCCTCCGCCACGACCAGGCGCCAAACCCGGTCCAGGAAGCGGGTGATGCCTTCCACGCCCTGGATGCTCCACGGCTTGATGGCTTCGAGTGGGCCCATGAACATCTCGTACAGGCGCACCGCGTCGGCCCCGAACCGATCGATCATCTCCTCGGCGGTGGCCACGTTGCCAAGTGACTTGGACATCTTCTGGTTGTCGTCGCCCAGCACCGTGCCTTGATGCACCAGCTTCGTGAACGGCTCGGGGGTGCTCACCAGGCCGATGTCGTAGAGGACCTTGTGCCAGAAGCGCGCGTAGAGCAGGTGGAGCACGGCGTGCTCGGCCCCGCCGATGTAGAGGTCGACCGGCATCCAGTAGCGCTCCTTGGCCGGGTCGACGAGCGCGCGATCGTTGGCGGGATCCAGGTATCGCAGGTAGTACCAGCACGAGCCCGCCCATTGCGGCATGGTGTTGGTCTCACGGCGCGCCGGCTTGCCGCTCACCGGGTCGGTGGTGTCGACCCAGTCCGTGAGCCGGGCGAGCGGGCCCTCCGGGCTGTCGCCGGTGCCGGTGGGCCGGAAGTCGGGGCTCTCCGGCAGCCGCAGTGGCAGCATCTCCTCGGGCAGCGCGATCGGCTGGCCGTCGACCCAGAGAATCGGGAACGGCTCGCCCCAGTAGCGCTGGCGCGAGAACAGCCAGTCGCGGAGCTTGTAGTGGACCGCGCGCCGGCCCTTGCCGGTGGCCTCGAGCCAAGCGGTGATGCGGTCGATCGCCTCCTGCGCCTTGAGGCCGTCGATCGAGAACGAGCCATCGGGGGTGGTCGAGTGCACCGCGCGGCCGCGCTCCCAGTCGACATAGGCGGCTTCCGCGAGGTTCCCTCCCGCCACCACCTCGCGGATCGGCAGGTCAAAGGCGCGCGCGAATTCCCAGTCGCGCTGATCGTGGCCCGGCACGGCCATGATCGCCCCGGTGCCGTAGCCCATCAGCACGTAGTCGGCGATCCAGATCGGCAGCCGCTCGCCATTGACCGGGTTGATCGCGTAGCCACCGGTGAAGACGCCGGTCTTCTCCCGAGTCAGCTCCTGGCGCTGGAGGTCGCTCTTGCGCGCCGCGGCCTCGCGATACGCCTCGACCTCGGCGCGATGCCCGGCGGACGTGACCACCGGGACCAGCGGGTGCTCCGGTGCGAGCACCATGTAGGTGGCGCCGAACAGCGTGTCGGGACGGGTCGTGAAGATCCGCAGCACCCCGGGGCAGCCGTGGAGCGGGAACTCCACGTCGGCGCCGATCGAGCGGCCGATCCAGTTCTTCTGCATCTCCCAAGTGCTGTGTGGCCAGTCGACCAGCTCCAGGTCCTGGAGCAGGCGGTCGGCATAGGCGGTGATCTTGAGCACCCACTGGCGCATCGGCCGTCGCACCACCTCGAAGCCCCCCACCTCGCTCCGCCCGTCGACGATCTCCTCGTTGGCGAGCACCGTGCCGAGCTCCGGGCACCAGTTGACTGGCACTTCGGCCACGTAGGCCAGGCCGCGCTCGAACAGCTTGCGGAAGATCCATTGGGTCCAGCGGTAGTAGCCCGGGTCGGTGGTGTTGACCTCGCGCTGCCAGTCGTAGGAGAACCCCATCCGCTTCAGCTCCCGGCGGAACGAGTCGACGTTCTCGGCGGTCGTAATCGCGGGATGGATCCCGGTCTTGACCGCGTATTGCTCCGCCGGCAGCCCGAACGCGTCCCAACCCATGGGATGGAGCACGTTGAAGCCCCGCATCCGCTTGTATCGCGACACGATGTCGGTGGCGGTGTAGCCCTCGAGATGGCCGACGTGGAGCCCGGCCCCGGAGGGACACGGGAACATGTCGAGGCAGTAGAACTTCGCTCGGCCTGGCTCTTCGCGAGTGCGGAAGGTGGCGTGCTGCTGCCAGTGGCGCTGCCAGCGCGGCTCGACTTCGGAGAACGGATAGTGGCTCATGGCGATCGCCCGGGGCGCCGCAGCATAGCGGGACTCGCGGCCGGAGTCACGCGACGGCCAGCTCCCCAGGCCGACTCGGGCCTACGGGTCCGCGTGAGGCATGAGGCCCTCCGGGAGACTCCCGACAGCGCGGCCGGCAGGAGGCCGGCGCGCGTCGGCGGGTCAGGGAGCGGAGCCAGGAGGGCGAAGCGACCGGGTCTCCCGAAGGGCCTCATGCCTCACGCGGACCTGGTTCGATCGGAGCCCGCCCCGGCGGCGACGCGCGTCACGTGCTCGAGCACGGCGATCGCATCCGCCCGGCCGCCCTTCCAAGCCGCTTCGGCCCGGTAGAGGGCATCGAGCACCGCAGCCAGCTCTGCGGGCGTGTCGCGCCGGCGCAGCGCGTCGCTCGACTCGCGGTAGCGCGTCCACCCTCCCAGCGCCCCGCCGACCAGGTTCCCGAGGGCGAACAGAATCGCCCCCTCCCGGACGCCGGCGGCCAGCATCCCTCCCAGGCGCTGCGCGGCGAGCGCCGGCCGCCCGAGGGCCACCGCGCTCAGGTATTCCGGAAGGCCGGTGCCCAGCATCGGGCGCAGCAAGGTCGCGACGTCCGCCTCGGTCACCTGCCCTCCGTCCCCGACGCAAGTGGCGAGCTTGTCCAGCTCGTCGAAGAACGCGGCCGGGTCGCCCTCGCAGGCGTCGGCGACCAGCTCGAGGACGCGGCGCTCAGCCTTGACCGTGTGACGGCGCAGACGGCGTGCGCCCCACTCGAGCAGCTCGGTCCTGGGCAGAGGCAGGGCCGCCCAGCGCGCTTGGCAGGCGGCACGCAGCGGCTCGAGGGACTTGCGCGGCGCCTCGGCCGCTCCCTCGACCAATACCAGCGACGATCCCCCCGAGGGTCGGGACAGCCCCTCGGCCAAAGCGGCGACCTTCCGCTCGCCGCGTCCCAGATCCTCGACGTCGAGCACGATCACGAGCTCTCGGGGGGTGAAGAGCGAGCGAGCGTGGTAGGCGGCGAGAATCTCCTCCACGGTACTCTCGGCCGCTCGCAGGACTCGCGCAGTGGGAGCCTCGGGACAGCCTCTGGCCCAGGCGTGGCGCAACTCGGCGAGCAGCGCCGCCTTGACCGACTCCTCCGGCCCCTCGAGATACAAGGAAGGTGGGACCTCGCCGCGCTCGACCCGCTCGATCAGGGTGTGGGCGCCGACCGGGCGGGGGCCGGCGGGCCGGGCTCCGTTACCAGCCCTGGACCGTCCGGCTGAGGATCTCGTCGGCGATCTTGGCGACGGCTTCTTTGCGTCCATCGAGCTCCGTGCGCGCCGGTTGCCCCGGCACGTCCACCACGTAGTAGTTGGCGGTGCGGACCAGGTTGTCGCTCCACAGCTCCCGGTTCTTCACCTGGTCCTTGAGCTTGACCGACGTGCCCACGGTCACACGGTACTCCTGTGCGGCTCCGCGGCCGGTCGAGAAGCCGAACACCGCGTTCCGATACAGCGTCACCTTGCCGCGCAGCACCGCGGTAGCCGAGCGCTCATCGACCACCTTGAGGTGGTTGTCGGCCACGAAGCGGGCAATCACCGCGTCGGTGATCTCTCGCTCCAGGGCCGGTTCCGCGGTGCCGTTCTCGAACGCCGGAACGGCGATGGTCTTGAGATGCGACGGGAGCAGCGCGGGGCTGGTGGTGTACCCGCACGACGCGCCCACCAGGGTCGCGCCCACCAGCGCCGCGGCCCGGAGGCTTCGCCTTTGAATCACCGATCAGGCCGCCTGGTCGTGCGACGGCGTGGCCCCGGAATCCGGTTCGAGACGGTAGAGCTTCATACGGTAGCGGAGTTTGTCACGCTTGAGTTGGAGCATCTCGGCGGTGCGACTCTGGTTCCACTTGGTAGCATACGAAGCCTTGAGAATCAAGGCACGTTCCAGGTCCTCGATCAGGTTCTCGAACGGAATGCCGCCATCCGCCACCGTCCCGGTGAGATACTCGTCGACTCGCTGGCCGAGGGTCACCTCGGCGCCGGGGCGGGCGCGGGGCGCGAGCTTGAGATGGTGCGGCTCGAGGACCTCGCCCTGCTCCAGCAGCACCGTGCGCTCGAACAGGTTCCGCAGCTCGCGGATGTTGCCGGGCCACGGGTAGTCCATCAGCAGGCGCTCCGCCTCGCGCGAGATGTTCCGGAACGGCTTCTTGAACTGTTTCGCATATCGATCCATGAACAGCCGCGCCAGCGGCACGATGTCGTCCTTGCGGTCGCGCAACGGCGGCACCCACAGCGGAACCACCTTGAGCCGGTAGTAGAGGTCCTCGCGGAATGTGCCTTCCTTGACCATGCGCTCCAGATCCTGGTTGGTGGCCGACATGACCCGTAGGTTGACGGTGATGTCCTTGGTGCCGCCGACCCGCTTGAAGGTACGCCGCTCGAGGACGCGCAGCAGCTTGACCTGCAGCATCGGGCTCATCTCCCCGATCTCGTCCAGGAACAGGGTCCCGCCGTTCGCCAGCTCCATCAAGCCGAGCTTCTGCATGCGGGCGTCGGTGAAGGCGCCCTTCTCGTGACCGAACAGCTCGCTCTCCAGCAGTTCGCGGGGGATCGCCGCGCAGTTGATCTCGACGAACGGCTTGTCGTGGCGTGGGCTCATGCGGTGGATCAGGTTGGCGAAGTACTCCTTGCCGGTCCCGCTCTCGCCCTCGATCAGGACGCTGGTGGTATCGCCTCGCGCCACCTGCTCGGCGATCGCGTAGGTTTCCTGCATGCACGGACTGCTCGAATGCAGGAACTCCTCGTCGGCGAACACCTGGTGTCGCAGGCGCCGCAGCTCGATCCACAGCTTCTGCGACTCGAGGCCACGCCCCACCAACGCCAGCAGCTCCTCGTTCTGGAACGGCTTCTTGACGAACCAGAAGGCGCCCGCGCTCATGGCCTCGACCGCGGTCTCGACCTCGCCGAAGGCGGTCATGAGGATCACGGTGACCTCCGGTTGTACGCGCTTGATCTCGCGCAACAGTTCGATGCCAGAGCCGTCCGGAAGCTTGAGGTCGAGCAGGGCCAGATCGGGCATGTCCTTCTCGATCGCCTGACGTGCGCCGCGCACCGAGGCGATCGACTGCACTTGATAGCCCTCGTCCTCGAGGGCCTTGCTGACGAAGTGGCGGATGGAGTCCTGGTCGTCCACGACCAGGATGTTGGCCTTGCTCATGGGGTCCCTCCCTCGGCTTCGAGCGGCAGCTCCAGGCAGAAGGTGGTGCCGCGTCCCGATTCACTTTGTACGGTCAACGCGCCGCCGTGGCGCTTGACGATGTCGTGGCAGATGTACAAACCGAGCCCGGTTCCGCCGGGCTTGGTGGTGAAGAACGGCTCGAATACGGTCTTGAGGTTCTCGGAGCTGATGCCGCAGCCCTGATCGCGGACCCGGGCCGCAACCGCGTTGCCATGCGGGCGGCGCCCGCGCGGGGTCGGCGCCAGGCTGACCCGGATCGAGGATCCGGACGGCGAGGCCTCGGCCGCGTTCTTGACCAGGTTGATGAACACCTGCTGGATCTGGTCGGCGTCGTAGGGTACGGCCGGAGTCATCGGAGCGACTTCGATGTTGACGCTGACGCGGCGCTCCAAAAGGACCGCCTCGAGCGATTGCATCGCACGGCGGACCGCGTCGTCGAGCGGCGCGACCCGCAACTGCAGCTGCCGCGGGTGCGTGATGTCGAACAGATCCTGGACGATGCGATCCAGGCGGCGGATCTCGTTGAGGATGAAGTCCAAGTTCTCGCGCTGGGGCGTCTGGTCGGCCACCGAGCGCGCCAGGTACTGGACGCCGGCCGCGATCCCGGTCAAGGGGTTGCGGATCTCGTGAGCGACGCTCGAGGTGAAGCGACCGAGTGCGGCCAGTCGATCCTGCGATCGAGCACGCTCCTCGGCCCGCTTGAGGGCGGTGAGGTCCACGAAGGTGGCGATGGCGCCGTAGACGTTGCGCCGTTCGTTCCGGAGCAACGACGTGGTCAGGCTGACCGGGATCGGGGCCCCGTCCCGCGTGTGGAGCAGGGTCTCTTCACGCAGCACCTCACGTCCATGCTCGAGCGTCGCGCGCAGCAGGGTCTCGCCCTCGGACCCGAACAGCGCGCCGAACGGCTGGCCCAGGACCTCCGCTTCTCGACAACCGAGCAGCTCCTGAGCCAGGCGGTTGAACGTCAGGACCTCGCCCTTCATGTTGACCGCGACCAGCCCGCTGGCCATGCTGTCGACCACGTGCAAGCGAAAACGCTCGCTGCGGCGCAGCTCGTGGCACAGCCTTGCGTTCTCGAGCACCGGAGCCAGCGAGTGGGCGATCGACTCCAGCAGCGTCACGTCCGCCGTGGCCAGCGGCGTGCCCCCGGCGAGGCGACCCATCCCGAGGACGCCCAACAGGGGCATGAACTCGCAGGTCAGGCACTTGCGCTGGCGTTCGTCGCGGTCGATCGCCCAGCGGTCGGCATCCGGGCCCGGGGGCGGCGCCAGCAGGGCGATGTCTCCGAGAATGCACTCCGCGCCGCACAGCTCATGGGGATCGGGCACGATGGAATGGCTGCGCTGCAGGGGAACGCAGGCCACCGAGCCCAGTCCTCCCAGCACGTCCTGCACCGGGTGGCCGTCGGGCAGCAGGAGCGGCGGGTGACGCTCGGGGTCGCGCAACAGCACTGCCCGGTTCAGCCACAGGCTGCGCGTGAGCGCGCCCCGATCGCCGAGCAACGGCAGCTCCAGTCGATAGGCCTGCTCGCGCCCGTCCGTCGCGTGCGTCCAGGTGCCTTCCAGGACTCCCCGCTCGCGGTCGACGAGCAGCAGGAACGCGTCCTCGAAGCCGAACGCGCGAGCCAGGTAGCGGGTCACCGTGAGCGTGGTTTCTCCGCTGTCGGAGGTCGTCACCATGCTGCTCGCTACCTCGCGCAGCGAGACCAGCTGCACGTTGGCCTCGATCAGCCGGCGGTGGCTGCGCTCCAACTCGTCGACCAGCTCGCCCACGGTCCGCACCAGGGTCGCCGTGTCGTCGGCGTCGATCGATGCCGGGCGTTCCGTGGGCTCGGAAAGACCGCGCACCTCGTCCACCCGACGCAGCAGGTCGCGTAGGTCGTCGCGCTGTGATCGGCTCATCGACAAGAGCGAGTCTCGGCGCCGGCTGGAGGGGCTTGGGCCGGGCTTCCTGGGCGTGGCTCGGTCGGGGCGCTGCGACGGGGCGGGAGGTCGGCGGCGCGCCGGGGATCGGTGTGGCTCAGAGCGGGTCCGTGAAGTCGCGCACGGCGGTCGCGACGTAGCGGATCTGTTCCTCCGTGAGTTCGGGGTAGATCGGCAGCGCCAGAACTTCCTGTGCCGCGGCCTCGGCCTGGGGCAAGTCGCCGGCCCGATACCCGAGCGTGGCGAAGCACTCCTGCAAGTGCAGGGGCACCGGGTAGTAGATCTCGGTGCCGATGCTCCGCTCGCTCAAATGGCGCCGCAGCCCGTCGCGGTCGCGCACGCGGATCACATACTGGTTGTAGATGTGGCGGGTCCGCGGATCATGATAGGGCCGTGTCAAGCGCGCCCCCTCGAACAGCTGGTGGTAGAGCTGCGCGTTCCGGGCTCGGCCCTCGCTCCAACGGTCGAGGTGGTTCAGCTTGACCCGCAGGATCGCGGCCTGGATCGCGTCGAGGCGCGAGTTGGTTCCGATCAGGGCGTGATGGTACTTGGGCTTCGAGCCGTGCTCGCGCAGCAGCCGCACGCGATCGGCGTGCGATTCGTCCTGGGAGGTGATCATGCCGCCGTCCCCGGCGCCGCCCAGGTTCTTGGAAGGGAAGAACGAGAAGCAGCCGAAGTGGCCGACCGAGCCGGCGCGGCGACCCTCCCATTCGGAGCCGATGGCCTGGGCGGCGTCCTCGATCAGCCAGACCTGGTGCTTGTCGCACACGGCCCGGATCGCCGCCAGATCGCAGCACTGGCCGAACAGGTGAACCGGAATCACCGCCTTGGTCATCGGCGTGATCGCGGCTTCCAGCCGGTGGGGGTCGAGGTTGTAGGTACGCGGGTCGATGTCCACGAACACCGGTCGGGCGCCGACGTTGGCCACCGCCCCGGCGCTGGCGAAGAACGAAAAGGCGCTGGTGACGACCTCGTCTCCCGGTCCGACCTCGAGGGCGCGCAGGGACAGCAGCAGCGCATCGGTGCCCGAGGCGCAGCCAATTCCGTGCGCACACCGACAGTACCGTGCCACCTCCTGCTCGAGCTGCGCGACCTCGGGGCCGCCGATGAAGCGGCAGCTCTCCAGCACGCGCCGCACCGCCTGATCCAGCTCGGTCTGGAGGTCCGCGTACTGCGCCCTGAGGTCCAGCAGGGGCACCGTCATCGTCGCCTTGACCGGCATGGCTGTCATGTCCGCTCTCCCCCTGGTCCCGCGTTCGGGTTAGGCATCGGTCCAGCCCTGGTTCTCGAGCAGCTGCTCGACCGGCACCGGGCGCAACGGCCGCGCCGGCTTGCCCATCACGATCATGCGTGCGGGGACGTCGCGGGTGACCACCGAGCCGGCCGCCACCAGGCCATCCTCCCCCACCGTCACCCCGGGCAGGAGCACCGCTCCCGCGCCGACGCGGCCGCCGCGCCGGATGGTGACCCCCTTGAAATGCTTGAAGCGCTCGGCGGTGCGTCCGACGAAATTGTCGTTGGAGGTTACCACCCCCGGCGCCACGAAGACACGGTCCTCGAGAGTCGAGTAGGCCGTGATGTAGCACTCGCTCTCGAGCTTGCAATAACGACCGATCGAGCAGAAGTTCTCGACCGTGACTCCGCGACCGACGATGGTGCCGCGGCCGATCGAGACCTTCTCCCGCACCGTGCACAGGTCGGCCATCAGCACTCGATCGGCGATCGCCGCGCCCCGATACACGACCGCGCCGGTTCCCACCAGGCTCGAGTCGCCGACCGTGAGCGGCGGCAAATCCTGTTCCCGGGTCACGGCGGAATTGGCGGCTCGCATCGGTCGCTTCCCGAGCGACGCGTGGTCGTCGACACGCACGTCGTTGCCAATCACGGTGTCGGCGTGAATCACCACGCCATGGCCGAAGCGACACCCCGATCCGACCCTCACGTTCTCGCCGACCACGCAGTTCAGGCCCAAGGTCGTGCCGGCACCCACGATCGCGCTGGGGTGAATCGCGGGACTCACCGTACCTCCGCCGTCTGACCCGCCACCGCCATGGGAACCCCGCCGGCCTCGAGCGACGCTTGGGCCGCGGCCAACACCTTCACCACCGCCAACCCATTCGCCCCGTCGGTGAGGGGCGCAGAGCGCTGGCGTACGCAGTCCACGAAGTGCTGACACTCCAGGCGCAATGGTTCCTGCAGCGAGATCCGCGGAACCAGGATGTCGCCGGACCGGACCGTGAGGGCGTCGCCGTAGCTGACGACTTGGCCCGCGCGATCCACGCCTTTGTCGTAGATCTTGATCTTCTCGCTCGCTTCCATGTCGTCGAACACCACCATCTTCTGGCTCCCGACGACGGTGAACTTCCGGAGCTTGTGAGGATCGAGCCACGACACGTGGACGTGGGCCATGCGCCGGCCGGGGAAGCGCAGGTGAAGGAAGACGACGTCTTCCACGCTCCCCTGGAGGAAGGCCGAACCCCGGGCCGCCACGTCGAGCGGCTCCGCCTCGAGGAGGTGCAGGACGACCGACAGGTCGTGGGGGGCGAAGCTCCACAAGGCGTTCTCGTCCCGCCGTACCTTTCCCAGGTTCACGCGCTGGGAGTAGACGTAGTAGAGATCGCCGAGATCGCCCCGCTGGACCAGCTCCTTGAGGTAGCGCACGCCGGGGTGGAAGAGCAGCAGGTGGCCGACCATCAGGACGCGGTGTTCCTCCCGGGCCAGCCGGACCAGCTCCTCGGCATGGTCCGCCCGCAAGGCCAGCGGCTTCTCGACGTACACGTCCTTGCCGGCCTGGAGCAGCGTACGCGCCAGAGGATGGTGCTGAGCGGCCGGGGCGGCCACGACCACCGCCTGAACGTCCGCCGCCGTCGCCAGGTCCTCCACCCGCTCGACGGCCCTCGCCTGGGGATACTGGGCCGCGGTCTTGGACAGACGCTGCGAGTCGGCGTCGCACACCGCCACTAGGCGGGCCCCCGGCAGCGTCGCGAAGTTGCGCACCAAGTTCGCGCCCCAGTCGCCGGTGCCGATCACGGCCAGCCCCACGCTTTCCACCATCGGGCTCCTCCCCGATCCAGCCGACAAGAAAGAACCCGGACGCGCCCACCGCCCGGGAGTCGCGAACTCTAGCAGCCGTGGTGGGACCGGTCAATCGCACGAGGCCCGCGGCGGACCGCACGTGCCGACCCGCTCAGGCCGCCAGCCGGGTCGGCCGCTCCACGCAGTTCCGCCCGCGCTGCTTCGCCACGTAGAGCGCCCGGTCGGCGACCTCGAGCAGCTCCGCGGCGACGTCTCCGTCCACCGGATAGCAGGCCACGCCGAGACTGATCGTAATCGCGCCCCGGCCCGCCAGTGGAAACGTGTGATCCTCCACTGCCGCTCGCAGCCGCTCGGCCGCGGCAAGGGCGCCCTCCGCCATCGTCTGGGGCAGGATGATCGTGAACTCGTCGCCGCCGTATTTGGCCACCAGGTCCCACGAGCGGACCTGTTGTGCCAGGACGCGTGCCATCTCGCGCAGCAGGAAGCTACCCCGCAGGTGACCATGGCGGTCGTTGTAGCCCTTCAGGTTGTCCACATCGATCATGATGAGAGCCAGATCCTGGTGGAACCGGGTGGCTCGCTTGATCTCGCGCCTCAAGGCGGTCTTGAGGAAGCGGAAATTGTAGACCTGGGTCAGGTCGTCGGTGACCGCCAGCCGCTCGACGCTCTCCGCCAAGCGCAGGTTCTCGAGCGCCATCGCCATCCAAGCCGCGAGCAGCGTGACGACGCGCACCTCCTCGGCGACGAAGCCCGGCGCTCCCTGGGAACGACAGACCGCCAGATACGCCGATTCGTGGTCCCTGAGCTTCAACGGGACGAACATGGCCGGTCCCGCCTCGAGTCCCGGGAATCGGTCGCCCGGTGCGACGCGCTCGTCGGCGCCGACTTCGGCGAGCACCAGGGGCCGCTGCCGATGCAACAGCGTGGGGCTGGCCTCGGCGTCGTCGGGCGGATGTTCGGTGGGCTCGGCGGCCGTCGAGCCGCTGCGCAACGTGAAGCGATGCGTCCGCCTCCCCCGCTGAACGACGATGCTCGCGGCGGCCGCGTCGACCAGCTGGGTGGCGTATTGCAGCGCGGTCGACAACAGCTCCGGGCGCGAGCGACCAACGGGCCGGCCCGAGAGGTCGAGCAGGGATTCGAGCGCGCGATCTCTGGAGATCATCGACATGCGAGGGGTTCCCGAAACCGTGACGGATGGTCTTCCCGCTCGGGGAAGCAACCCCTATGCCAAGGAGTGCTTATGGTTACGGCCGCGACGCCGGACCGGCGAATCGGACCAGTAGGATCAGGGTGCGAATTCCGAACAAGCCCAGGCCGCAGCCGAGCAGTCCCCAGGCCAGCCGCCGCTCCCAGGTCGCCAACGGCAAGACATTCGCGGAGTTGGCGAACGCCCAAAGCCCCCAGGCGAGGGCCGCCGTCAGCGCTGCCGCCAGGGCCAATTGAATGCCCACCCAAAGCCTCCATTCCGGATCACCTTGAGTATCCGGGGAAAGTCGGTGCCCACTCGGGCTCGCGACCGGCCGGGCATCCTGCAATGCCGGTGGGCGAACGGACGCAATTTGACCGCCGGGCGGTCGGCGGCGGGCCAGCCACAGACCGGTTGCTCCGAGCAGGAAGGTCCGGCGCTCGAGCAGCTCGAACTCCGCCTCCGCCAAGTCCGCCTCGAACTCGGCGCCGGCCCCGAACTCGAAGATCGAGCGGCTGAGATATGCGTAGGCGGTCGGGTCCTTGGAGAGCCGGCCGGCCAGCGGGATGACGTGGTGCAAATAGAAGCGGTGGAGCGGCGCCGCCGGTCCGCGGCGCGGTGCCGTCGCCTCGAGCACCGCGAGCGTGCCGCCTGGGCGCAACACGCGCCCCATCTCGCGCAGCGCGTCCCGGGACGGGCGCAAGTTCCGCATCCCGAAGGCGATCGTGATCGCGTCGATGGTCGCGTCCGCGAACGGCAGTTGGAAAGCGTCCGTGCAGACCAGCCGCGGCGCCCAGCCGGTCGTGCGCTCTCGGCTGGCCGCGAGCGTCAGCATCCGGGCGCTCGCGTCGATGCCGAGCACGAGACGCCCCGGTCGCCGCAGCCCAGGAAGCGATGCGCCGCTCCCCGTGCACAGGTCAAGCACGACGTGCGCCTCTTCGGGCACGGCGCGCCACAAGGCCGCTCGCCACGCGCGATCCTGGCCCAGGGACATCAGCCGGTTCAGGAGGTCGTAGCGGCCCGAGACCTCATCGAACATTCCGGCCATCTCGCGGGCCGCGTGCGGAGCGAAGCGCGTCGGCCGGACGTGGGCGTCAGCCATCGCAGGCCCCTGGCTGGAATCGTTCCTCGAAGCGGATGGAGTGGTGCGCCCGACAGGAATCGAACCTGTAACCTTTAGCTCCGGAGGCTAACGCTCTATCCAATTGAGCTACGGGCGCCAAAGCGAGCGTTTATAGCATACGAGACCCGGTCCGTCACGGGCGCCCGACCCTCTCCGTCCCTCGACAACCCGGCGGCCACCTCCACTTGGAGATGGCCGCCGCAAGACAAGGCTTGCGCTAGTGTCGCTCCACGCTAATCCAGGAGCACGAGGCGGGTTTGCACGGCGCGCGTGGGGGTTCGAAGCCGGACGGTGTAGAGGCCTACTGGAAGCCGCTCCCCCGTGTCGGAGCGGCCGTCCCAGGAGATGGTGCGCCCCGCGGCCTCGAAGAACCCCCGCTCGAGGTGGCGGACCACGCGGCCGAGCGCATCGAGCACCAAGAGGTCCTGCATCCCCGGGCGATCGGTGTCGATCCTCAGCATCGCTCCGCCGTGGGCTGGATTGGGCGTGGCGCGCACGCGCAATGCGGTCTGGAAGCCACCCGGGCTGGCAACGCCTACCGGAGCTTCGATCGAGACCGTGGCGTCGCTCGACGTCACCGGAGTGACGGAGATGCCAGCGTCGTAGAAGTGAAGACCGGAAAGGAATTGGACCGTGGTTGGCTGCGGGGTGTTCGAAGCGCGGAAGCGGACCCGGTAGATCTGGCCGGGCCCGGTCACCGAGGTTTGGTTGCAGAGCAGCACATCGGTGGCGGTATCGCGATCCGTTCCCCTCCGGAACTGATGGAACGTGTTCGCGCACGCATTCTTCATCAGTGAGCCTTCCTGGAGCGAGAGGGGCGACAGGGGAAGCAGGGTCAAAGCCCCGGGATCGTGCCCGATCACCACGTCGAACGCGTTGAAGGTGGAACCGCTCTGGGTCACGGTGACGAACACATCGAAGTCGGCGCCGGGCGCCACGGTCTGGGAGGTCGGCAGCAAGGCGACCGTCACCCCCGCGCGCGCCGTCGGGGCCAAGCCCGAGAGGGCACACGCCAAGACCATCACCGCTCCTCCCGCCCGCATGCTGAACCTCGTCTTTTGGCGCATCGCGACTCCTCGACGCAAGATCATCTCACGTGGACCATCGAGCGCCCATAGCTTCTCGGGCCTGCGATCAGGCGCGCATAGTAGATGCCGGCGCCCACGGCGTTGCCGTGGTCGTCGTGGCCGTCCCACACGATGCGGTATTCCCCCGGGCCGCGGGAATCCTTGATCAGCGTCCGGACCCGGCGGCCGTCCACCGAGTAGACCGCCAGCTCCACCACGCCGGGCTGCGCGAGGGCGAAGGCGAGCGTGGTGCCGTGCCGGAACGGGTTGGGCGCAGCCGGGGCCAGCGACGTGGTGGTTGGGACGCGGATGGGTACCAGGGGCCGACCCGAAGCGACCTCGACCTTGTGGTTCCGGGCATCGCGAGCCTCGATCGACGCAATTCGAATGCGTGGATCGCCTGTGGAGACGACCTCGAAGGTCACGGACCCGATCGAGCCGTCCCCGATCAGCCCGGGTTGCCGGGCCCCGAGGAGCGCGGCGTCCAAGGTTCCCGGTCTGGGCGCGAGCACGACCCCGCGGGCCTGCTGAATCATCGCGCCTGACGTGGTCGAGATCGGTCGCACCACGGTCGGGTCCCATTCGAGCTTCACCGACAAGCCTTGCAGCTTGCCGGTGCCCCGCAGCCCGAGCTCGGCCGTCACGGGCTGACCGACGACCGCCTGGCCCGGCGCGTTGATCCAGACTTCGTCGGTTTGGACCGTAGGTACCGGGGCCGGAGTCTCAGACGTGATGATGGGCGAGAAGAAGTCCTCGAAGCCGATGGCGAAAAGGATGAGATCTTCGAAATCGATCGCGTTGTCCGTAGTCGGCAGACCGTCGGTCGTGGAGGTCGAGGTCGGACCGATATCCAGGTAGGCATAGGGTGCGACCGCGGGGCCGATCAGCCCATAGTGGGCCCCGAGCAGGGAGACGTCTGCGGTATTGACCAAGTTGTCGCCCTGCCCCGCCGTGACAGCGTTGGAGACGTCCCCCAAGTGGTAGTTCAGCGTGCCCGAAGTCTGGTTCGACACGGTGGAGACGTTGGCGCCGGCCCCGTGCACGAACGCAACGTAGTAATGGAAGTCGCGAGTCGTGACTTCATCGGCAGTTCCGGGCGCGGTGATCGGGGTCAGGGTCCATGGGGCTCCCGGCGGGTAGGATGGGGTCGCCGGCACGTGGCCGCCCGCGTCGTCGTATTCGGGGTAGCTGCCGAAGCCCGCCCGATAGACTTCCACGGTGGTGCCCAAGGGAGTCGCCGACCAGCTCAGGTCGATCTTGGTCGTGCCGTCCGAGTCGTTCCCCGTTTGAACCTGGGTCGCAGCCAGATCCGAAATCGCGGCGATGGTGATGTCTTCCACCGTCAGCGTGATCGCGGCGTCGGTGTTGGCGACGCCGTCGCTGACCCGCACCGTGAACGGATAGCTCCCCGGTCCCTGGGCCTCGCTCGGCGTCCAGGAGAAGGCGCCGGAGGACCCGCCGATGCTGGCCCCCAACGGAGCCCCGATCAGCGAGAACGTCAGCGTCTGGGCCGGCAGGTCCGAGTCGCTGGCGCTGGCGGTGAAGCCATAGGCCACCAGCTCCGGGATGGTGGCGCTGGCCGGCACCCCGGAGAGCACCGGGGCTGAGTTGACGTCGTCCACGGTGAGCGTGATCGAAGCGTCGGTGTTGGCCACGCCGTCGCTGACCCGCACCATGAAGGGATAGCTCCCGGGCCCCTGGGCTTCGCTCGGCGTCCAGGAGAACACGCCGGTCGAGGAGCCGATGCTGACCCCCGGGGGCGCCCCGATCAGCGAGAACGTCAGGGTCTGGGCCGGCAGGTCCGAGTCGCTGGCGCTGGCGGTGAAGCCATAGGCCACCAGCTCCGGGATGGTGGCGCTGGCCGGCACTCCCGAGAGCACCGGGGCCGCGT
>DASXTP010000092.1:0-21260 GCA_036505355.1 Candidatus Eiseniibacteriota bacterium | reverse complement strand
GAGCAGCAGCCAGCCGATCGACAGGGCGAGCAGCATGCTGATCGTCGCCAGCACCAACTTCACCGAGGACCGGCCGGCGAGATAGGTGAGCATGCCGATCGGCGAGGTGTAGACGTACTTCAGGGTCTCGTAGTCCTCGCGCTCCTCGACGACCAGCCACCCCATGCCGACCAGCACCTGGGTGACGTAGACGTGAAACGCGTTGGCCAAGTAGAAGCCCATGAACGCCTCGCGCCGCAGAGCCTCTCCGGCTACCGCCCAGTACATGCCGGCCAGGATCAGGGCCAGCGCCAGGGGTCGCATCACGGCGTAGACCATGAACAGGAAGGGATCGGTCCAGTTGGACTCGATCTGCCAACCGAGCCAAGCGGCGGTCTTCAAGCGCGCGGCGAAAGTCCGCCAGGGCCGGCTCGTCCTCGTGGGGTCGTCGTCGCGGGGAGTCATTGCCAGCGCTGGGTCAGGCGGCCCTCGCGTTTCGAGAGCCCCTCCAAGTGCGCCAGCGCCGCGCGGGCCGCTACCAATAGCACACCCATGAGGACGAACAGCACCGCGGTCTCGACGCGCACCGGCAACAATCCACGCGCTCCCGGCCCGATTAGGATCTGCCGCATTGCGTCCACCCCCAGGCCGAGCGGCATCAGGCCTGCCGCGGCCAGCCCGAAGGCACCCAGGGCGCGCAGCGGGAAGTAGAGCCCCGACAGGAAGTAGACCGGCTCCTGAAGCGCGTTCGAGAGATGCCAGGCCTCGCGGCCGTAGAGCAGGAACAGGGACGACATCGTCATGCCGAGCGCGTAGAGCGCGCCCATGGTGGCCACGAACACCAGCGCCAGCGTGCCCCCGTCGAACGGCTCGACCCGCACGCCGAGCAGGCCGAAGCCGACCAGGATCCCGAACGAGGTGCGCAACGTGGTCATCAGCACGCCGCCGAGCGCCATGCCGCTCAGGATCGCCATGCGCGAGCAGGGCGCCATGAAGTAGAGCTGGAGCTGCCCCTGTTGTTTCTCCCAGTAGAGCTGGGCGCCCATGCCCCACAGCACGTTGATCCAGTAGGTGGAGAGGATCCCCCCCAGCACCGCCAGCGTCTCGTACGAGCGGGGCGCGCCGAGCGCGCGGTAGAGCAGCACGAACGCGCACATCCCGAACGCCGGCAGCACGGCGTCGCCGACGATCCACAGCGGCTCGCGCAGCGAGCCCACCACGCGCACGTAGGTGCGAGCGTACACCGCACGCAGGTTGAGCCGCAGCTCGTCCCCCATCCCGGGCTTCACGACCCGAGCTCGCTGTCTTCGAGGCCGCGCCCCACGATGGCGATGAACACGTCCTCGAGCGTGGTTTCGCGCGTGGCCACGCCGTCGACCCGCAGGCCCTGGGATTCGAGCAGCCGCAGCACGTTCCCGAGCGGTGCCTCCGGCGGCAGCCGGAACTTGAGCGCGCGGGTGCCGCGCTCCGGGTGCGGCGCCCCCCATACCGCCTGCACCCCCAGCTCCGAAAGATCGGGCTCGCGACCGTCGTGGCCCCGCACCTCGAGCTCGACGTGCTGGCCGCCCTGGACCTGACGCCGCAACTCGGGCGCTCGGTCGCAGGCCAGCACGCGACCCCGGTCGATGATCGCGACCCGGTCGCAGAGCTGCTCGGCCTCGGCCATGTAGTGGGTGGTGAGCAGCACGGTGCGCCCGGAGCGTTCCCGTACCCGCGGGCGACGTACTCGCGCAGCGCCCGCGCGGCGTTGACGTCCATGCCGAGCGTCGGCTCGTCGAGGAACACCACTTCGGGATCGGCCACGAACCCGCGCGCGAAGTTCATGCGCTGGCGCTGCCCGGTGGACAGGCGGTTGATGCGGGTATGGGTTTGGGGCTGCAAGCCCACGATCTCGATCAGCTCATCGATCCGCGGCCAGGCGATGCTCGAGGGCACGCCGTAGAACTGGGAGAACATCCACAGGCACTCGCGCACCGTGAGGATGCCGTAACCGCTCGATTCGCCGCCGGTGACCAGCCCAATGCGACGCCGAACCTGCTGAGCCTCGCGGACCACGTCGAAGCCCACCACCCGGGCGGTGCCGTCGGTGGGGTAGAGCAGCGTCGTGAGGATCTTGATGAAGGTGGTCTTGCCGGCGCCGTTGGGCCCCAGCAGGCCGAAGGTCTCGCCGCGCTCGATCTGGACGTCCACTCCGGCCAGGGCCTGCACACGGCCCCCGCCCCGGGAGGCGCGAAAGACCCGCGTCAGGCCCTGCACGACGATCGCTGGGTCGGTGGAGATCTCTCCTTGCACCATAGGAGACGCAAGCTAGGGAAACGGCGCGTGGCGTGTCAATCGCGCGGAGGGTGCTAGCTAGGGGCCACCACCACGGGCGGACCTACGAGCCACGTGTTGCGCTTGACCCTCATCCATCGCGCGCTCCCGCGGCTATGATGACTATCGTGCCGGGGCGCCGCACCTGGACACCACCAAGGGGCAAACCTGCACATCCGACCATCCATCGTGCTTCTCACCGGAGCCCCGAGCGTAGGCAAGACCACGGCTCTCCGGCTCGCATTGCAGGGGCTCGCCGCTCGCGGGGCCCGGCTCGCGGGCTTCACCACCGAGGAAATTCGCGACCGGGGCCGGCGTCGCGGCTTCGAAGGCGCGACCCTCGATGGGCGGCGGGCCGTTCTCGCGGATGTCTCGGTCCGAGGAACCCATCGAGTCGGCTGCTACGGCGTGAACCTCGCGAGCTTCGAGGAGGTGGTCCTAGAAGTGCTGACGCCGGATCCTCGGGTCGACCTGCACGTGGTGGACGAGATCGGGAAGATGGAGTGCCTTTCGCCGCGTTTCGTGGCGGCGATCCGGAGGCTGCTCGAGGCTGGGGCTCCCTTGCTCGCCACGGTGGCCGAGCGAGGCGGGGGGCTGATCTCCGAGGTCAAATGCCGGCCCGGCGCGACGCTGCTCCAGGTCACGCGGTCGACCCGCGAGGCCATTCCAGATCAGGTCATCGGACGGCTACTGGTCCGCTGAGGATCGCCCGGAGCGCAGAGGTCGAATGATCCGCCGTGCGAGGTCGTGCTTGACCCGGAGTCCCACTTCAAGCCGCCATGCCTTGCGGCCCGTCGAGGACCTCGCGCACCCGCCGCGAGAATGCCTCGACCGAAAAGGGCTTCTGCAAGAAAGCCGATCCGCGCTCGAGCACGCCGTGGCGCACCACCGCGTCGTCGGTGTAGCCGGAGACGAAGAGCACGCGAATCCCGGGGCGCTGCTGGCCGAGCCGCTGGGCCAGCTCGCCTCCACCCATGTGCGGCATCACCACGTCGGTGACCAACAGGTGGATGGTGCCGGGGTGCGCGCCCGCCATCTGCAACGCCTCCGCGCCGTGCCGGGCCTCGAGAACTTGGTAACCGCCCTCTTCCAGCAGCTCACGCGCCATGCTGCGCACCGCATCGTCGTCCTCGACCAACAACACCGTCTCGACTCCCCGGCGGGCATCCCCGGGCACCGAGGAGGCGGTCGCGGCCGGCGGCTCTTCGACCCGTGGGAAATAGACCTTGAAGGTGGCGCCGAGGCCCGGCTCGCTGTACACCCAGACGTGCCCCCCGCATTGCTCCAGGACGCCGTAGACCGTCGCGAGCCCGAGGCCCGTGCCCTGGTCGCGTGCCTTGGTGGTGAAGAACGGCTCGAAGATGTGGGGCAGCGTCTCCGCGTCCATTCCGCATCCCGTGTCGCTCACCGACACCACCACGTGAGGCCCCGGAGTCACGCGTGCGTGTTGCTGCGCATAGACCTGGTCGAGGTCGACACAGCCGACTTCGATCGTCAGCCTGCCGCCCTGGGGCATGGCGTCCCGCCCGTTGACGGCCAGGTTCATGATCACCTGCTCGAGCTGCCCGCGGTCGGCCTTCACCATCGCTGGGTCCGCCGACGGGATCGAAAGCAGCTCGATGTCTTCTCCGATCAGGCGCCGCAGCATGGCGTCCATGCCGGCCACCACCCCATTGACGTCGAGCACCGTCGGCGCCAGCACTTCCTTGCGGCTGAACGCCAGGAGCTGGCGTGTCAGCAACGCACCACGCTCGCCGGCGGTACGGATCTCCTCGATCCGGTGCCGCAGCGGATCGCCCGCCGCAAGTCGCGCCATCAGCATCTCGCTGTGCCCGACGATCGCAGCGAGCAGGTTGTTGAAGTCGTGCGCGACGCCACCGGCGAGGCGGCCAATCGCCTCCATGCGCTGCGCGTGACGGAGCTGGCCTTCGAGCCGCCGCCGGTCCGTGACGTCGGTCGCCACGCCGATCACTCCGGTCACCTGGCCCTGGGCGTCCTTGAGCGGCCTGCAACAGGTCTCGAACGCCAGCCCGCCGACCTCCACCACGGCCGACACCTCTTCCCCGTTGGTGGCGCGCCGCACGTTCTCCAGGATTTCGGGCGCTTCGCGGTAGAGGTCGTAAATCGACTGACCGATGACCTGGCCGGGCTGGAGCCCGAGCGCGGCGAGGCCCTTGCCCTCGGAGAGCGTGAAGATCCCGTCGCGGTCGAGCGCAAACAGCACGATCGGCGTGTTCGCCACCACGGTTCGCAGGCGCTGCTGGGCCTTCTGGAGGGCCTCCTCGACCTGGCGGGTCTCGGTGATGTCTTGGAACTCGAGCATCATGGCTTCCTGGCCGTCCAGGTCGTATCGGGTCCCGGAAACCATCGCGTGGCGCTCGGTCCCGTCCCGGGTGCGGACTCGGCATTCCCGCGCCGCGAGGCTGCCGGAATCGAACGCGGCGCGGTAGGTGTCTCGGAGCCGCCGCCACTCCGGCTCGGAATGCAACTCCTCGAGCCCGAACGTGAGCAGCTCGTTGGGCGGCCTTCCGGTCATGCGGCTGGCCATCGGGTTGGCCAGCAGAACCCGATGTGTGGCGGGCTCGACCACCACGATCGCCTTCGCGCTGCGTTCGAACAGCAGGCGGTAGCGCGCCTCCGACTTGCGCAGCACCTCGAGGTCGCTCAAGTCCTGGATCATCACCATCGCTTCTTGGGGCCGGCCGTCCGGGCCCTTGATCGGCAGGACGCTGAAATACAGGTTGCGCGCGCCGTCGGCGTCGGCCTGGCGGACCTCGCGGTGCACGACTTGGTTTTCTCGCAAGGTCCGCACCACCGGACAGTCGTCGCACTCGGAACCGTCGGTCCGACCTTCGAAGTCGGCGCACACGTCGCGGCAGGCGAGCCCGACCCAGGTGGACCCCGATTGTGGCCGGCGTGGCTCCCCCATGACCGTGTTGGTCCAGCGGATCACGCGCGACAGGTCGGTCACGAACACCCGTGCGTCCGATTGGTGCACGATCGCGGCAAACTTCTGACGCTCACGATCCAGCACCCGGAGCTGCTCGTCCAGCGTCTTGAACCAGCGCTCGTACCGGATGCGGGTCGCCTGGGAGTGCGCGGTTTCCTCGTGCACGGCGAGTCGCAGTCCCAGGAGACCGAGCAACAGCGCAATCCAGCGCTCCTGGTGCGGCGGCCCCGAGGGATGGGGGCTCAAGCAGACCGCACCCCGCAGGCGCTCTTGTCCCGAGACCAGCCGGACGCGTGGCCCGGGACCCGAGCCGTCTTTCTCCGCCGGCGCGGTGCCCAAGCCCAGCGCGGCCTCTGCCGCGCCTCGAAACGAGGCCCGTAGCTCCGCCCCGGCTGCCCCCTGCGGCTCGGCGCTCCAATGCTCGGCCGTGATCCGACTCCCGTCGAACCGGAACAGCGCCGTCGTGGCGGCCCCGGCCCCCTCGGCGAGCGTCCCCAGCACGCGTGCCAGGGCGCGCTCCAGGGGGTTCTCCGAGAGGATCGCCAGTAGCTCCTCGGCGAGCTCGGGATCGCGTGGCGCGGGGGGTCCGACGGCCATGGCGGTCGGCCTCTAGCGAGCGGCGGCGCTGCGCGAGGCGTACGCGGCCGCCAGCCAGTCGGCGACCTTCTGGACCTTGGCTACCGCCTCGTCGTCGAACGCGGCCACTTGGTGGCTGTCGATGTCGATCTGCGCGAAGATCGTGTCCCCCGACCGGATCAGCACCACCAGCTCGGACCGGGTCTCGGTGCTGCAGGCCAAATAGTTCTCGATCAGCCTCACGTCGGGGATGTTCATGTTGCGCTTCTCCGCCACCGCCGTCCCGCACACGCCGCGGCCGACGCCAATGAACACGTGGTCGGTCGGTGCACCCACGAACGGTCCGAGGCGCAGAACGTCGTCGGGAAAGAGTTCGTAGATGCCGGTCCAGTGGAAGCGGGGGTCCATTTGGTGCAGTCCCTGGACGGAGGTCTCCAGAAGGACCTCGAAGCTCACATCATTGGCCGCAAGGCCCTGCAACAGCTCGATCAAGTCGTGGATGTCCATGGACTCGGCTCCGGACGGGGTCGACGCCGACGGCCGGCGCGGCCATGGCGCGGAATCCCCGAAGTGTCATCGGCCGATTCCCGGGGTGGCTTGACGGTCTTACCGGTACTTATGCGCGCCGGGCCACCACCACCACCCGGTCCCCCAACACGTTGAAGGCGCGGGTGAGCGGCAGGTTGAGCGCGTCGAGCAGGTTCATCGCCAGGCGCTGGATCCTGGTCTTCTTGCCGTGGGTTCGGCCCGGTGGAATCTTGCTCTGGCGCATGCGCACGACCTCGAGGCCCACCCTCTCGAGCAGCGCGGCCAGGGACCGGGGCGTGAACTCCCACAGGTGATACGGAGGTTCGGCGAGGACGATGCCCCCGCGAACATAGCGATAGAGCCAGAGGGCGAGCGAGCGGGCCAGCGCGTGGGTGGTGAGCGGGCCGCGCAGGTAGAGATGGCCGCCGCGCCTCAGCACGCGCGCCACCTCGGCGAGCGCGGCGCGGCAGTCCGGCACGTGCTCCAGCACGTCCCCGAGGTAGACCAGGTCGAAGTGGTCGGCCGGAAGCCCCGCCTCGGCGACTTGGCCATGAAACACCTCGAGCCCCCGGGCGCGGGCATGCGCGACCGCTTCGGCCGATATCTCGACGCCCTGCGCCTGCCAGCCACGCTCGCGGGCCTGCTCGAGCAACCAGCCGCCGGCGCAGCCCACCTCGAGCAGTCGCCCGGGCGGGGTCAGCGCCTCGAAGGCCTCGAGCAAGCCGCGGTTTTCCTCGCGGAACGCGTTCTCGGTGAAGTAGCCGGCGGGGCTCCTGCCGCAGCGAAAGTCCTGCTCGAAATACGAGCAGGAGTAGAGCCCGCCCAGCCACTCGCCGGTCGGCTGGACGCGCAGGAACCTCAGGCCGCAGGCGCGACATTCCGCCAAGGGGAAGGCCTCGCCGGCAAACTCGTAGCGAAGCGGAAGCGGGCGGAGTGCCCGGCTGCCGCAGGCGAGGCAGCAGTCGAGGGTCCGCGTCGCGACCGGCCCGGCGGACGCGATGTCGGATGGCGCTCCCGGCTCAGCACCGCCCTCAGGACCTGACGACGAGCTGGGCGGCATGGCGGCTCGGCGCCGTGCTAGGGCGTGACGGCGAGTTGGACGGCGGTGGGGTTCGGCGCCAGACCGCCGGGGCGCGGCACGGCGTGGTCGATCGGCGCGCCTCCCAGCACCCGATCGCCATCGTAGAGCACGCACGACTGCCCGGGCGTGACCGCCAGCTGGGGCTCCTCGAACCGCACTTCCGCGCCACCATCCTCGCGCGGGTACACGCGCGCCCGAGCCGGAACATGGTGATACCGGATCTGGACCTCGACGGAGGCCCCGGGCTCGGGCGGGCCGGGGATCAGCCAGTTCATGGGCTCAGTCACGAGACCGGGGGATTCGAGCGCCCTCCGATTGCCCAACGTCACCGTGTGGCTCGCAGGATCGATCGAGACCACGTAGAGCGGCTCGCTGGAGGACACTCCGAGGCCTCGCCGTTGGCCCACCGTGTAGTGCAGGATCCCGCGATGAGCCCCGAGGCGCCGGCCCTCGAGATCGACAAACCGTCCCGGCTCGGTGCCGCGCCGCTCGCCGAGCGTGCCGGTGATGAAGCCCGCGTAATCACCGTCCGGCACGAAGCACAGATCCTGGCTCTCGACCTTGTCCCACACCCGAAGCTTGAGCCGCTCGGCGTGCTTACGCACGAGATCCTTGTCCAGATCGCCCAGCGGGAAGACCACCCGCGGCAGCACTCCGTAGGGGACGAACGCCAGGGCGTACGACTGGTCCTTGGCCCGGTCCGCGGCCCGATAGAGCCCGTAGGTGCCGTCGGACGATCGCTCGACCCGGGCGTAGTGACCGGTGGCGAGCCGGTCGGCGCCGATCAGCTCCATGCGGGTCACCAGGTCTCCGAATTTGAGATGCTGGTTGCAGAGCGCGCACGGATACGGAGTCCGGCCGTGGGCGTAGGCGTCGAGGAAAGGCTGCAGAACCCGCTCGCGGAACACCTCCTCAGCCTCGATGACGAAGTGAGGAAAGTTCATGCGACGTGCTACGCTGCGTGCGTCATCGATGGCGTCCAGCGTGCAGCAAGCACGGGGGCTCGAGGGAGACTTGCCGTAGCACCACAGCTTGAGCGTCACCCCGGTCACCGAATGCCCCTGCTCGGCGAGCAGGGCGGCGGCCACCGCCGAATCCACGCCGCCGCTCATCGCCGCCAGCACGGTGAGCCGGCTCACGAGCGGCTCCCCGACCGGACACTCCCGGCCGTGCCCGAGCCGGCGAGCCGGGCTCTGGGCACCGCGGCGCGCAAGGCGTCGACCACCGCCTCGACCTCGCCCGCCGTACTGGTACGGCCCAACGAGAAGCGCACCGCGCACACCGCGAGCTCGCGCGGCACCCCCATGGCGGTCAGGACCGGAGAAGGCTCGACCGCCCCGCTCGCACATGCCGCGCCGGCCGAAACCGCAATCCCGGCTCGATCGAGCGCCATCAGCAAGTGATCGCTGCGCGCGCCGGGGAAGGAAACGTTGACGGTGTTGGGAAGCCGCGGAGCACCATCGCCGTGGACCACGGCTTCGGGAGCCACCGCCCGGATTCCCGACTCGAGCCGGTCCCGAAGCGCCGCCAGTCGCGCGGGCTCGGTGTCGAGCTCCCGCGCCGCCGCCGCGGCGGCGGCCCCGAGCCCGACGATGCCCGGCAGGTTCTCGGTACCGCCGCGCCGCCCCCGCTCGTGGCCGCTGCCGCGGAACAACGGGCTCAGCGGAGCACCGCGACGCAGCACCAGGGCCCCGGCGCCCTTCGGGCCGCCAATCTTGTGTCCCGAGATCACCAGGTAGTCGGCGCCGAGCTTGGCGAAGTCGACCGGCACCTTGCCCGCGGCCTGCACGGCATCACATGCCAGTCGCGCTCCGGCCGCATGGGCCAGCGTGGCGACCGCATCGACCGGCTGGAGCACGCCGGTCTCGTTGTTGGCGAGCATCAGCGCCACGACCGTGGTGCCGGGTCGAAGCGCCACGGCCCGCGGATCCACGCGGCCCTCGACTCCAACCGGCAGGTGGTCCACCTCGAATCCCTGCTCACGCAACACCTCGGCCGCCCCGTGCACCGCATGGTGCTCGATCGCCGAGATCGCAACCCGGCGCCCCTCCTCAGCTCGAGCCCAGGCCGCGCCCAGCAGCGCAAGGTGATCGCCCTCGGTGCCGCCGCTCACGAACACCACCTCGTCGGGGTGAGCGTTCACCAGCGTCGCCACCTGCTCGCGCGCCTGCTCCAGGGCCGCGCGCGCGCGCTGGCCTTCCCGGTGCAAGCTCGAGGGGTTGGCATGCAGGTCGTCCAAGCAGGCCCGCATCGCCTCCAGGACTTCGGGCATCACCGGGGTCGACGCATTGTGATCGAGATAGATCACGACGCCCTCTCTCTGGCTTGGGAAGCGCACCGCGCGGGAATCGTCGCGCCGACTCCGTGCCGCGCGAGGTCGAAGGTCCGCCGTCGGTGCGAAGCCGGCGGCGCTATTGTGGAACGAACTTCTCCAGGACCTCGATGCTTTCCTTGGCGCTGACCGCTTCCGGGGAGTCGGGCGCGACGTCGATCACCTTGTGCCACATGCGGATCGCGTCACGGTAGATGCCGGCATCGGCGAACGCCACCCCCAGGGTGAAGTACGCGCAGTAGGCCCGGGGGCTGCCGTGGATCGTGTCGCGCAGAATGTCCATCGCCTCCTCGTGCTTGCCCTGCGAATAGAGGGAGCTGGCCAGGCGGCATGAGGCAATGGAATCCCCGGGCGCGATCTCGAGCGCTTGGCGGTAGGCCTGCTGTGCAACGGCGGGCAAGCCTGCAGCATCCTGAGCGGCTCCCAGGTTGACCAGCACGCGAACGTCCTTGGGCTTGAGCCGGCTCGCCTTGCCGAGCACCCGCATCGCCTCCTGGGGACGGTCGCGGTCCAGGTAGAGCAGACCCAGCGCAGTGAGGTTCTCGAACTTGCTCGAGTCGCGCGCCACGGCCTTCTCGAGAACGGTCAAGCTATCCTCCGGCGTGCTCGACTTGGAAGCCTTCGGCTTGTTGGCCGCGGCGCCGGGCGCAGCGGCCACGACGACCAGCATCAGACCCACGAGCAGGCCCGAAAGAACTCTCATCATGGCAGGTGGTCCTCCTCAGAAGCACATGTCCCAGGCGGCCATCGAGCATACCAGAGAGCTCGCGGAGGGTCCAAACGCAGCCCTCCAGGCGATCCAGGTGCGACCCCGCGGGCCACAGTCCGCGGGCCACCGGTTTCTCGCGCCGGCTGCATTCGGTACGATCCGCGCCGGCGGCTTGGCCCGGGTCGATTGGGCGGTTTCTGCCATCGATCCGGCACCGATTCTCGATGGGTACCTGGTTTGGGCGACCCAAGGGCAATGAGGGGGACCATGCTACGGGAGAACGTGACGATGGAGGGGCACCTCATCGACTCCGACATCCTGCGCCGGGTCTTCGGCCGAATCGTCGAAGAAGGGGGCCAGTTCGAGGTCCTCGAGTTCCGCGTCGGCAAGACCAACGCCGAACCCTCCTTTGCCCGTCTTGCGGTGCTCGCGCCCCGGCCCGAAGTCCTGGACCGGATCCTCGAAGGGCTCAACTACCTCGGCGCGTCGGCGGTTGTGGAGGACGCTCGATTCGCCCCCGCGGAGGCCGACGGCATCGTACCGGATGATTTCTACTCCACCGCCAACTTCGAGACCTTCGTGCGAGTCGGGAGCCGCTGGCAGCCGGTCCTCGATCAGAAGATGGACTGCGTGGTCGTGCTGCGGGACGGCTCTCCGCGGTGCGTCAAACAGGGGCAGGTCCGGAGCGGCGAGCCCGTGGTCTTGCGCGGGCCGGGAATCCGCGTGCACCCGCCCGAGCGCAGTCGTGACTATTCGGTTTTCGGGTTCATGTCCAACGAGATCTCGGCCGAGGTCAACAAGGGGATCGCCATCACCGGGATCGCCCGGGAGATGCGCAGGATTCGTGACGCCGGCGAGAAGATCGCGGCCGTGGTCGGCCCGGCGGTCGTGCACTCGGGCGGCGACGGCCCGCTCGCCCGCCTCACGCGCGAGGGCTGGGTGGACGTGCTCCTCAGCGGGAACGCGTTTGCGGTTCACGACCTCGAAAAAGCGATCTTGAGAACCAGCCTGGGGGTCTGCCAGATGAGCGGCCACGGCGTCGAGGGCGGCAGCCGCAATCATCTCTACGCCATCAACGCCGTGAACCGGGCCGGGGGCATCGGGCCGGCGGTCGCATCGGGCCTGGTGACCTCGGGAGTGATGTACGAGGCGGTGCGAAGGGGCATCCCGTTCGTCCTCGCCGGCTCGATCCGAGACGACGGGCCGCTGCGCGACGTCGTCACCGACTCCCTGGCAGCGCAGAAGGCTTACGCCGAAGCCCTGCGCGGCGTCGGGATGTGTCTGATGCTCGCCACCGCGCTGCACGCCATCGCGGTCGGGAACCTGCTGCCGGCGCGGGTGCGCACGGTCTGCGTGGACATGGAGGAATCCTTGCCGGTCAAGCTCTCGAACCGGGGCTCGATGCAGGCGGTTGGTCTCGTCACCGACGTGGGCTTCTTCCTCGAGCGGCTGGAAGCGGAGCTTCGCGGCTGAGGGAGGCTCGCGACCCGTGGCGCGCCACCTGGCGACGGGGAGCCCAGCAGGGCGCTTGGCCGCAAGAACCAGACCGGCGCGAAACCCGGCCAAGGACTACTTCAGGGGAGACTAGGCGCCCAGACCCGTGCCAGCGCCTGGTCGAGATCGGCCCACAGGTCGTCCACGTCCTCGATCCCGATCGAGAGGCGAACCAAGCCTTCGGGGATGCCCGCCCGAGCCCGGCCCTCGGCGCCGAGCTGAACGTGCGAGGTGTGAGCCGGTAGGCTGACCAACGACTCCACGCCCCCCAGGCTCGGGCCGTGGCGCACCAGTTGGAGCGCGTTGACCACCGCCGCTGCCGCCTCCGGGCCACCGCGCGGCTCGAGCGCCAGCACCGGACCAAAACCCAGCATCATCTGCCGCTTGGCCACCGCGTGGCCGGGGTGACGGTCCAGCCCCGGGTAGAGCACCTGGGCGACGCCCGGGTGCTCGGAGAGTCGGGTCGCGATCTCGAGCGCGTTCGCGTTGGCGGCGGCGACGCGCAGCGGCAGCGTCTTGATGCTGCGCTCGATCTGCCACGCCACCCCGGGATCCGGCACCGGACCGAACACCTTCCGCGCCCTCCACACCCGATCCAGGCGTTCGGCCGAGCCCAGCACGGCCCCGGCCAGCAGGTCTCCGTGCCCGCCGATCGACTTGGTCACGCTGTACATGACCAGGTCTGCGCCCATCGCCAGTGGCTGCTGGCCGACCGGCGAGGCGAAGGTATTGTCCACCGTGAGCAGCGCGCCGTGACGGTGCGCGAGGTCGGCGGCCCACTGAAGGTCGACGACGCACAAGGTGGGGTTGGTCGGCGACTCGACGTGCAGCAGTCGAGTTCCGCGGCGGAACGCGCGCTCCCAGGCCTCCGGCTCTCGTGCGTCCACCAGGTCGTAGGACCAGCCGAATCGCTCGGCCCCCCAGGCCAGCAGGTCGTGGGTGCCGCCATAGCACTGGTGAATCGCCAGCACGTGGTCCTTGGCCCCGAGATGGGCCAGGAAGCCCGCCGCGACGGCAGCCACCCCCGACGAGAAGAGGAGCGTCATCTCGGCGCCCTCCAGTGCTGCCAGGCGCTCCTCGCAAGCGCGCAGCGTGGGATGTCCGTCGCGTTGGTAGTAGGCCCCGGCGGCGTGCTTGTCGCGCTCGGCGCGCAGCGCCTCGAGATTCGGAAACGAGAACGTCGCCGAGTGGACGATGGGGGTGCTGCTCGGCCCCGGCTTGACGGGCCGAGACCCGTGGAGTGCCCGGGTGTTGACGCCGCGCGCCGGGCGTATCTCGTCTTTCGAGCGGGACAAGGGGGCTCCTTCGGCCCTGGAGTTGGAAAGTCCGGAGGCTCCGGCTAGAGTCGCGGCGCATTCTACCACCATGTCCGCGTCTCCCCTGCTCGATCCCGCCGGCGTGCGCCGGGTGCTGCTGATCCGCCCGCGCTTTCTCGGCGACATCTGCCTCACCCTGCCGGCACTCGACGCGGTCCGCACGGCCTGTCCCGGGACGCGGATCGCCTATCTGGTGGAGCGCGAGGCCGCGCCGTTGCTCGAAGGCGACGACCGGGTCGAGGAGCTGATCGTCGTGCCTCGAAGACCCAGCGCGGCCGCGACCTTCGAAACCGCCCGGCGGCTGCGCCGCCTCGCTCCCGACCTGACGCTGGACTTCTTCTGCAATCCGCGCACCGCGCTATGGGCCTGGGCCTCGGGTGCCCGGATCCGGGTGGGCTACCCCGACAAGGGCTGGCGCTCGGCGCTCTACACGCATCACGTCCGCCCCCGCACCCTATCGGCGGTGGGCTTCCATCTCGCCTCGGTGGCCGCGCTGGGCTGGCCTGCCCCGCACCGCGTGCCGCGGCTGCGAATCTCGCCGGCGGCCCTGGCCGAAGCCCGGCAAGCGTTGGAGCGACGGGGCGTCCCTCGAGCGGTACCCCTGGTCGGGTTCCATCCCGGGGCGCGTTGGCCGACGCGGCGCTGGGAGCTGGCGAACTACGTCGAGCTCGCGCGCCGTTTCCTCGCCCAAACCCCCGAGGGTTGGGCACTCCTGACGGGGGGGCCGGGCGAGGACGAGCTGGTGGGCGAGGCGCTTGCCGCGTTGCCGGGCGGGCGAGCGATGGCCGCCGTGGCCTGGCCGATCGCGCGTTTCGTCGCCCTCCAGTCCCAGTGCTCGGCGTTCGTGTGCGGCGACACCGGCCCCCTTCACACTGCGGTCGCAGCCGGCACGCCGACGCTCGGCATCCTGTCGCGCAACCGCCCGGCCATGTTCTTCCCCTATCCGGAGTCCCTCGGACACCGTGCGTACTATGCCGCCGTGGAATGCAGCCCCTGCCATCGCGACGTGTGCAGCGACCTGCGCTGTCTGCATCGGCTCACGGTCGATGGAGCGTGGCGCTTGCTGTCGGGTATGCTGCACCGATCCGAGCCCGGCGCAACCCCGCCGTCGGTTCGCGCCCTGGCCCTGCCGCCGGAGCCCTGATCATGCCTCGCCCCATCATCACGTTCCTCTCCGACTTCGGACGCGACGATTGGTTCGTCGGGGTGGTGCACGGCGTGCTCCACCAGATTTGCCCCGACGCCCGCGTGGTGGACCTCACGCATGAGATCCCCGCCGGCCACATCGCGCGCGCGGCATTCGTGCTCGAGGCCGCGGCTCCGGACTTCCCGCCGGACACCGTGCACCTGGCGGTGGTCGACCCGGGGGTCGGCACCGACCGCCGCGGGCTGGCGGTGCGCTCGCGCGGCCAGAGCTTCGTCGGCCCCGACAACGGGTTGCTGGAATGGGCGGTCGCGGACCCCGGCGCCGAGACCCACGTCCTGACCGAGGCTCGCTACTTTCGGCCACCGGTGAGCCGTACCTTCCACGGCCGCGATGTGTTCGGACCGGTCGCGGCCCACCTCGCGCGAGGCGAGTCGATCGCCAAGCTCGGTCTCCGCGTCCGGGACCCGGTCCGGCTCGAGCGGCCGGTCCTGCGCCGCGCGGACGGCGCAGTGGTGGGCTCGGTGATGTTCGTCGACCGGTACGGCAACGCGCTCACCAACCTCACCGAGCAGGACCTCGCGGACTCCTTTCCGATGGTTCCCGAGACCCGCCTGGTGGTCGGCGTGGCGGGTCGTGAGGTGCGCGGGCTCGCCCGCTCGTACGGCGACGCCCCGCTGGGGACGCTGGTCGCGCTCCTCGGCTCGAGCGGCCGGCTCGAGATCGCCCAGGTGGGGGGCAACGCCTCGGATCGCCTGGGGCTGAGCGAGGGCGACGCGGTGGCGGTTCGCGCGGGGAGCTAGGGGTCGGGAGCTCCGCGAGTCCCCCGACGGCGAGGAGCCTGCTCCAACGGCGCGGGGCCCCGAACCGCTCCGGCTCGGGGCCCCAGGGAATGGCGCGCCGTGGCGCTCAGCGATTGTTGGGCTTGCCTCCGGAGGCCGTCTCCCGGCTCTTGCGCCGCCCGACCGCCGCCGGGTTGTCGTCCGGCTCGACCGCCTGGCTCAGCAGCTTGCTCGCCCGCGGGAACAGATCGAGCGCCGCAAGGAGCTGTGGATCGTCCTCGACCAGGATTCGATAGCGCTCGAGCGAGCCGAGCGTGGCGCTTGCCAGTTCCGCGCGCATCTGACGCAGCATGAACGGCCGGTCCGACTCCCACACCGAGTCGACCGCCACCTTGCGTGCGTCCATGATCTTGCGCAAGGCCGCCCAGTCGGCGTCGCTCTGCTTGAAGTCCTTGCCGAGGCTCTGCGCACTCCATTGCGTGTCCTTGTGGTGGACGATGTGGCTGGTCGCCCATTCGAAGAACACGCGCTTCTGGATCATGTCGACCTCGACTCGACTCAGGACCGGCGGGTCCGGGATGACTTGGTCGGGCAGGATGCCGCCGCCCCCGTACACGGTGCGCCCGCCTGCGGTCTTGAACTTGGGCCGTGCCGCCAACTCCGAATCCGACGGCGCGTCTTCCTTGAACGGCTCCATCGCGTATTCCCCGGGGTCGGAGGTCTTCGAGTAGTCACGCTGGATCAGCCGCCCGCTCGGCGTGTAGTACTTGGCGATCGTGAGCAGCAGCTTGGAGCCGTCGGAGAGATTGAACTGGTTCTGCACCAGGCCCTTGCCGAACGAGTTCGTGCCGGCCACCAGCCCGCGATCCAGGTCTTGCACCGCCCCGGCCACGATCTCCGACGCCGACGCGCTGCCGTGGTCGATCAGCACCACCAGCGGGCCGTGCAGCTGCTTGGGCCGGTCGCTGCTGTAGTAGTCGGCATTGGCCGACGCGATCCGGCCGTGGGTGTAGACCACCTTGCGGTTGCTCGGCACCAGCTGATCGAGCACGTCCACCGCCTGGGACAGGAGCCCGCCCGAGTTGGAGCGCAAATCCACCAGCAGCGACTTCATGCCGTGGCCCCGCAGGTTGGCGAGGACCCTTTCCAGCTCTTCCCCGGTGGTCTGCGAGAAGCGGACGATCCGCACGTAGCCGACGCCGGGCCGGATCATGTACGCGTAGGGGACGCTCTCGATCGGAATCTTCGCGCGCTCGATGGTGAAATGGAGCGGCGCGGTCTCGCCTTCGCGCTCGATCGTCACCGCCACCACGGAGCCCGACGGGCCACGCAGCAACCGGAACACGTCGTCGTTGGTGATGGTCTTCGACACCGGCTGCCCGTCGATCTCCACGATGCGGTCGCCGGCGCGGATGCCCAGCCGGTACGACGGCGTGCCCTCGAGCGGCGAGATGACCCGGATCGCACCGTCCTGGATGTCGAACTGGATGCCGATCCCGGAGTACTCCCCTTGGAACTCCTCGTCCATCCGGCGGGCCCGCTGCGGGGGCAGGTACACGGAGTGCGGGTCGAGCGTGCGCAGCATCCCGTCGATGGCTCCCTTGATGAGCTTCTGATTGTCGGGGGACTCGACGTAGTTGTTCTGGACCAGGTAGAGCACCTGCGAGAACAGATCGAGCTGACCGCGCAGGTCATCGGTGGCGAAGAGGCCGCGCGCCAGTCCGAACCCGAGGGACAGGGAGAGGACCATGGCCACCGCGAGGGGGCCGAGCGAGGTGCGTCGAAGGAAGGCCATGAGGAGTTCCAGGTTATGGGTTCTAGGTCGCGGGCACTCGGGCCTTCAACCGGCCCAGCCGCTCCGCGGCCGCTTCAAGTGTCTCGCGCTGCCGTGCAAAGTGGAAGCGCACACGCTGCCTGCCGGCCGCCGGCTCGGCATAGAAGCTCGAGCCGGGAACCGCCGCCACACCAGCCTCGGCGACCAGGAACCGGGCAAACGTCACATCGTCCGGGAAGCCGAATGGTGAAATGTCGGTCATCACGTAATAGGCCCCCTGGGGCCGGAAGGTGCGGAAACCTACCGCTTCCAGCACCGGAATCAGGAAGTCCCGCCGTCCTCGGTAGGCCTCGGCGAGCCCCCGGTAATAGTCTTCCGGCAAGCATAGCGCCACTACCGCTGCTTCCTGCAGCGGAGCCGGGGCTCCAACGGTCAGGAAATCGTGAACTTTGCGGATCGCCGAAGTGAGCGGAGGCGGGGCCAGGCAGTAGCCGATCCGCCACCCGGTCACGCTGTAGGTCTTCGAGACCCCGCTGATGGTGACCGTTCGCTCTCGCATCCCCTCGAGCGAAGCCAAGGACACATGCTCGGCCTCGTCGTAGAGGATGTGCTCGTAGATCTCGTCGGTCACCGCCACGACGTTCCAGCGACGGCACAGCTCGGCGATCCGCATGAGCTCGTCTCGGCTGAACACCTTGCCGGTGGGGTTGTTCGGGGTGTTGATGACGATGGCCTTGGTTCGATCCCCGAACGCCGCCTCCAGCTCGCCGGGGTCGAACGACCAGTCCGGCTCGCGCAGCCGCACGAACCGCGGCGTAGCCCCGCACAGGATGGCGTCAGGCCCATAGTTCTCGTAGAACGGCTCGAAGACGATCACCTCTTCGCCGGGATTTACCAGGGCGAGCAGGGACGCCACCATGCACTCGGTCGACCCGCAGCACACGGTGATCTCGGTCTCGGGGTCGTAGCGAAGCCCGGAGAAGCGCTCGGTTTTGGCCGCCAAGGCGTCGCGCAGCCGCTTGGCTCCCCAGGTGATGGCGTATTGGTTGACGTCGGCCTGTATCGCCCGAGCCGCCTCATCCTTGACCGCCTGCGGGGCCGGAAAGTCGGGAAACCCCTGGGCCAGGTTGATGCCGCTATGCGCCTGGCAAAGGCGCGTCATCTCGCGGATCACGGATTCGGTGAAGAGGGTGCTACGGTGGGAGACCAGAGGACGCATCAGACACACTAGTTTAGCGCACGAACCCCCGAGTCCCCAACCGGCGTTTTGCGCGGTGGGGCCCGATCGCGATGCGAAGTGCACGGAGCGAGATGCCCGACCCGTTTGACATCCGACCCTAGCCTCGCGCAGCTTCCGCCGCCATGGACGCTCAGCGCGGCATCGCCCGCAGGATGCTGGTTGGACTCCCGCCGGACGGGCTCACGGCGGCATGGGAGCGGGACTTCTCCGCCTTTCCGCCGGCCGGCGTCATCGTGTTCGCCCGCGACTTTCGCGATCTCGACGGATTGCGGACGCTCACCCGCCGGCTGCGCGACTTGGCGCGCCCGCGCCGGCTGTTCATCACCATGGACGAGGAAGGCGGGTTCGTCTCCCAGCTCTCGGCCCACCTGGTAGTGCCACCGACCGCGCTGCTGCTGGCCCGTGGTGCGACCCCCGGAGACCTCGAGCGCGTGGCCCGAATCACCGGCGAGCGTCTGCGAGCGCTGGGCGTTGACTGGAACCTGGCTCCGGTCGCCGATGTTCATTCCGAGCCCACCAACCCGGTGATCGGGCCGCGGGCCTTTGGCGACGATCCCGCCGCAGTCGGCCGGGCCGTGGGCGAGACGGTGCGCGGGTTCCGCGCCGCCGGGGTCGCGAGCTGCCTCAAGCACTTCCCGGGGCATGGCGACACGTTGTTGGACTCGCACCATGCCCTGCCCCGCGGCCCAGCCGACCGCGATCGTCTCGAATCGCGCGAGCTCAAGCCGTTCCGCGACAACCTCGACGCCGATTCGATCATGACCGCCCACGTGGTCTACCCGGCGCTCGACCCCGAGTCCCCGGCCACTTTCTCGAAGGCGATCGTTCATGGGCTGCTGCGCGAGGGGCTCGGCTACGGGGGCGTGATCGTGACCGACGCGCTCGAGATGAAGGGAGCCTCCGCCGGTCGTGATCCGGCCGAGCCGGCACGACTGGCGCTGGAGGCGGGCTGCGACCTGTTGCTGTTCGCGTTCCATGACGAGGAGGTGCGCCGGGTGCGACTCGACCTCGCCCGGCGCTTGGTGGGCGGCGAGCTGGACCGCGCCAACTTCGACGCGGCGCGTACGCGGCTCGGCTCACTCGACCGCAACTGCCCCCCACCCGACGACGAGACCCTGTCGAGACCACTCGAGTCCCTGACCCCGCCCGACTGGGTGAGCGGTCTCGAGGCGATCATCGAGCGTGGGCTCGAGGTACGGGGCCACGTGCCGGCGGGAGCGACCGCCGGCCCGTGGCGGGTGACCGAGCCTCCATTCGCCGCGGGCGCTTCGCTGGCGGCCGATCTAGGCGCCGTCGGGGTCCCGCTCGACGACTGCTCGGCGTCCGCGTTCGAGGTGGTCGCGGTGACGACGCGGCACGCCCTGCCTGCCGAGGAGATCGAACGCCTGCGCGCCCGTTGCCGCGAGCGGCCGGTGGCGCTGGTCGGGCTCCAGAACGACGCCTTCCTGGAGCACCTGCCGGAGGCCGCGTTGCGCATCTCGGCGGCCGACGCCACGCCGCTCACACGCCGCGTGGTGGCGCGGGCGCTGGCCAAGGCGCTGCGCCGGGCGGCCGAAGCGCGAGTGTGATCCGGAGGCTGGTGGATGCCAGCCCCGAGGCTGCCCTTTCTCTGCGGCCCTACGGCGATCCCTGCAGCGCGCGACCCGACCGCAACTCGCGGATGGTCCGCCGGACTTCCTGCAGTTCAACCATGTCCCACTCGCCGGCGCTGCAGATCTCGAAGTTCAGCGCCGCTTCGCGCTGCTGCTGCAGCAGTTCTAGCGCACGCGCCAGGGCTCGATACGGCGTGTTCCACCAAGGCGCCCCCTGCATCGCCCTCCCAGCTTCGGCAGCAGCCTTTTCGGCCAAACGCCGCCGCTCGGCAGCCGATGGGACCTCGGCGGCCCGTCCAAGGAGCGAGTCCGCTTGGGCCAGGCTGTTCAGAGCATGCGGCGGGATGGCTGGAGGGGAATCGAGGTGGTCTGCCTCGCGGATGATTCGCTGACGAACGGGCGCATCGGCGGCGGAGGGCCGGCGCGATCCGAGCGCTTGCAGCTGATGCAGATGACCATGAAGGAGGGCTCGTAGACGACGCTGCCCTTGGGCGCTTGGCATTATGGAGTCCGGGCGCAAGACCATGTTGCCCTTCGTCGTTGGACGGATGGAGCGGGGGCACACCGAATCGGCAAACGAGAATCGAACGGGCTCGACCGCCCAACCTGGGATGGTATGGCCGTACTCTTCTTGGGCAGGCTTCCATCTCACCTGGCGAATAGCCCGCATCGCGGCCTGGTCCAGGGACGCTACCGACCGCAACACGTCGATCGCGGTCAGCCGCCCGCCGGCGTCGACACGCACCATGAGGATCACCGTCCCAACGACGCCCGCCCTCAAGGCGCTCGGGGGATAGATCGGCGCGACGTAGTCCAGCGGGATGGGCGGCAATGCTATGGGAAACTCATCGGGCTGTTGGCCGGACACAGCCTGAAGACAGATCGACGCCGACGCGCTTGCGGATCCGACCCATGGAGTCCCGCAGGAGGCAGCCGACAAAAGCGTCACCGCGATCCATCGGCCGCTCAGTCCCCCTGGCTGCCGACGCGGTGCGTACTCCGCTCCAGAGGTCTCACGTATCCGCGGATTGCGCCTAACTCTCCCCGTACCCGTCATACTCGTGATGGCCTTTTACGCTCGCGGCCTGCCGAATTCCGGTCTGGCACTCAATACGAGAAATGGAGCTGCAGGTAGCCCTGGCGCTCGTCGGGGATCTCGTCGCCGAGCGGGTCGCGATCGAGCTTGTGCTCGATGAAGCGCACGGTCCACCGCAGCTCGGCGAAGGGCACCGGTACGTACTCCCCCTCGATGGCATAGCGGTCGTGGGTATTGACGTCGGCGAACGTCACCCCCGGCGCCACCTCGGCGTCGTCCCGCCACAGGTTCATGTGGTCGTAGCGCAGCCGGAAGTTGAGCGATCGCCGCGGGGCGTAGTCGGCTTCCACGAACGCAGCCAAGAGGTTTCGCTCGGCGCCCAACGTGGCCTTGTCGGTGCCGGCGGCAATCTCG
>DASXTP010000091.1:0-1578 GCA_036505355.1 Candidatus Eiseniibacteriota bacterium | reverse complement strand
CTTCCTTCCCGGCCTGAGTGATCGATCCGACCGGCCACTGACCATCACACCGGAAGGAGACACCATGGCCACCAGCGAGTACACCGCCCTCAGCAACAAGCTCCGGCTCATGGCCCAGCGGGCGCTGGCCAAGGAGATGCCAGAGCGCTTCGCGGAACTGCACAACGCGATCCGCTCCGAGCATGGGCTGCCGCCCGTAGGGCAGGGCGCTGCCCAGCTGGCCCAGGAGAACGCCCAGCTGCGCCGCGAGGTGGAGCAGCTGCGGAAGGCGCAGACCGGTGGCACGGGTAGGCGCACCCGTACCCGCGCGACCGCGTAACGTCCAGCGACGACCCGCACCGGCCTAGGGCCGCCTGCCAGGGCGGCCCTTCTTGTTCGCGGTTGCGACCGGTCGGTCGCGGGCGACCGCCTGCAGCACGGCCCGGATCGCCTGGTGGCTGGCTTCGTCGGGCGACTCGCTGATGACGGTGGCTGGGCGGTCGAAGCGGGCCAGCGCGTCGCGCAGCGGCTCAGCCCGTAACGTACCCTCGCCATAGGGCAGGTGGCGGGTCTCGTTGCCGCCACGGGCCACGCCTGTAGGTAGTCTCGCCGGGGGCAGGGAAGCAAACGCGATGTCCGAGAAATGGACGTGAAAGGGGGCGTCGGGCTCCAGGACCAAGTCGGCTCGCGCGAGGACGTCCACAAAGGCGTCCACATCCGTGAAGCCACCGTCCGTGACCGCATGCAGGTGCGCGAAGTCGATCACCGGGCGTACCCAATCGAGGCGCTCCGCGAGCCAGAACACGTCTTCCGCGGTTCCCAGTTCGCGCACCCGTCCCATGATCTCGACACCGAAGTCGACGCGGCGATCCTTTGCCTCGAGCCGCTCACGCAGGTCGGAGAGGTCTTTCGCGACGCTCTCGAGCGCTGCCTCGCGTGTCCGGCGGAGCAGATAGCCGGGATGGACGACGACGAGCACCGCGCCGCAGGCCACCGCGACGCCGGCGGTGTGGTCGAGCATGCCGAATGCGCGCTTGCGCTTCGCCTCGTCGGTCGGTAGATGGCCCAGGATGGCCGCGATCGGCGAGTGCACCGAGAGCGCAATGTCCTGCTCGGCCGCAAGCTCGCCGAAACGGCGGGCCCAGACCCACTCGTCCTTCATCCAGAAGCCCCCCTCGAAGTCGATCTCGCAGGCGGTGTAGCCGCGCTCGACCAGGAGCTCCACAGCGGCCTCGGGGCTCTCGCGGCTGGGCACGCGGGCGGGTCCAAAGTGAGTGGTCATGCCGTCCGACGCCAAGAGTACGGTCTTTGTCCATGGCGAAGCGACCGACGCGCATCGAGCTCCTCGAGCTGGACATCGATCTCCGGCTCGTGGACCTTTGGGGCGAGGCCTGCGGGGTGAGCGAGTGGAACCTCGAGGTCGTCGCGGCCTTCCTTCGTGCTGCTTACGGGAAGGGTTACTGCGACGCGCTCACAGAGGACGCTCCGGGCTCCCTCTGCCGTGACCACGGCTACAGGATCCCGGATCGCAAGCCCGCGGCGATCCCCGAAATCTAGAGCCCGACCCCCGCTAAACTCGGGGCGTGCCCAGGAGGCGCA
>DASXTP010000090.1:0-25927 GCA_036505355.1 Candidatus Eiseniibacteriota bacterium | reverse complement strand
CTGCGAGATGCCGGTGTCGATCGTGAGCTCGAGGGTGATGAGCTTCTTCGCCTCGTCCACGTTCAGGAAGCTCTTTTCCACTGCGTAGTTCACGCGGTCGTGGATGTCGAACTTGATCATGTCGGGATTGCGCACCCGGGTGCGGTGGACGTCGCTCTTGTCAGCCAAAATGACCGCCGCCGCCACCGGGGTCACGGGGTCGCCGTCGTTCTCGTGATGATTGCCGATCGCCCCCATGATCTTGACGATCTCCAGGTCGGGCATCCTCATCTCGGTGAGCAGGTGCATGGCCAGCACCGCGCCGGTTTGCGCATGATGGTCGCGGTTCACGGCGTTGCCGATATCGTGCAGGTACCCGGCGATCGCCGCCAGCTCCGCCTCCCGCTCCGCGAAACCCAGGCGCTTGAGCGTGTTGTACGCGATGTGCGCCACCAGCCCGACGTGTCGCTCGCCGTGCTCGGTGTAGCCGATCTCGGCCAACGCCTCGTCGGCTTTGCGCACGTAGACCTTCACCTTCGCGTGCTCCCGCACCAGCTCGAACGTCACCGGGCTCGCCGGCACGACGTCCGCGCCGGCCGGCACGCCGATCCCGCTGCCCGGGGCGGCGGAGACCAGTCCTTTGGTGGGGGACCCGTGGCTCATCTACGGAGCACTCCCATGCGGGAACGATGCCAGGAGCCCAGGTTGCGGGCCGGCTAGGGTGAGCGGGCCGAATCTTGGCCTCCAAAGCAAGAGGCGTCAAGGAGAAAGCCCCCGGAGGGAACGGGCCGATGCCCCTCCGAGCCCCGGGGTCGTGCGGCGGGCCCGCCACGGTGTGGTCCCGAGCCGGCCCCACGGCCGGCGGCTGAAAAAGCCCGAATGCCAGGCGCGAGGGAAGCGGCGAGCGAGACGGCATCCGAAAGGATACGTCGCAGCGAGCCGCGACCGAGCAACGCCGCAGTCGGGCTCTTTCAGCCGCCGGTCACAGCACCTCGACCGGATCCACGTCGGCGACGATCCGAACGCTGCGGGGTCGCGCCTTCGATTCCGCCCACTCCAGCGCCCGGGCGGCGAGTGAACGGAGCTTGGCGCCGCTGCGGCCCTTGAGCATCACGTGCCAGCGGTGCCGGCCCCGCAACTTGGCCAGGGCCTGAGGGGCCGGCCCCAGGACTTGGACCCCTTCGGGTCCGGCGTGCTCCTTGAGCAGGTTCGCCACGCCGGTCGCGGCTTTCTCCACCTCGGCGACCTCGGTTCCCGAGGCCAGCAACGTGACCAGCCGCGTGAAAGGCGGGTAGCCCGCCTCCTTACGCTCGGCGAGCTCACGTTCCACGAACTCGTGCTCGTCGTACGCGCACGCCGCGGCGATGGCCGGATGGTCGGGGGTGCAGGTCTGGACCAGCACCTCGCCGGCACGACGCCCGCGACCCGCCCGACCGGCGACCTGGATCAGGAGCTGGAACGTGCGCTCGGCCGCTCGAAAATCGGGCAGGTGCAGCGCCACGTCGGCGTCCAGCACGCCCACCAAGGTCACGCGCGGGAAATCGAGGCCCTTGGCCACCATCTGTGTGCCGAGCAGCACGTCGGCCCGCCCAGCGGCGAAGGCGCCCAGCACGTCGGCCGCCGCACCGGCGCGCGCGACGTCGGTGTCGAGCCGGAGTACCCGCGCCGTGGGGAAGGCGGCCACGAGCTCGCGCTCGGCGCGCTGCGTGCCGCCGCCCGAATAGCGCAACAGCGCGCCGCCACACTGCGGGCAGGCGACCGCCGCCGCCACGCGGTGGTCGCAGTAATGGCAGCGCCAGATCCGCGGCACGAGGTGCAGGGTGAGCGCGATGTCACACCACGGGCAGCTCGGAACGAAACCGCACGCCCGACATTGCGTGTGGTGCGAATGGCCACGCCGGTTCAGGAACAGCACCGTTTGCTCGCCGAGCTTGAGCCGCCGATCGAGCGCCAGGCGCAGGGCCGACGTCAGCATGGCGGCGCCGCGTTCGCGACGCAGGTCCACGACGCGCACCCGGGGCAGCGGGCGATGGTCGACGCGGCGGGGCAGGGCAAGCCGGGCGTACTTGCCCCGCCGGGCGTTGGCCAACGACTCGAGGCTGGGCGTGGCCGAGCCCAGGATCACCGGGATGCCCAGCATCTGGGCGCGCCGCACCGCGGTGTCCCGTCCGTGGTAGCGCAGCTGCTCGCTCTGCTTGTAGGCCGCGTCGTGCTCCTCGTCCACGACGATCAGGCGCAGCCTCGGCAGCGGCGCGAACACTGCGGAGCGGGCCCCCACCACCACGTCCAGGGCGCCGCGGCGGGCCAGCTCCCAGTTGCGCCGCCGCTCGCTCAGGGTGAGATACGAATGAAGCACTCCGACCCGAGTGCCGAACCGCCGGCGGAACTCGCGCACGACCTGGGAGCCGAGCGCCACCTCGGGAACCAGGACCAGGCTCTGGCCACCGGCCTCGCGGGCTGCCGCCGCGGCGCGCAGGTAGACCTCGGTCTTGCCGCTGGCCGTGACGCCGTGGAGCAGCAGCGGGGCAAAGGCGCCACGCCTCACTTCCCGCTCGGCGGTCCGGAGTGCCGCGGCCTGATCGGGAGTCAGCGTGACGCGATCCGGCAGCGGGAGCTCGAGCACGCGGTCCTCGGCCGCCGCTCGACGAGCGCGGCTCTTCGGCATGCCCTCGGCCCCGCCGGGGAGTGCCGCGGCCAGCACCTCTCCCCACGGCGCCAGGTAGTAGTCGGCCATCCAGCGGGTCAGGGCCAGTAGGTGCGGATCGAACAGCGGCGGCCCGAGCGTGGCGACGAGCTCCAGCACCTGCTCGCGCGCGCTCGAGTGGGAAAGCTCGACGACGAAGCCGCGCCGTGCCCGCCCCCGGAACGGCACCTGCACCGGGACACCGGGCAGGGCGTGCTCGCGGAGCTCGTCCGGAACGCGATAGGTGAACGTGCGGCGCAGCGGCAGGGGCAGGGCGACCTGGGCGTAATGCATGGCGACTCCACCCCGATCCCGGGCACGGGACGGTTGCGAAACGGGGGTCCGAGCGGGGGTTCGAAGCAGAGTGTGGCGCGGGGCGTCGGCGCGGCAAGGAAAAACCGCACGGCCGGCGGACGCAATGGGAAGGGAGGGATGCCGCGCTCAACGGCGCGCAGGCGGGCCGACCCCCGGGCAACCCCGAGACGGAGCAGCCGGGGGCCTAGGCCTGCATGCGGTGCGAGCTGGCTTGACCGAGAATCGCGTTGATGCGCTCGACGAGCTTGCGGGGACTGAACGGTTTCGTGATGTAGTCGTCCGCCCCGACCTCGAACCCGATCTTCTGATCCACGTTTCGGCCCTTGGCCGACAACAGGATGACCGGAATGTCGCGGGTGGCCTCGTCCGCCTTCAGCATCTTGCAGGTCTCGTAACCGTCCAGCTTGGGCATCATGATGTCGAGCACGATGAGGTCGGGCTTCTCCGCGCGAGCCTTCTCGATCGCCTGGTCACCGTCGAGGGCGGTGATGACTTCGTAGCCCTCCATCCCTAAGCTGAAATCCAGGATGTGGACGATGTAGATCTCGTCGTCCACCACGAGGATCTTGCCGCTTGCCACCAGTGTCACCTCCCTCCGTCGGAAGTCGCGTGCTCCGGGGTGCCGGCTTCGCCCGCCGGCTCGACATCCAGACCGGGGAGGATGCGAGCCAGGGCATCCACCGCCTCGGGATCGAACTGGGTCCCTCGGAGTTCCATGATCTCCAGCAGCGCCGTCTCGCGTGACTTCGGCAGACGGTGCGCACGTCCCCGGATCATGCTTTCGAAAGCGTCCACCACCGCCAGGACTCGCGCACCGATCGGGATCCGGCTTCCTCGCAGACCCCGTGGATAGCCGGAGCCGTCCCACCATTCGTGGTGGGACAGGACCACGTCGCGCACCGCGCCCATGGTCGCCAGCGGTCGAAGGACCTCGGCACCCATCTCGACGTGCTGCTGCATCTCGATCCGCTGGGCCTTGGTCAGGGGCCGCCGGCTCTCGAGGATCGCGCGGCTGACGAACGTCATGCCTACGTCGTGCACCGCGGCGGCGAACCCGATCACGCACACCTCGACATCCTCGAGTCGCATTTCGTGGGCGATGGCTTGCGCCAGCCACACCCGGTCGGGCGCGCTCTTGCGTCCAGCTCTCAAGTGCTCGAGCACTCGACGCAGCGCATCGGCCGTGTCGCCGACCTCGCTCGGACTCACCTCCGCGGAATGCGCCTGCTGCCAGGCGTGGGCAACCCGCTCCGCCAGATCCATCAGCAGGTGGCAATCCTCGACCTCGAACGGTCGCTTGGACAATGGGTCGGTCACGTTCAGCGCCCCGACCCTTCCCTCGTCGGTCTCCAGCGGCACCGACAGGAAGGTACCGGTGCGGTAGCACGACCGGCCGGATCCGCTCACCTCGCCGCTCCGCTCCTCGGGCCGTACGCACACCGGGCGCTGATGTCGAGCGACCCATCCCGAGACCCCGGTGCCGATCTGGACGCGCGCCTCGCGCACCACCCATTCCTCGAGCCCGATGGCGGCCTGAATCACCAGGTCGCCATCGGGCTCCTGGAGCATGAGGGACACCACGCCCGCGTTCATGACTTCACTCACCATCTCGACGCCCAGCCGCAGCACATCCTCGGTCGGCGCTCGCAGCGTCGGGCCCGGCCGCACGATCACGCGCCGCTCGGTGCGACGCGGCAGGGTCACCGTGAAACAGGACCCCTGGTCCGGGGCGCTCTTCGCCCGCAAACACCCATGGTGTCCTTCGACGATCGACTTGCAAATCGCGAGACCCAGCCCCGAGCCCCCGTAGCGCCGCACCAGCGAAGAATCGACCTGGTAGAACCGGTCGAAGATCTTCTCCAGCGCGTCGGCGGGGATTCCGATGCCGGTATCCTCCACCTGCAGCGCGAGTTCTCGCTCGTCCCCGGTCAATCGCAAGACGACCCTCCCCCCCGACGGTGTGAACTTGATGGCGTTGCTGGCCAAATGGAGAACCAGCTGCCGCATCTGGTCACGATCGGCGTCCAGGTGGGTATCGGCAACCTCCCTGGCCACCTTGAGATCGACCTGCCCCGCCCCCGCCGTACGGCCCAGCAGTCCAGCGGTTTCCTCCACCACTTCTCCCAGGTCCACCGTCTTGGGCAGCGGGTGAAGCTGGCCGGCATCGAAACGACTCAGGTCGAGCAGCGACTCGATCAGCCGGGACAAACGCAGGCTCTCCTCGTCGAGGACCGAGACGAATTGACTCAGCTGCTCACCGCCGATCCGGTCCTGCCCGGCGGCCTGCAGCGTGTCGACGCAGGCCCGGATGGCGGTGAGCGGCGTGCGCAGCTCGTGGGAGATCGTGGAAACGAAAGTGCTCTTGAGCGCGTGCATCTCCTTCATGCGGCGACCGGCTTCCTCGAGCTCCCGAGTGCGGGCGGCGAGCTGCTGATAGAGACGCGCGTTCTCGATCGCCACCACGGCGTGGCTGGCGAAGATCTCGAGCAGCTCCACCACCTCCGGCGAGGGCACCCGCCGGTCCACCGGGTCGTCGACCGAGAGGTAGGCCAACAGCTCCCCGCTGCCGTTGACCAGCGGCACCAACAGCACGTCCTCGGGGTGCCATTCCCATTCTTCACGCGCCCCCAGGTCGGGCGCGTAGCCGCGGGGCAGCGTCCGGCTGAACGGGTGCTTGTGGCTGATGAAGTACGAGCGGCTGACCCGGAACTCCTCCCTGAGCCAGGACTGGAAATGCTCGAGCCTCACGTCTTCGGCTCCCAGGGCCTCGGGGATCGCCGACGCGAGGCCGGCAAATGCGGCGGCCTTGAGGCGATCGCTTCCGGGCTCGCGCAAGCGGATGAACACCACCCGGAATCCCAGGCTCGCTTGGATGGTCCCGGCAACGCGCTCAAGCAGCGGCCCGAGCTCGAGATCCGCGTTGATCTGGCTGATCACCTTGAGGATCTCGTGCAGCTTGGCGGATCGTCGGCGGATCGCGTCGTCGTCCCCCGTCCCCGCGCCGCTCTTCTTGAGCCGACCGAGCTCGCGCCGCGCGCGGTCGAGATCCGCCCGCAGCTTGAGCTCGGTGGCCGACGGCCCGGCTTTCGCCGCCTGCCTAGCCATGGGAGCCGCTCTCGTTCTCGAGCAGGCGCACGAGGGTCTCGACCACCTCCGGATCGAACTGGTTGCCGGCCCCGCGGCGCAGCTCGGCGATCGCCTGATCGAGCGTGCAGGTCGTGCGGTAGGGTCGCCCGGCGGTCATGCTCTCGTAGGCGTCCACCACCGCCAGGATGCGCGCCCCGAGCGGGATCTCGCTGCCTTTCAGCCCGCGTGGATAGCCGGCCCCGTCCCAGCGCTCGTGGTGAGAGAGGACGAGGTCACAGACCGTGCCGAGGGGCTCCAGCGGGCGAATCATCTCCGCACCCGCCTCCGGATGCTGCATGAGGGTATGGTGCTCGTCGGCGTCCAGGGGGCCGCGGACCCCCATCAGCCGTTCGCGGATCGAGCTCATCCCGATGTCGCGGACGGCTGCCGCATACGCGACGACGTCGTGCTCGGCGGGGCCCATGCCCAGCTCGCGCGCCACCGCGCGCGCCATGCGGACCGAACCCCGGTTGGCGACCAAACCTGCGCGCTTGAGCCGCGTGATCCCCTGGATCGCCTCCGACGCCTCCTCCGCCATTCGACTCCCGTCGGGATGCGCGAAGGCGCGCTCGACGGCACCTCCGACGTGCTCGACCAGGACGGCCAGGACGGCCAAGTCGTTCTCGTCGAAGGCCTGGCGCGAGGCCCGGTTGTTGACGTTGATCACGCCCAGGGTCTGGCTTTCGACTCGCAGCGGGACCGACAACAGCGACTTGGTGTGGTACTGCGGGTGGTTGATGCGTTGGAAGCGGCGGTCGGTCTCGATGTTGTTCACCAGCACCGGCCGGCCCCGGGCTGCGACCGATCCCGCCACGCCCGAGCGCACCAGAGTGCGCCGGAGCGACACGCTCTTGTCTTCGAATCCCCGCGAGGCCGCGACGAACAGGTCGCCGCGGTCCGGATCGACCAGCATCAGCGACACGATCTCGGCGTCCATCAGGGCCGCGATCATCTCGACCGTGCGATCCAGCAGCTCGCGCAGGTCGCGGCGCTCGAGCACGCGGCGCGCGAGCCCGCGGGCCTCGACCGAGGCCATTTGCCGCAGCGGCATCGCGAAGCAGAACCGCGCGCCGCCGCCGGACCGGGGTTCGGCCCAGATCCGGCCGCCATGCAGCTCGACGATGCCGCGGGAGATGGCGAGCCCCAGACCAGCCCCGTCGGTCTGTTGGGCCTCCGGCCGCGCGCCGCGATAGAAGCGCTCGAACACCCGCGCCAGCTCCTCCGGCGCGACGCCAGGGCCTTCGTCTTCCACCGTCCCGGTCCATTGGTCGCCCTGTGGGCACATGCGGACCCACACCCGGCCACCGACCGGGGAGAACTTGATGGCGTTGCCGAGCAGGTTGACCAACAGCCGCCGCACCAGGTCGGTGTCGGCCTCGACCACCAGGCCCGGCTCGATTTCGACGCTCAGCGCGAGCTGCCGGGCACTGGCCAGCGGTTGCAGATGGCCGATCACCTCGCGGGCCAGCGCGTCGGGGTCGAAGCGGGCCAACCGCAGCGGCCGATGCCCGGCTTCCAGCCGCGACAAGTCCAAGATGTCGCCGACCAGCCGGCCGAGCCGATCGCACTCTTGGTTGATGATGTTCAGGAACCGCTCGCGCGGCGTGTGGGGGTTATCGAGGGTGTCGATCAGGCTCTCGGTGTACGCCTTGATCGCGGTGAGCGGAGCCCGGATCTCGTGCGCCACCACCGACATCAAGTTCGAGCTGGTCTCCTCGTCGGCCTCCAGACGCCGCTCGACGTCGGCGCGCCGGGCACGCTCGTCTTCCAGCAACTGCTTGAGATCACCGCGTCCCAGGGCCAGCGCGACCGTGTCGGCCAGGATCTGAAGCACCAAGCGCTCGTCGGGATCGAACGTGCGCGGGGCCGGGTAGCCGAGCAGCAGACAGCCCGACAGCTCGGTGCCCGAGAACAACGGCAGCGCGGCGATCGAGCCCGGGGGTCGGCTCCACAACCGGATATCGACAGGCCCAGCTTCTTGCCCCTCGTCGAACAGCGCTCTTTCTTGGCGCACCACGCGCTCGACCGGACCCCCTTCTTCGGCGCGGTAGGGCACTTCTTCGCCGGACACCTCGAGCAACTGCAGGGAGCGGCTGTGGGCATCCACACGAAGCAGCCGAAGTTCGCTCGCGCCGAGAACCTCGGGCGCCGGAAGCCCGCCGCTCGAGGAGGCCGTCGCCGAATCGCCTGCGCCGCGGATCACGCGCACGGCCTGCGCGAGCTTGGCCAGCCGATCGCCGGCGAGCGGGGAGGGGGGAATCGGCTCGCCGCGCACCGTGAACGGGTTCATCGAGCCCTCGCCCCTCAGGCCACGTCCTGCGCCGCGTCCCCCGGGTCGGGGTCGCTTCGGGAGCGGCGTTCGCCGACCACCACGCTGCCGGGGATGGTCTTGCCGTGGGCCTTGAGCTCGTTGGCGATGTCGATCAGTTCCGCCTGATGGCTGGCCGGCACGCGGTCGGTGCTGACCAGGGCGATGGTGAGGCTCATGATCGGGAATCGCTCGACGACGTGCTGGCGATTGGCGACCTCGATGTAGCCCCGCGCGCGGTCCACCTCGTCGTAGAGCGAAGCGGCCACGCGATCGAAGCCAGCGACGATGTCCTCCGCCAGCTCGTCGGCGCGCTCGGGTCGTGTGAGGACCAAGAAATCGTCGCCGCCAATGTGCCCGACGAAGTCCTCGCTGCCGCCGCGGCTCTGGGCGTTGTCCACCAGGATGCGAGCCAATGCGCGGATCGCCTCGTCGCCGCGCGCATAACCGTATTGGTCGTTGAACGCCTTGAAGGAGTCGATGTCGATCTGGAGCAGGGCGAACGGCCGCTCCTCGCCGATGCGCCGGCGCAGCTCTTCGTCGATCGATTGGTTGCCGGGCAGTCCGGTGAGTGGATTGGCGGACCGCTGCTGCTTGCTCCACTCCAAGGCGTTCCGCACGCGGGCCTGCAGCTCGCGAAACTCCCAGGGCTTGGTGATGTAGTCGTTGGCGCCGCCGTGGAGGCCCTCGAGGCGATCCTCGACCTCGGTCTTCGCGGTCAGCATGATGATCGGGATGTGCCGGGTGAGGTACGACGCGCGGAGCCGGCGGCACACCTCGAAGCCGTCGAGGTGGGGCATCATGACATCCAGCAGCACCAGATCCGGCACCGTCTCCCGGACGCGATGGAGCGCCGCCTGGCCGTCGGCCGCCTCCACCACCTCGTAGCCCGCCACGGTCAGCTGGAGGCGCAGCACGTCGCGCAGGTTGGTCTCGTCTTCCGCGATCAGGATGCGGGGCTTGGACAACGGATGCCTCGCGACGGTTCAAAGCCTTGAGCGGCCACGGGTACACAAACCCCCGGGGGACCCTGGGACAGCGTCGTTATCGGCCATTTTCTGGCCTGCCTTGACCGACCCGGGCGCCGCCTCGGCCCGGAGATGGCATCGGCGTGGCGACCGTCGCTGGACTCGTGACTCGGGGGACCACGCGTCGATGTCAACCGTGCCCCGCCGGTCGCGTGGCATGCTGCTGGCGGTGCTCGTTGTGGCGGGGAGCGCCCCCAGCGCCGGAGGTCGGGGACTCGGCTGGTGCGTCGGAGGGTGTCGCTCAGGTCGCGCCGGACGGTCGGGTGTTCTCCACGGCGAGCCCCGACTCCTCGAGCGAGGCCACGGCGTCCAGCTCGCCGTCCTCGGAGATCCCGCGCTCGAGGCTCCAGGCGCCGACCAGGGCCACCATCGCGGCGTTGTCGGCGCACAGCCGCGGCGAGGGCACACGCAGCGCCACGCCGCGGCCGCGGCATTCCTCTTCGAGCCGCTGCCGCAGCGCCTGGTTGCTGGCCACGCCACCGCCCAGGCTCAGGGCTCGTGCGTTCGTCCGGCCCACGGCCCGCATCGCCTTTCCGACCAGGGTATCGAGCACGGCGGCTTGGAACGACGCCGCCACGTCGGCGGTGAGGCGTCGCTCGTAGGGAAGCTCGCCGCGACCGGTCAGGGCCAGCACCACCGCCGTCTTGAGCCCCGAGAACGAGAAGTCCAAACCCGGCTCGGCCAGCATCGGTCGCGGGAAGTCGAAGGCTCGGGGGTCTCCTTCCCGGGCCAAGGCTTCGATCGCCGGGCCACCGGGGAAGGGCAGGCCGAGCCGCTTGGCGACCTTGTCGAAGGCCTCCCCGGCGGCATCGTCACGCGTGCTTCCGAGCCAGCGATAGCGCCCGATCCCGTTCACCTGGACCAGCTCGGTGTGGCCGCCGGAGACCACCAGGCTCACCGCCGGCCACGGGCTTTCGCCATGCTCGAGGGTGGCGGCGTGAAGATGCGCTTCGATGTGGTTCACCCCCACCACCGGGATCCCGAGCGCGTAGGCGTATGCCTTTGCGAAAGCCACCCCGACCACCAGCGACCCGACCAGTCCGGGCGCGCGGGTCACCGCCACGCCGGTGAGGCGACCAGGCGGGATCCCCGCCTCCTCGATGGCCCGCGCGGTCAGGCGGGGCAGGAGTTCCAGGTGCTCGCGCGCGGCCAGCTCGGGCACCACGCCGCCGTAGATCCGGTGGAGATCCTGCGCCGCGATGAGATGGGAGCGGAGCGTGCGGGCGTCTTCGAGCACCGCGACCGAAGTGTCGTCGCACGAGGTCTCGATGCCAAGGACGAGATGGGAGGCCGAAGGCGACATGATCATGCCCACGGGGCGCGGGACACAGGGAGCCCTTGGTGGTTGCGATTGCCCCAGAGCGCGGAGCGGCCAGAGCCCGTTGCGGCCCGCTCGGCTCCGCGTCCGGTTCCGCCTTCGCTGCATCCAGTCGCTGCTCCGCCCTCCCTGGCTGCGCAGCTCCTCGGACGCACTCCAACGGGCTCTGGCCGCTCCACGCCTTGTCGTCGTGGAACAACCCCATTGCAGCTCACGACCCTGGCTCCAACGCCTCTTCCAACCACGCCAGGTACTTGGGCGCCCCGGCGGCCACCCGCACCGCGAGGCACTCGGGCGTATCGTAGGGATGCAGGTCGTGGAGCCGCGACAGCAGCGCGGTCCAGTCCTGCTTCCGGGTCTTCAGCATCACCACCACCTCGCGCGCGTCGGCCACCTCGCCCTTCCAGCGGTAGATCGAGCGCGCGCCCGGCAGCACCGTCCCGCAGGCGACCAGCCGCTCGTCGACCAGTGTTTGGACCACGCGCGCGGCGTCTTCCTCGGCGGCGAAGGCGGTGAACACGATCAACGTTTCGGTCATGTGGGCTCCTCGGGGCGACGACTCGTGGAACATCCGATCCTCGGCGTCGTCTGCACCGGTGACGACGGCCCGGCTGGGCCGGCGCCCCCTGTCCCGATCGGGGCAGGCGAGTGTAGCATCCCGGCGTGAGAGCGAGTCCGGGAGGCGCGGCGCGCGCCGGCGTGGGCCGGCCGGCCCTCGTCGCCAGAGGGAGCGTGGCCCGGATCGCCGGGGCCTTCGCCCTGCTGGTGCTGACGATCGCCAGCCCGGCCACGGGGTCGGGCCCCATGCGCCTCCCGGCGCTGGTGTTCGTGACGCGCAACCCGGTGCCGGGCGATCCGGGGGCCGTGCCAGGGCTCGGTCCCCACCACCGAGCCTTGGCATTCGGGGGCCGTCTGCTTCGCCGCGAGCCGGATGGCCGGGTGCGCGAACTGATCGGCCCCAAGGCGCTCTTCGACGTGAGCGATCCCGCCGTCTCGCCCGATGGGAACCGCATCGCGCTCGCCGGCACTCCCCATCCCGACAGCGCTTGGCGCCTCTACCTGCTCGGCAAGGACGGCAAAGGACTCCGGGCCATCACGCGAAGCGACCGCTCGATCGATCTCACCCCGCTCGGAAGCGCCGCCTCCCGCTTCCGTCGCTACGACGACCTGGACCCCTGCTGGCTCGACGACACGCTGCTGTGCTTTGCCAGCACCCGCTACCCCCAGCGCGCACAGTACGCCGATCTGCCGGTGACCAACCTGTTTCTCCTGCGGGTGCCGGCAGCCGCCGATGAACCCGAAGCGCCCCGCCGCCTGACGTCGGAGCGTAACGGTGCGGAGGAGCCAGTCTGGGATCCCCGCGCTGGACGGGTCGTCTTCACTCGCTGGTGGTTCAATCGCCACCGCCCCTCGGCCGACGGTCTCACCACCGACCCTGCGACCGCGATCGCACGAGACAGCGTGAACCTCTGGCAGGCGGTCGAGGTCCTTCTCGATGGCAGCGATCTTCGACTGGCCTACGGCGCGCTCACCAGCGCGCGCGGCACCATGGCCTATCAGCCCGCGATCCTCGCCAACGGCTCGCTGGTGGCGGTGTACGCAGGCAACCTGGGGCTGTCGCCAAGGCCGGCGGGTCTTGGCATCCAGAGCTTTCCGCGTCGCTTTGGCCAAGCTCGTCGCCTCGCCGGGGCTGCGGTCGAGGACACGGCCGGCGACTCGTACGGCGACGTGCGGGGCCTCGCCGCACCCGCCGCCTGCGCCCCGGTGGGGCTGCCGGACGGCCGGATCCTGTTCTCGTACAGCCCGGGCGGGCGGGGCGACTTCGGGTTGTTCGTAATGAACTCCGACGGCTCGAGGCTGGAGCGGGTCCAGGACCTACCGGGCACGCTGGAGCTGGACGCGGCGCCGCTGATTCGGCGCCAGCCCCGGCGTGGTGTTCCAAAGCTAGCCGCCCAAGTCGGGAGCCTACCCGCGCTAGCCGATCTCCCGGCCCAGGATCTCGAAGGGATCGAGCGTCGCGGCTCGTTCCGCTACCAGTGTCTGAACGCCTTCGCCCAGGACGCGGTGGATTCTCCAGTGCGGGATGCACCGCCCGCCATGCCCGGCGCGCGGATCCGGTTCTTCGCCGTTCTCGCGCGCCCCGGTCAGCCGGGCGGCGACACCGCGGTGCTGGTGCGCGAAGCGCCGGTCGCCCCCGACGGGGCCATCGACCAAGCGGGGCTTCCGGCCGACGTGCCGATGTTCGAGCAGGTGGTGGACCCGGAGGGCCGCGTGTTGATGTCCGCCCACGGACCCGCCCACGTCGCGGGCTCGAACGCCGGCCGTCCGGGGGTGGCGAGTCGCTGCCTCGGCTGCCACCGCGGGCACACCACCATGCTCCGCCGACCTCGCGTCGAGAGCCCCGCCTGGTTCAACCTCTCGCCCTCGGCCGATGTCGTGGCGTCCGGAACCGCACCGGGCTTCCGCCCCGGCGCGGTCGTCGATCGGCGCACGCGCGGAGCGGTCGAGCAGGTCGCATGGGTGACCGCCGAGCCGGAAAGCGCCTGGGTACGGCTGAGCTGGCGCGGTCCGGTCGAGGTGCGCGAGGCGAGGCTCTACGGCCTCTGGCCCGACCGACGCACTGGTACGAACCTGTCGGTTCGGGCCTGCGACCTGCGCCTGCTGCGAGCGGGTCGCGAGGTTGGACGCGAAGTGGTGCGACGGGTGCTCGAGCCCGGCGGGACACGTGTGGCTCTGGAGCCCCGGATAATCGACGCCATGGAGCTGCGCCTCATCCGCTGCTCGGGGCGATTCGCCGGCCGGCGCGCCGCCGGGCTCGCCGAGATCGAGATCCTGGGGCGGCGGGCGCCGGAGTGATCCCGGCCAATGATCCCTCACAGCGGGGTCGCTTCGGTCACCCGTCGTCCAGCGAGGCTCAGTTCCCTCCACCCCGAATGCTCACCTGGACATCCGCGGAGCCCGAGGCGGAAGCACACGGGCAGCAAGTCGAGCAGTCGTCGACTCGGACGCTGGCCTGCACCCGGCCCTTTCCCCCATGGAAGGGCCGGTTCTCTGCGTGGACGTTGAACACGAACGTGTGCTCGACGCCGTCCGCGATCGGCGTGAAGAAAACATGGCCGCCCGCCACTTCGGTTCCGGACGCCTGACTCACGGTCAACACGCCGCTGGTCTGAGAATTCGGGCCGGCGGGGCCGAGCGTGTATCGGCCGGTGATCGTGACCACAAGGCGGTCCGTGGAAACCACTGCGGCGGGATCGACCGTGATCTGCGCGGTCAGGTCGGCGACCGCGGCCGTGCTGAGCGCGCCCACTGCGATCACAGCACTCACCAGGATGTCACAACGCTTGATGGTCATGGCTTCTCCGTCTTCCGAGGTTGCGAGAGCACGCGGCACCGATGGAGCGCGGTTAGGAGTCTTCTGCCCTGGTATTGGTCCTCTCACGCAGGACCGTCTCCTGCGCGAGAATCCGAGCGGCGCACAGAAAGGGCGTGGCCTTCCTGTTCCGGAAGGAAGGAACGGAAGGCCTTGAAATGCTAGTCCCATCCGATCGGCGTCGCAACTTCCATGATGGTGGATAGCAGCATTCATCGATCCATGCTGAGGGGGCTGCCCGCACCCGACCCGTCACTGGGGCAGTCGGGCGGCTTGCCCTCGACCCGCCCCGCTCAGCGCCCATCCAACGCGGCGAGCGAGTCGCGCGCTTCCTGAGAGGCCGGGATCGAGCGCCAGCGCCCTGCGATAGACGGCACGGGCCCGGTCGCGCTGCCCGAGCCGACGAAGGGCGTTGCCGAGCCCCGTCAGCGTGGCCGGCGACAGGCGGCCCGGAACCCCCACGACGGAAGAACGTCCGGGGCGCCGAACGTGGGCCAGGTCCAGATCTGGGAATGAGGGATGCCTTGGGTCTCCCAGATCACCCGTCCCACCAGCAGGCGTTGCCAGAAATCGGTTTCGTCGAGCACGTAGCTCGTGGACACGACGAGGCACGCCGACCCCGAGCAGGGCGATCGGCCACGGACGCTCCGGCGGGCGTGAAGCGGCGGCCACCTCGGAGCCATCCGGGCCGGATCGGGGACGATCTCGCCGCCGCGGCGCGCGCGGCAACCGGCGGGGGTCGTTCATCGTGCCCCAACCGTACGCGGTGCGCCCATCGCCCGGTGCGCCGGCTCGAGGCCGCCGAGGCCGATCCCTAGCGGATCGTCACCCGCAGCGTTCGGCGCCGCGGACCATCCAGCTCGACCAGGAACACGGACTGCCAGGTCCCGAGCGCGGGACGGCCGGACGTGATCGGCACCGCCACCGAGCACTGCAGGAGCACCGATCCGAGGTGAGCGGCCGCGTTGTCGTCGATCCGGTCGTGGGCGAAGGGCTCGGCGGCGCGCAGCGGCTCGACCACCTGCGTGACCAGCCGAAGGATGTCCTCGCGCAGCCCGGGCTCGTCCTCGTTCACGATCAGCGCGCAGGTGGTGTGCGGCACCGAGACCAGCGCGATGCCGGTCTCGACGCCGCTCTGCTTCGCCGCTTGTGCGACCTGTCGGGTCACGTTGACCAGCTCGATGCGACGTCCGGTCGGCACCGGATACTCGAACTCGGCGGGGGCCACTCGATCCTCGATCCGATCTCAGCCGTGCAGCTCGACCACGTCCCGGTCGGCGAGCACGTGGTGGCGGTCGACCTGCTGCCCGTCGAAGCGCGCCGCGCCCCAGATGCGCGCGTACCTGAGCCGCTCCGCCACCTCCTTGTGCACCGCCTGGGCCAGGTCGTGGACCGTCGCGCCCCGCGACAGCACGAACGGTCGCTCGAGGTCGGGCTTCTTGCCGGGTTCCTTGGCGTAGATGCGGATGCGCTCGAGGCCGTTGAACAGGGCGCGCCGCAGCTCCTCGAGGCCGGCCCCGTGCGCCGCCGAGACGGCGAAGGCGGGCAGCCCCTCGGTTCCCGTGCCTGCCAGGGCGGCCACGCTGCCGCCGGGATCCAGGTCGCACTTGTTCAAGACCACGAACACCGACTTGACCACGAGCAGGGGCGAGGCCCGAGCCGGCAAGGCCCGGGTGCGCGGCCAGATCCGCCCGTGCTCGAGGAAAGCCTCCAGCGCGCTCAAGCCCTCCGCCCGATCCTCGGCCACGACGTCCAGGACCAGGGCCACGCCGTCGGCCCCGCGCACCAGGTTGGTCATGAAGGGCTCGGCGTGCTGGGCGGTCACAGCCGGCGTGTCGACGAGCTGTACCTGCACGTCTTCAAACGGCATCATCCCGGGCAAGGGCACGCGGGTGGTGAACGGATAGGGCGCGACCTCGGGGTGGGCATGGGTGAGCGCCCGCAGCAGCTCCGACTTGCCGGCATTGGGCGGCCCGAGCAACACCCACTGGCCCGCGCCCTCTCGCCGCACGTGACCGGGGTCGAAGCGGTGCCCGCCTCGCTTGCGGGCTTGCTCGCCTTCTTCCTCGAGCTTGGAGATTCGGCGTCTGAGATCGGCTTGGAGCTTGTCGGTACCCTTGTGCTTGGGCAGCAGCGCCAACATCTCGCGCAGGACGCCGAGCTTCTCCTCGTGGCTCGACGCTTGGCGGAAGCGCTGCTCGGCTTCCTTGTAGTCGGGCGGGAGGTTGGCCGGCGCCATGGGTCCCATTATAAGAGGGCGGCCGCGCCTCTCCAGGCGCTCTCGTCTCGCCCCCGGCTGATCGCCCGGGGCCGCGGCCCGGGCGGAGGTCTCCAGATCGCGCGCCTGGTCGAGGTGTGATGAGGCGCTAGTAGCCCACCCGGTTGAGGGGCTCGATCAGCCCGGGCGCCTCGAGCGCGCCCGAAAGCCGGTAGGTCACGGCGAGCTGGGCCTGCAGCAGGCTCACGCGTCTGCCCAACGACGGCTCGTGCGAGGAGAGATCCTCGTGAAACAGCGAGACGCTGATGCGCGAGCGATCCTCGAGGTAGTAGCCCAGACCGCCCCCGTGATGGATGGACCAACCATCGGACGGTCGGCTCCCGGTGTGATCCCTCGTGATTGGTCGGCGAAGGCCTCGGCGGACCAACGCTCCTCCAGAAAGCAAGCGAAGTGGAGGCTGGAAAACACCGACATCCCACGCCGGGCGTCCTTGACGTCGAAGAGCGCCGAGCCCCTGGCGTCCCACTGTGTGCGGAAACCGAGGGCGGCGTGGTATTCCGCTCGTCCACCTACCATCACCAGGTCATCGTTGGTCTCGGTCCGCGAACCGAAGGCCCAGGCGACATCCGACAGGGTGTCGTCAAAGAACTGCGTGGTACGCTGGTCCGAATCCGCGCGGAGAATGAACTGTCTGTGGTCAGCGGACACCGCCAGGCCGACGAAATAACCCTGGGGCCTGGCCACGTCGGCCGTGGAGGAACCGTACGCGTAGGGCTCCAAGGCGTGGAAGATGGCGTAGGCGTCGAGCCCCTGGTACCCAAGCGCACCCTCCTCCTCGAGGAGGCTCGCGAGCTCGCGCCAGAAATACTTCGCGGGCTGATCATGCGGGTATCCGTACGCGGGCTCCAGGTAATAGAGACGCGCCAGTCGGGCGCGGGCCCCAGGGGACAGGGGATGCGCCAGCACGCCGTCCTTCTGGAGGCGCCACTCGAGCAGGCGAGCCCGGTGGACCCCAGTCGCGTCGCGGACCTTTCCGATCCCGAGCGCTCCCGTCACATTGGCCAGGTAGAGGTAATCCCACGCCTGCTGCCGGCTGGACCGCGCGACCAGCGCCGAGCCGCCGGGATCCCGTTCCTCATTGCGGCTCCGAGACTCGGACCACGACTGGTCGTAGTTGCCGAACAACACGCCGCTGAAGATCACGCCGATCGGGTGTTCCCACGGATAGCGTCGCATCTCCCCCCCAATCCTCCACCCTTCGGCGACGAACTTCCTGGAATCGCGCTCGACGGAGGAGGTGGAACAACTGGCTCAGCGAGCTGGTACGGGAACTCCAGCTCACCGCCGCAGCTAGGAGCGACGCCGACAGCGTGTAGCCGCGATCGTCCGCGTCACGGCCCCAGCTCGCGTTCACGTCGATGAAGGACTGGAGGAGGCGATCCTTTCGGTCCGCGGTGTAGTAGTAGAGGTTGTAGCTGGATTCGTCCCGACCGGACGAGGCCCTGGCGCTCAGGCTGACGGAGGCGAAGTGCCAGTGGTGGTCGGGAATGCGGAAGGCGGAGAATTCCGAGCCGAGGCTCACCGACGGCCCGAGAAGCCCGACGAGCGCGACGGCGGCTTGAAGCGATCGCATTCTGCCCCTGGGCCGGTGGGCATCCCTGCGGGGTGAAGTGGTGTGGCCCGGCCCCCCTCTCGTAGGCCCAGAGAGGGCGGCAAGGCGTTACGACCCTACGCCTTGCTGGCCGTCAGCGCCAGGGCAGCGTGGCCCCCGGCCCACCACCCACCGGCCACTGGACTCACTTGTGGAGCAACGCGCCCCAGATCAGGTCCACCGCCATATGGGTGAGGGCCGAGGCGGTGATCCTCCGCGTCCGCATCCAGACCCAGCCGTAGGCCAGACCCGCCAGGCTGGCAAGCAGCATGTAGGGCCAGTTGGGCGCCGGCGGGTTGTTGAGGTGGGCGGCCCCGAAGATCACGGATGCCAGCAGCAGCGTACGCCCCGGCCGGCCGGGCCAACGCTTCTCGAGCAGGTTCTGAACCATTCCGCGAAAGATCAGCTCCTCGGGGATCGCGGTCACGAAGTAGATGGCGAGCGCCCGGCCCACCCACTCCAGAGGCCCGAAGCCGGCCGGCTTCCAGACGATGAAGCCGATGCTGAGCCCGAGCGGGATGGCCACCGCCGCGAAGGCCGCCAAGCCGAGACCCGCACGCGCCAGGTCGCCGATCTTGAGCCGGAAGCTGTAGCCGATGTCCGGAACCGGGGAAACGGCCAGGACCAGGATCAGGCCCAGCGCCAACGCCGCAAAGAAGGTGAGGTCGAAGCCGTGGTTGGCGCCGGCCGGGAGGAACAGCCCCCGCACCAGCCGCAGCTCGACCGGCAGCCACAGGGCGAGGATCGCCAGCGCGAAGCGCCCGGGCTGATCGACAAGCCGCCGGCCGGCCGGGCCCCATCCGGCCACGATCGCGATCGTGAACCATTCGTAAAGAGCGACCTTTCCGACCGAAATGAGCGAAGATTTTTGCGATGCGGCATAGCATGCGTAGAACGCGAGCGATATCATGGAAGCGGCGCCGACCCGTATCGCAGGGGCTGGAGCCAGCCACGCCCGCAGGCTAGCCCGGTAGCGATCGACGCTCAGCGCCAGGCACGGCCCGAAGAAGATCGAGAACATGGCGCACGCCACCACCAGATCTGCACCTCGCGCGCCCATCGAAAGCGCGAACCAGCCGAACCCACCAAGGGCGACCGTGAAGATCGCGGCTGCGATCGCCACCTCGGCGTGGTGGCGCAGGGCCTCGGTCTGGGTCGGTGGGGCTGAGCCGTTCACGTACCTGGCGTTGCTCCTGTTCTACATTTGGTGGTTCGAGCCGCGGGCCGGAGCGGGGCAGAACGTGGCTGCCCGGGTGCTCCTCGGGATTCTCCCGATCCTCTCCAGCTTGCTGCACCGGGATCGCCCGCGGGACGTGGGATTGCGTGTCGACAACCTGCTGCGCTCCGCGCGCCAGGTCGGGGAGCCGAGCCTGGTGGCGGCCGCCCTCATCCTAACGATTGGCGGTCTGACCGGCACCACTCCTCGTTTCGATCTCGGGACGGTGTACGCCCTGGCCGGGTATCCGGTGTGGGCGCTGTGGCAGCAGTTTGTGCTGCAAGGGTTCGTTCACCGCCGGCTGGCCCTGGCCTGGGGCCGGCCGCGACAGGCCGCGGCCGTGGCGGCGCTGGTGTTCGGCTTGGTTCACCTTCCGAACCCGGTGCTGATGGTGGCGACGACCTGGGGCGGATATCTGTGGTGTCGGTATCATGCGCGAACGCCCAACCTGGTGACGCTCGCGATCTCCCATGGTTGGCTGGCCACGTTGCTCTCGGTCTCCTTGCCCTCCGAGTGGCTCCATCAGCTCGTCGTGGGCCCGGGGTACTGGCCGAAGCCCTGAGGTCGATCTCGACAACGGCGAGCGGCGAAGGACGGCCGGTGGAATCGCGACCTCCACGGCTCGATCCGCGCCTCACTCATGGCGGGATGATGCCACAATCGGGTCACCACGCGTCGCACGAATGAGCGGATGATATGATGCGGCGGTGAAGGCTCGCTCCCCGCGATTCTCACGCCGCGGCATCGCGGCCCTCTTCCTCGAGCGCCAGCACCTCGATCGCCCACGCACCCGGCGGTTGACCGCCGCGAACCTGACGCGCTTCGTCGAGGATGCCGGCGGGCTCCAGCTCGACACCATCAACGTCGTCGACCGGGCGCACCACTTGACGCTGTGGAGCCGCTTCGGCGTCTACGACCGCGCCGCCCTCGACCGACTGATCTACCGCCGCAAGGCGCTGTTCGAGTACTGGGCCCATGCCGCCTGCCTGGTCCCGGCGTCCCACGGTGCGGCGTGGCGGCGCGTGATGATGGAATATGGCGCGCGCCCTCATTCGTGGCGTCGCTCGGTGCGGAGGAACCAGGCCGTGCTCGAGCACGTGCTGGAGGAGATCCGCGCCCGCGGGCCGCTGTCCAGCGCCGACTTCGAGCACGATCGCCGCGGGCGCTCCTCCGGCTGGTGGGACCGTAAACCGCAGACGCGGGCCCTCGACTACCTGTGGATGACCGGCCGCTTGGCGGTGCATTCGCGCGCCCACTTCCAGAAGCGCTACGACCTGCTGGAACGCGTGCTGCCCGACCTGGTCCGGGCCGAGCCGCCGGAAACCGAGGTGTTCCGCCGCTGGCATCTGCGGCAGTCGCTGCGCGCGATGGGTGCCGCGACGGAGAGCGACCTGCGCATGTACCTCACCTTCCCCGGAATCACGATCGCCGAGCGCCGCCACACCCTGAAGGCGATGCTGCGCGAAGGAAGCGTGCGCGAAGTCGCGGTGGCGGACGCCGGCCGCGGGAGGCCCAAGGCCGATCGCTGGCTGGCGCTGGCCGAGGACCTGCCGGCGCTGGCCCGAGCCGGGCGCCGCCGGGTGGCTTCGCGCGGGACCACCCTGCTCTCGCCGTTCGACTCCCTGTTGTGGCACCGCGAGCGGGTCCGCCGCTTGTTCGGCTACGACTACAAGATCGAGGTTTATGTCCCGGCAGCCAGGCGCCGGCACGGCTACTACTCGCTGCCGATCCTCCATGACGGTCACTTGATCGGCCGGGTCGATCCCAAGAGCTGGCGCGAGGAACGGCGTCTCGAGGTGCGCTCGGTGCACTTCGAGCCCTGGTTCGCCGCGGGCTCTCCGCCGCCGGCTGCGGCTTGGGGACACATGGATCGCGAGGCCGCGCTGGACGGAGTGGGCGCCGCGCTGGTGTCTTTGGCAGACTTCGTGGGCGCCGACCGGGTCACCCTCGGGCGCGTGTCGCCGCCGACTCTGGCGGCCCTGCTCGGGCGCGCCCTTCGGTCGTCGTCGGAAAGGCGATCCTGAGGACCGTGTCGGTCGCCGGGGGGAGCTGATCGTGGGGCAGGAAACGCGCTGCCTGGCGCGTATCGGGCGCCGCGCGCTCGAGGGCAGGGTGCTGCTCGAGAGCACCGAGATCGTGTTCCGCGGCGAGGAGCGCGTGGTGGTGCCGTTCGACCGCATTGAATCCGCAGCGGCCCTCGACGGCGAGCTACGGCTCGAGGCCGCCGGGCGAACGGTGACGTTCGAGCTCGGGCCGCTGGCGGAAAAATGGCTGGCGAAGATCCGCAACCCCAAGCCGGTGATCGACAAGCTCGGGGTCAAGCCCGGGCAGGTGATCTCGGTTCTGGGGGTCGCGGATCCCGGCTTCCTGAAGGAAGCGAAAGCGCGCGCCAAGGTGATCGTGGGCCGGCTTCGCAAGGGATCGGACTGGGTTTTTCTCGCGGCCGACTCGCAGGCGGCGCTCCGGCACCTGGCTGCGGCGCGCGACGCCATCGCTCGCGACGGCGCCATCTGGGTCGTGTGGCCCAAGGGGCACACGCACATCAAGGAGGATCACGTGCGCGCCGCGGGAAAGGCCGCCGGCCTGGTCGACATCAAGGTCGTGGCCTTCTCCACCAATCACAGCGCGCTCAAGCTGGTGATCCCGGTGGCGAAACGCTGAAAGAGCTGCCCCGGTCTCGCGCGCCCTATCCCCTCGCGCTGGCCGTCTCAACCGCGTCGGCCAGCACGGTGGCGCGGTTGCTCGAGACCTCGAAGAACCCGCCTTGCACCGCCCAGTGCTCCTCGCGCCCGCCAGCGTGACGCACCGTGAGCGTGCCGGTCGCGAGCGCGGTGACCAACGCGGCGTGGTGCGCCAGCACCCCCAGGTAGCCCTGGGAGCCCGGCACCTGGACGTACTCCACCGCGCCCTCGAACACCGTGCCCTCGGGGGTCAGGACCGAGAGCTGGAACGTGTTTGCCATGAGGATCGATCTCCGCGCGGGCCGCGGCCCCGGCCCGCCACCTCGCTCGGGCTTCTCAGCCCAGCTTCTTCATCGCGTCTGCGATACCGGTCTGCAGCTCCTCGCGGTTCATCACCGGGCGGAACTCCACGCTGGCGTTGAGCCCCATGAAGAGAGGCTCGGCCACCACCGGGATACGCGAGGGATCCTTGAGGTCGAACACCATGACCGCGGTTCGCAAGCCGTCCTCGGCGTAGAAGTAAGCCGCCTCCGGCCGCAGCTCATCCATCATGGCCTGCATGATCCTGGGCAAGCTGCCGTCGCGGATCGCCTGGTTCGCCTTCTCGACCGGAAACTGAGCTTTGAGCATGGTTCGCATCGGTACCTCCTGGATCCTGGGGCATGTCGTACCGCGGCAACGAAACTCGACCTACACCGTGGCCGTCAGCTTCTCGGCGCTGGCCATCGCTTCCTCGATCGGCCCGCACATGTAGAACGCCTGCTCCGGCAGCTCGTCCAGCTCGCCGCCCACCAGCATCTGGAACCCCTTCACCGTCTCCCCGAGCTTCACGTACTTGCCGGGCCGGCCGGTGAACGCCTCGGCCACGAAGAACGGCTGCGACAGGAAGCGCTCGATCTTGCGCGCCCGCTGGACGATCAGCTTGTCCTCCTCCGACAGCTCGTCCATGCCGAGGATCGCGATGATGTCCTGCAGATCCTTGTAGCGCTGCAGGATCTTCTGCACACCGCGCGCCACCGCGTAGTGCTCCTCGCCGACGATGCGCGGATCGAGGATCCGCGAGGTCGAGCCGAGCGGATCGACCGCCGGGTAAATCCCCTTCTCGGCGATCGCGCGGTCCAGCACGGTGGTGGCATCCAGGTGCCCGAACGCCGTCGCCGGGGCGGGATCGGTGAGATCGTCGGCCGGCACGTAAATCGCCTGCACCGAGGTGATCGAGCCCTTCTTGGTCGAGGTGATCCGCTCCTGGAGCGCCCCCATCTCGGTGCCGAGCGTGGGCTGGTAGCCCACCGCCGAAGGCATGCGGCCGAGCAGCGCCGACACCTCGCTCCCCGCCTGAGTGAAGCGGAAGATGTTGTCGATGAAGAGCAGCACGTCCTGGCCCCGCTCGTCGCGGAAGTACTCGGCCATCGTCACCCCGGTCAACCCGACGCGCAGGCGCGCGCCCGGGGGCTCGTTCATCTGGCCGAACACCATCACCGTCTTCGCGAGCACCCCGGAGTGCGTCATCTCGAGGTACAAATCGTTCCCCTCTCGCGTACGCTCTCCCACGCCGGCGAACACCGAGAAGCCGCCGTGCTCGGTGGCGATGTTGCGGATCAGCTCCTGGAGGATGACCGTCTTGCCGACGCCCGCACCACCGAACAACCCGACCTTGCCGCCCTTCAGGTAAGGCGCGAGCAGGTCTACCACCTTGATGCCGGTCTCGAAGATCTGGATCGAGGTCTCCTGCTCCTCGAAGCTGGGCGCCGCCCGGTGGATGGGGTACCGCTTCTCGGCCTTCACCGGCCCCTTACCGTCGATCGGCTCGCCGAGCAGGTTGAAGATGCGACCGAGACATGCCTCGCCCACCGGCACCGAGATCGGCCCGCCGAGGTCGGTGGCGGGCATGCCACGCACCAGGCCGTCGGTGGAGCTCATCGCCACGCAGCGCACCACGTTGTCGCCGATGTGGAGCGCCGCCTCCACCGTCAGCCGGATGCCTCGCTCGCGATCCTCGATCTGGATGGCGTTGAGAATCTTGGGCAGCTGCTCGGGCTCGAAGGCCACGTCGACCGTGGGTCCGATGACCTGAACGACCTTGCCTACGTTCATCGCCTCTCCTTCGTCACGTTTCGTCGAATTCGGTCGAGGCGCGCTTCCGCGCGCGCCTATTTCAACGCTTCGGCCCCACCGACGATGTCCAGCAGCTCCTTGGTAATGGCGGCCTGCCGGAGCCGGTTGCGCCGCAGGACCAAGAGATCGATCAGCTCGCCGGCGTTCTTGCGCGCCGAGCCCATCGCGATCATCCGCGCCGAGTGCTCCGAAGCCAGCGCATCCGCCAGCGCCGCGAACAGCTTGGAGCTGGCGTAGCGCGGCAGCAGCTCGGCGAAGATGCTTTCCGCATCGGGCTCGAAGATGGCGGTGCTGCCGACGCCCGCGCCACCGTCACGGTCGGCTCCGATCGGCAGGAACGTCTCCACCACCACCCGGCGCGTGAGCGCCGAGACGAAGCGGGTGAACATGAGATCCACGCGGTCCAGCTCGCCCGAGACGAAACGCCCGATCAGGTCCTCGGTCAAGGCGCGGGCGAAGTCGAGACTGGCATCGGGCGGCAGCGGAGTATGCGCACCCAGCACCGGGTACTTGCGGCGCCGGAAATAGTCGCGGCCCTTGCGGCCAACCAGGAGCAGCTTGAGCGAGCCCGGCGATGCCGCCCGTAGGCGCTGCTCGGCGGCGCGGATCAAGTTTGCGTTGTAGGCCCCGCACAGACCCCGGTCCGAGGTCACCAGCACCAGCGCGGTGGTGCGGACCTCGCGGCTCTTGAACAGCGGATGATCCAGCTCGCTCGCCGCCCCCCGCAGGTTCTCGAGCATCTCGGTGATCTTGGCCGCGTAGGGACGTGCCGCAATCGCCCGGGCCTGGGCGCGCCGCAGCTTGGCGGCCGCCACCATCTCCATGGCCTTGGTGATCTGCCGGGTGTTCTCCACCGAGCGGATCCGCCGGCGCAACGCTCGCAGCGAGCTCACGGCCTCAAGCCCTAAAGCCGGCCTTGAACCGCCTCACCGCCTCGGTGAGGCGGGCGCTGTCCTCGTCGGAGAGGGCCCGCGCGCTGCGGACGTTGTGCGGCACCTCGGGGTAGTTCTTCTCGACAAAGCCAAGAAATTCGCGTTCAAACCGGCGCACCGCCTCGACCGGGATGTCGTCCAAGTGCCCCTGGGTGCCGGCGAAGATGGCGATCACCTGCTGCTCGACCGGCATCGGCACGAACTGGTCCTGCTTCAGGAGCTCGACCATGCGCTCGCCGCGCGTGAGCTGGGCCTGGGTGGCCTTGTCGAGGTCCGAGCCGAACTGGGCGAAGGCGGCGAGCGCCCGGTACTGGGCGAGGTCGAGCCGCAGCCGGCCCGCCACCTGTCGCATCGCCTTGATCTGCGCGTTGCCGCCCACCCGCGATACCGAGATGCCCACGTTGATCGCCGGACGGACCCCGGCATAGAACAGGTCGCTCTCGAGGAAGATCTGGCCGTCGGTGATCGAGATCACGTTGGTCGGGATGTACGCCGACACGTCGCCGGCCTGGGTCTCGATGAACGGCAGGGCCGTGAGCGAGCCGCCGCCCCGCTCGTCCGACAGCTTGACCGCCCGCTCGAGCAGGCGCGAGTGCAAGTAGAACACGTCCCCGGGATAGGCTTCGCGTCCGGGCGGGCGGCGCAGCAGCAACGACAGCTGACGATAGGCTTGGGCGTGCTTCGAGAGGTCGTCGTAGACGCACAGCACGTGGCCACCCCGGTAGGTGAACTCCTCGCCCATCGCGAGCCCACTGTAGGGCGCGATGTACTGGAGCGGCGCGGACTCCGAGGCCGAGGCCGTCACCACGATGGTGTACTCCATCGCCCCGTACTTCTCGAGCGTGCTCACCACGTTGGCGACCGTCGATTCCTTCTGCCCGATCGCGACGTAGATGCAGACCACGTCCTGGCCCTTCTGGTTGATGATGGTGTCGAGCGCGATCGCAGTCTTGCCGGTCTGGCGGTCCCCGATGATCAGCTCGC
>DASXTP010000089.1:0-26754 GCA_036505355.1 Candidatus Eiseniibacteriota bacterium | reverse complement strand
CAACGGCGGTGCGACGGGGTCGATCGACCTTACGGCCAGCGGTGGGACGCCGCCCTACAGCTACTCGTGGGCCGATGGTCCGACGACCGAGGATCGCACCAACCTCCTGGCCGGCAGCTACTCGGTGACGGTGACGGACGCCAACGGCTGCACGGCGAGCACCACGGTGGCGATCAGCGAGCCATCGGCGCTGGTGCTGAGCCAGAGCCATGTCGATGTGCTCTGCAACGGCGGTGCGACGGGGTCGATCGACCTTACGGCCAGCGGTGGGACGCCGCCCTACAGCTACTCGTGGGCCGATGGTCCGACGACCGAGGATCGGGCCGGGCTTTCCGCGGGCAGCTACTCGGTGACGGTGACGGATGGCAGCGGCTGCACGGCGAGCACCACGGTGGCGATCAGCGAGCCTTCGGCTCTGGTGCTGAGCGAGAGCCATGTCGATGTGCTGTGTAATGGCGGAGCGACCGGGTCCATCGACCTCAGCGTCAGCGGCGGGACGTCAGGGTACAGCTACGCATGGGCGGACGGGCCGACGACCGAGGATCGGACCGGGCTCACGGCCGGGAGCTACTCGGTGACGGTGACCGACGCCAACGGCTGCACCGCCGGCACCACGGTGGCGATCACAGAGCAGCCGATCCCGCCGCCAGGCAATCCCACCGGGCTGACGGCGGTGGCACCGGACGGCGTACAGGTGCAACTGAGCTGGGTGGATAACGCCAACTCTGAAGACGGATTCAAGATCGAGCGCTCGGCGGGTCAAGACACGACGTTCGCCCTGATCGCCACCGTCGGGCCAGACGTGACTTCTTACGTCGATGGCCCGCTCAGGGCGATGACCGACTATTGCTATCGGGTGAGTGCAGTGAACTGCTCGGGGGTGTCCGCCCCCGATAGCGAATGCATAACAACCCAAGCGGGGTCATGCCATTCGCTGGACTTCGATCCAAACGGAAGTGGAACGCGAGCGTACGTACATCTTGGAAACCCGTCGGCGCTCCGCTTGCCGATGTTCACGATCGAGCTGTGGATCCGGCGTGACGGCGCGGGGATCGGAACCTCCACGGGCTCCGGCGGGATTCCCGACGCGGTCCCGTTGGTCACCAAGGGGCGAGCCGAAAGCCAGGGGCAGGCGGACAACATCAACTACTTCCTCGGCCTCCGCCAGTCGGACGCAGTGCTATGCGCGGATTTCGGGGAAGGACCGGAAGGGCCGTCCCCCGGACTCAACCACCCGGTGGCCGGCATCACGCCGATCGCCCCCGGCGCTTGGCACCACGTCGCCACGACCTACGATGGGTCGACGTGGAAGCTCTATCTGGACGGGAATCTCGAGACGCAGCTCGCCGTGAATCGCCCCGTCGCCGACGCCAGCCCTGTGATGGCCGCGGTGTCCAGCTCGCTCGACTCGGGGAACGTCCCAGCGGGATACTTCGACGGGGCAATCGACGAGGTCAGGATTTGGAACTTCGCGCGCAGCGCGAGCGAGATCCAGAACACCATGAGCCAGAGCCTCTATTTTCCGACCCCGGGTCTGGTGGGGAACTGGAGGCTCGACGAAGCGACGGGAGTCACCGCCTTCGGCACGGCGGGAACCGGCATCAACGGGACGATCGTGGGGTCCGCGGACACGAACTGGATGCGCGTGACTTGCGGGTCCTGGGCGGTGGGCGTGGAGAGCCAGCCGATTTCGGAGTTGGCTCTGAGGCCAGTATCGCCCAACCCGACGAAGGGAATCGCACACTTCAGCTTCGCCATTCCGGAGAACGCGACGGTGAAACTCGAGATCGTCGACGTCTTGGGTCGCAGGGTAGGAATCGTGACACAGGGGGACTTCCCTGCAGGCGTCCACCACGTCATGTGGAACGCTACAGGGTCCCGTGGCATTCCGGTATCGGCCGGGATGTACTTCGTGCGCTTCACCGCCGCCGGGCGAGTCATCACGAAACGCTTCGTGATCGTCCGATAATCGGGCCTGGAGGGTGGTGGCGGTACCAGCCCGATGCCGCCATCACCTACAGCTTCTTGTAGTCCGGACCGCCGCCGCCCTCGGGGGTCACCCAGGTGATGATCTGGTAGGGGTCGGCGATGTCGCAGGTCTTGCAGTGCACGCAGTTCGAGGCGTTGATCTGCAGGCGCAGCGCGGGGCTGGCGTCGGATCGAGCCGGCTTGGTCTCGTCCGGCACCATCTCGTAGACGCTGGCGGGGCAGAAGTGCTGGCAAGGGTTGCCGTACTCCTCGCGGCATCGGGTGGCGCACACGCTGGTGTCGGCTACCACGAGGTGCACCGGCTGATCCTCGTCGTGCCGCGTGCCCGAGGCGTAGACGTCGGCCAGCTTGTCGTACGTGAGCCGGCCGTCGAACTTGGGCCCGGGCGGTTTGCCGCGGGGATGTGACTCGGCGAGCTTTCGCATGCGCTCGTGGCCAGGGACGTTCCGGAGCCGATCCCCGAACGGGTCGCGCCCGCCGAGCATCATTTGCGCGCCGGTGTGCAGCAGGCCGGTGACCAAGCCGCCCTCGAAGCCCTGGTGGAAGTTGCGCACCTGCTTGAGCTCGGTGGCGGCCCAGGAGGTTTCGACGCGCGTCTCGTAGCCGGCCAGGCGCTCTTTGGAGAAATCGCCGGCCAGCAGGCACTCGAACAGCGTCTCAGCCGCCAGCATGCCGGACTTCATCGCCAGATGGATGCCCTTGAGCCGCGCGCCGTTCAGGAACCCGCCGCTGTCGCCGCACAACAGCAGGCCATCGGCCGAAAGCTTGGGCATCGCCCACCAGCCGCCCTCGGGGATCGCCTTGGCGCCGTAGGCGACCATCTTTCCGCCCTCGAGCAGCGCGCGCACCAGTGGGTGGGTCTTGAAGAGCTGGAGGTTCCGGTGCGGATCGGTGGTGGGATCGCGGTAGTCGAGCCCGGTGACGAAGCCCACCGACCAGCGCGTGTCGCCCATCCCGTAGACGAAGCCGCCGCCAAAGGTCTCGTTGGGCAGCGGCCAGCCCATGGTGTGGATGACGCGCCCCTTCTGCACCCGGCCGGGCGGCATCTCCCACAGCTCCTTGACTCCGGTCGAGTAGACCTGGGCGTTCCGCCCCACGGTGAGGCCGAGTGGCTGCTCGAGCGCCTTGGTGAGGGTGCCCCGCGGTCCTTCGCACAGCACCGTGACCTTGGCGCGACAGTCGGCGCCGGGCTGGAAGGTGGGTTTCTTCTCGCGCTGCTTGTCGAGGCCCTTGTCCCCGGTGCGCACCCCAACCACGCGGCCGTTCTCGACCAGCGGGCTCGCGGCCGGGGTCTCGGTGACCACGAAGACCCCCTTCTCCTCGGCGATCTTCCCGAGCCACTCGACCAGGTCGCCGAGCGAGGTGACCAAGTTGCCGTGGTTGTCGAGCATCGGCGGCACGAGCGGCAGCCGGAGCTGGCCGCGCTCCCACATGAGGTAGACGTCGTCGCGGGTGACCTCGCTCTCGATCGGGCAGCCGCGCTGGCGAAAGTCGGGCAGCAACTCCTTCAAAGCCCGCGGATCGAGCACCGCACCCGAGATGCCGTGGGCGCCGACGCGCGAGGACTTCTCGAGCACCGCGATGCCCACCTCGCCGAGCTTGGTACCGGGAGCGCCCGCGGCCACCGCCTGGTCGTGCCGCTCGATCAGGTTGGCGAGGTGGATCGCTCCGGCGAGGCCGGCCGGACCGGCGCCCACGAACTGGACGTCGAACTCGAGGACTTCACGCTCCATCGATCCCATCCGCGCGCCGTGTCGGCTCTGAAAGTCAGTGGCTGCGGGACGCCGGGGTCGAAAGCGCGGCGGGCTCCCCGGTCGCCGTGGCGTGATCCTCGGCGGCCAAGAAGTGCTCGGCGTCGATCGCCGCCATGCACCCGCTGCCGGCGGCGGTGACCGCCTGGCGGTAGACCGGATCCGCCACGTCGCCGGCGGCGAAGATGCCGGGAATCATGGTGCGCGCCGTGCCCGGCTCGACCTCGAGATAGCCCCGCTCGTCCATCGGGAGTTGCCCCCTGAGGAACTCCGTGCTGGGCTGATGGCCGATGGCGACGAACACCGCGTCGGTCGGATGCTCGGTGATGGCACCGGTCTTCAGGTTCTTGAGCTTCACGCCAGTGACGACGGGCTTCTCGTTGCCCAGCACCTCGATCACCTCCGAGTCCCAGATGAACCGGATCTTGGGGCTCTTGAGCGCCCGCTCCTGCATGACCTTCGATGCCCGGAGGCTGTCGCGACGGTGGATCACCACCACCTCGCTGCACAGGCGCGTGAGATAGGTGGCCTCCTCCATGGCGGTATCGCCGCCGCCCACCACCACGGCACGCTTGCCTTTGAAGAACGGCCCGTCACAGGTGGCGCATGCCGACACACCGCTGCCCATCAGCCGGGACTCGCTCGGTAGCCCCAGCAGCTTGGCGGTGGCCCCGGTCGCCACGATGACCGTGCGCGACTCGTAGCGCGTGCCGTCGTCGGCCCAGACCTGGAACGGGCGCCGCGTGAAGTCGACCCGCTCCGCAGTTGCCGACAGGATCTGGGTCCCGGCGCGCACCGCCTGATCGCGCATCCACTCCATCAGCTCGGGGCCCATCACCGCCTCGCGGAAGCCCGGGTAGTTCTCGACCTCGGTGGTGATGGTGAGCTGCCCACCCGGCTGGTACCCGGAGAGCAGCACGGGCTTGCGGTTGGCCCGGGCGGCATAGATCGCGGCCGTGTAGCCGGCGGCGCCGGAGCCGAGGATGAGCACGTCGTGCACGGTGGACAAGAGGGTCTCCTGGAGAAGGCCGAGTGACGAGCGGCGGGGATTCTAGGGCACCAGCGGTGCGCGCGTGAAGGCCATTCGCGTCGAGATTCTGATGCCGGGTGCCCCGGTTTCGATGCCCGAGGCCACGCGGGCGGAGGCTCCGCGTCCGCACCTGAACGCCCGGGGCTGGATCCTTACGAAGTCGAGCCGTTCGCGGCGGGTCGGCCGGGTCCGGTTACCCATCTGAATCTCGAGGTCGCACAGAGCGCCTCCAACGAACAATCGGTACCCCGAGCCCGACCGCCATACTGCCGGTTCGCCCTTCCTGCCGTGAACAGGATCAGATGCAGAGGTGAGCGTACTAACGGAGTAAGACGATCTTGCGGCGCTCCGTGGCCCCGGCGGTCGAGAGCCGCAGCACGTAGACGCCGCTCGGCAGCGCCCGCCCGGCATCGGTGCGGCCCTCCCAGCTCAGGGTGTGGGTGCCGGCCGGGTACTCGCGCCCAGACGCGAGGGTGCGGACCCGCTGCCCGGTGAGGTCGAAGATCTCGACCGTCAGCCGTCGCGCCGTGGGTAGGCTGAAGCCGATGCTCGTGGTGGTAGCCATCGGGTTGGGGTGCGGAGCGAGCAGCCGCAGCGCGGGAGCGCCGGGGCCGGGGACGGCGAGCGGGCCGGAACTGGTGACCGGGGCCGCATACAGGTCGGTGGGGAAACAGCCGTCGACGCCGCAGGCGCCACCCCGGTTGTCGGTCCACACCACGATCGCCCCACCCGCTCCGTCGGTGACCGCCACCGGACCCCACTGGCGCGGGCTGCCTCCGCCGCTGGTCAGCGCCACCCCGTCCGGGGCCCACTGCGGGGTGCCGAGGGGGTCCAGGTGCTGACCGTAGATCTGATCAGTCAGGAATCCCCGGGAGTCGGCCCAGACCGCAATCGTCCCGCCCGCCCCGTCTCCGACCAGCCGGGGTTGCTCCTGATCGTCCTCGGCGGTGCTGAGGCCAACGCCATCGGGGGTCCATTGGGGCACGCCGGTGGCATCGACATGTTGGGCGTACACGTCCCAGTAACAGCCCCCCACACAGCTCGGGTTGGAACGCCCATCCTCCCACGCTACCACCGCTCCGCCACCACCATCCCCTGCCAGGGATGGGCGTGATTGAGGGCCGGGGGCAGTGCAGAGCGGCACCCCATCCGCGGCCCACCGGAACTGGCCCATCGCGTCGACCCGCTGCGCATAGACGTTGTGGTCGCCTTGGCGGTTATCCTGATAGGCGAAGAGGGCACCGCCGTCTTCATCCGGGATCAGGGAGGGATCGCGCTGGTCGCCCGCAAGGCTCGAGCCCGCGATCCCATCCGCGGCCCACTGCCCTTGCCCACTGGCGCTGAGGCGCTGCGCGTAAATGTGCGGCACCGGCCAGAAGCGCCAGTCCTCCCAGGCGAGGATCACACCCCCCACGCCGTCCGAGACCAACGTGGGATCGTCTTGGAAGCTGACCGCGGTGCAGACCGCCACCCCGTACGAGGTCCAGCGCACCGCCCCACTCCCATCGACGCGCTGGGCACGGACGTCGGTGTTGGTGCCGGTCACGTATTCGCTCCAAGCTACGATCGCCCCGCCCGCTCCGTCGCTCGCGATCGACGAGTGGGGGGGTGAGGTCAGGTACTGATCGAAGCTGGAGTTGCGCAGGCGGACGCCGGCGGCTGGCCATAGCAAGGCCCCCGTGGGACCGATCCGCTGGGCGTAGAGGTCGTAGTGCGCACCACCGCGCAGGTCCTGCCAGGCGAGGATCACCCCATCCGCGCCGTCCGCTACCAGGTGCGGGTTGATCTGGTCGCGGGGCAGTGAACATACCGGCACCCCGTTGGGCGTCCATTGCGCCACGCCGGCTCCATCGATCCGTTGGGCGTAGATGTCGTAGCCGGTGGAAGCACTGTCGCGCTGGTCCCGCCACGCGACGAAGGCGCCGCCCTTGCCATCCGCCATAGGAACGGGTACTCCTGGTTCCGCGGAGCGGTGCAGAGCGGCATGCCCCCGGCCTGCCACTGGGCGCCGGCCGAGCCGGGGAACAGCACGGCCACGACGCCCAGGCCACACAGGAGACATCGTCGGCAGCGCGCGATGTTGCGCCACGCCGCCTGATCGTAGACCCGGAGCGCCCCCACCGGTACCTTCCTCATGGCAGCAGCACCACCCGGCCCCGCCTTTCGTGGCCGGCGACTCGCAACCGATACAGGTAGACGCCGCTGGGCACCCGCTCCCCTTCGCTGCCTCGCCCGTCCCAGACCAGCGGCGAGCCCGAGGGCCCGAGCACGCGGGCCACTCGCCGGCCACTGACGTCGAACAGGTCGAGCTCCGCCCGCGCTCCCGGGAAGGGAGGCGTGGCCAGGACGAACCGGCCCGCGGTCGGGTTGGGGCCTTCGACCGCCTCCGCTCCCCCGGTCTGCACCGCCCTGGCCTGGGGCCCAAGGCAACAGGGCCCGACGGTCAGCTTGTCGATGATTACGTCGGTGCCGCCACTTTGGGTGGTGACGATGAACACCACGTTGAAGGTCTTGTCGACCGTCCCGGAGGGGGGCGTCCACGAGAACGTCCGCGTCGAGCGCGTGAAGGTCATCCCCTCGCGCAGAAAGTAGGCGTCGTAGCTCAACACATCGCCTTCCTGATCGGTCGCGGTCACCGTGAACGAGAAGTTCTGTCCCACGGTGGGCGCGTCGCTCACCGTGGTGCTGCTGTCCGCCACCGCGTGGGAACCGATGTTGGTGAACCGCGGAGGCTCGCTCATGTTGCGCCGCGACGCAAAAACCTGCGGGGAGCTGGCATTGGGAACCGATGGGTTCAGGGCCATCAGAGCCAGCCGCGTGCCGTCCGGCGACACGATCGGACTGAGGCCGACGTGCAGGTACGTGGGGTAATTGGAAGTGATCGCCTGAATGGTCGAAAGCGGGGCAGTGGTCTCCACCAGCGCGGTGCTCCGCGGGCCAGCAAAATCTGCAGGCCCCAACGCGCACACCACCACCTGCGAGTCGGGCGCGTAGGCTGGTAAGGCCGCGTCCTGGCTCGGCGGGGCGAAGAACTTTGCCCCAACATCAACCTGTGGATTTTGGGTCGAGACCTTGAACAGCTCGATCCTGCCCTCAGCCGACACCCGACGGTGAAAGAGCAGGATCCTCCCATCGGGAGACCAGCGAGCACGGCCACTATTGTCTGCTGCATCCGTGATCTGTCTGATCGGCCCCCCGGTGATCGGGATCGTATACTGCTCCGCGTCCCCGCTTGACAGATTGAGTCTGGTGAAGGCCACGCTGTCGCCATCCGGCGAGACGGTCTGATCTTCCACCGCTTGGCCTGGCTCGTAATACACCGGGATTTCGGTTGTATCGGAGGCGAAGCCCGTTGCACGCCCTTCCGGTAGATGATCACATCCCCTCGGTTGAACACGATCTCGTGTCCCAGCGGCGACCAGCTCGGGTCGTAGTCGGAGGAATCCGAAAACGTGAACCTCTGCGCTGTGTTTCCAGCCCCCAGATCCGAAGGGACGATGTACAGGTTGCAGAGGGTGGAGTCGACCGGGTCGTGAATGCCGTAGACAATCCGGCGACCGCTCGGCGACCACGAGATGCGACCCTCTGCTGAGACCGTATTGCGGCCGAAGGCACCGCAGTTGTCGCAGTGCGACGTGCGCTTGATCAGCGTGCCGTGCAAAGCGTGTCGCCGCCAATGGTCGGTGTGGGCCGCGACGATCGGGGCATCGTCCGTGATGATCTTGTTGTAGTTGAGGTCGCAGGCCCCGGTTTGATCGGCGGTCGTGATCCGCCCATCGGCGTCGGTGTCGACGGACCGCACCTTGACCGTCTTGGTGCCCCAGTCGAAGCCAGAGACGTAGAGCCGCAGCGTCAGCGTTCCGCAGCCCGACAGGCTCGGGATCGTGATCCGCGTCTCCCCCAGGCTATTCGTGGAGTCGTCGGCCCAGATGCTGGTCGCTTGGTCGTGGATCGTCACGTTGCCGGTGGTCCCCGCGTTGACCACCCAGATCGACTCGGGTGGGACGACGCGCGGTGGGTACAACCGGACCCAGATCCGCAAGCGCGAGGGATGAAGGTGAGTGCCGAAGGCGGCGAGCACCGTGTCGCCGGCCGGGCACGGCGCCAGCGAGTCCGGGATGGTCCAGGTGACGGGGCTCGGGCCGAGGATTTGAGCGAAAGCTGTGTGGCTAGTGAGCACAAAGAGAAAAGCGGCGGGAAGGAACGCACGCGCCGCGCTACCGAGGGGGGACACGAGGCGCCTCCACGAGCTGTCGCGGCCACCTCCGTAAAGGCTACTCCTGCCCTTTTTCCGGAAGCAACCCTATTCACGGAAGCCGCTCAAACGCCGTCACGGCCATGCACGAAACGATCATGGCAGAGGTCCAGGCGACGGCGGGAGCAGCGCGGGCTTGCGGTTGGCCGGGCGGCGCAGACGGCAGGTGGTCGGGGGTCGTCAGCTGCGTGACCGGCCCGCGCCTCGACGCCACCCGAATCAGCGGGTCGGCCCTCGGTCGGTCTCCTCGATCTCGAGCAGCAGCCGCCTCTCGAGATCCTCGGCGCCGCTGAACCCTACGTGGCGCAGGCGAACTCGTCCTTGGCGATCCAAGACGAGCAGAGTAGGAAGCCCACGAACCGCGAAGGCCTTCACCAGGGCCCCGCCACCATCCAAAGCCAGCGGTAGCGTGTAGCTGCCCCGGCGAAAGTAGCGGATGGCGCGCTCGGCCGTATCGCCCGAGTCGCCCGGAGCATCGGTCATCAGGACGTCGACGGCGAAAAAGACGACGTCCCCGCGGCCCTTCAGCCGGTCGAGTGCGCGCTGAACCGCAGGCAGCTCACGCTGGCACGGGGCACACCACGTCGCCCAGAAGTCGAGGACGACGATGTTTCCGCGCAGATCGCGAGAGGAGATCGCCCGACCATCGGTGAGATGGACCACGAAGGGCACGGGAGCTTCGTTCGTGTTCCGGCTCGGCACCAGCCAGGCCACGAAGACGGGCCCCGCCAGTGCAGCCACGACGTTCAACCCGGCGAGAATGCCCGCAATCGACGACGCCCGCATCCTTCCCCTGGCCAGCACACCGCCGATCGCAACGCAAATCATAGCCAGGAGGGGAAACATCAGGAACGGTTTGTTGCGGCCCGAGCCGAACTGAAGCGCGACGACCAGCAGCGGGAGGGTGGTGAAGAAAGCGACCAGCATCGGCGAGCGAGTGCCTGCCCGTGCACGCTGCCACCCGATCGCGAGCGCGACGGTGCAGAGGAGGGGGAACGCCAGGTACACGAGCACCCTGCTCTGGAGCAGGATGCGGGCGTCGAGCAGAGCCATCGCAACCAGCGCAATTCCCATCGCGGCCTCCGTGAGCGCCGCCGTGACTCTCGACATCGGTACTCCGCTGGCTCATTACGGATCGGCAGGCGCGGGGTTGCAGCCGTCTTGCGGCTGGGAGGCGATTTCGGAGCGGGCTCCCGATCGAGCCGCTCGGGCACCTCTACGGGAGGACCTCGGCCCTGCGCCTCAGGCCCCGCGCAGCGTCGCGGCCAGCGACTGCCGGGCGGCGAGGCGCGCGGGCAGGAACCCGCCGACCACGCCCATCAGGGCGGCGAAGCCAAGCCCCAGGGCCATCCCCACCGGCGTGACGCGGAACGCGAAGGCGATCTCGCTGAACGACGACCAGTTCGTGGTGCTGGTGGTGATGCCGTTGATGGGGAGTGCCAGCAGGCAGCCGAGCGCGCCGCCGATCAGCGCCAGGAGCACCGATTCGAACAGGAACGAGAGCATCACCGCTGCCGGAGTGAAGCCCAGCATCAGTAGCACCGCGATCTCGCGCGTGCGCTGGCCGACCGCGGCGTACATGGTGTTCATGGCGCCAAAGATCGCGCCGATCGCCATGATGAGGGTGATCAGGATGCCGCCCGCGCGGATGATGGTGGTCATCATGCGCGACTGCTCCGAGTACCAGGCGCGCTCGGTGCGCGCCTCGACCCCGAGACGCGGATCGCTTTCGAGCTGCTTCTCGAGTGCCGCAAAGCGGGACGGGTCACGCATCCGAAAGGTCACGCTCTGGAAGGCCTCCTGGCGGTCGAGCGCCGGCATGAGCACCGCGTTGTCACCCCAGACCTCGGACTCGAACCCCGCGCCGCCGGCGGTGAAGTGCCCGACCACGGTGAAGTCTCGCTGCCCGAAGCGCAGGCGGTCGCCGATCGCGCAATGGGCGAAGCGCCGCGAGATGCGCTGCCCGACGATCACCTCGTCCGTTCCAGGAGCGAACAGGCGTCCGGCGACGATCGTGACCTGGTTCCGCAGCGCGAGCGCATCGGGGTGGATGCCCCGCACGGTGACGTTGGACGAGCCGCTCTGCCCGAGCCGCGGCTGGTTGATGAGCACCACCATCTCGGCGCTCGCGAGCGGCCGTCCGTCGGGCCCGCTCGCCACGTCGGGCAGCGCGAGGAGGACGTTGGCGGCCTCGCGTGGGATGCCGCTCGAGATCTCGCTGTCGGCGCCGGTGCGGAGCGCGATCAGGTTTGAGGGCGAGCCGCTCTCCAGCAAGGCCGCCTGGAAGCCCGAGGCCAGCGCGAACGCCCCGATCAGGATCGCCACCACCAGCGCGATGCCCACGGTGGTGGCGAGCGTCGACCACGGTCGTTGCACGACGTTCCGCAGGTTGTACGAAATCGGGATCGCCACTCCGCTACTCGGGGCGCCGAAGCGCTTCCACGATCTTGAGGCGCGACGCCTGCCAGGCCGGAACCAAGCCGCTGGTCGCACCCATCAGCACCGCGATGCCGATCCCGGTGGCGACCGTCGCCCAGCCCACCGTCATCGGTGGCAGCAGGCCGCCGGCATTGAATCCCGAGCCCTCGATCACCAGCTTGGCCAGCAGGGCGCCGAGCGCGCCGCCGCCGAGCGTGATGATCGCGGCCTCGGCCAACACCACGCGGAAGATCGTGCCGTCGTCGAACCCCAGGGTCTTCATCACCCCGAACTCGGAGGTGCGCTCCCGGGTCGCCATCATCATGGTGTTGGCCGCCACCAGCAGGATGGCGAACACCACCGCTAGGCCGATCACACCGATCAAGAACGGCACGTTGCCGTACATGCTGACGAAGCCGGCCTGGAAGGCGCGTTCGGTCTCGGTGCGGGTCGAGGCGGCTGAGTTGGCGTACATCGCGTCCACGGACCGGATCACGTCGCCCGCCCGCGCCGGGTCCGCGAGCTCGAGCACGTACCAGCCCACGATTCCCTGCCCGTTCATGCCCTTCTCGCTCAGGTACTTCCAGTGGAAGAGCATGGCTTCTTCGCCGAAAGCCGGGTTCTTGGCATGGTAGACGGCGCGGATGGTGAAGGTCCAGGTGCCTGGGAAGATGGTGCCCGACACCGGCACTTGCTGGCCGAGCTTCCACTTCATCCGCTTGAACAGGCGCTCGCCGACCACGCAGGCGTCCCGCTCGCTTATGAAGGAGGCGAGCTTGGGGTCGATGCCCGGGGGAACCGGGGTCTCGACCTGGGGCCGGTCCGCGGCCACGATCTCGATGTCCGAGGTGTACATCGGCAGGTAGTTCGGCGCGTCGACCGCGAACTGGGCGTAGAAGTTGCCGGGGTCGACCGGGTCCCTGCCGCCGAACCAGTTCGCGTGGGCCACCGACTTGACGCCCGGGATCGCAGTCAGGCGCTCGCGGTAGGAGAGCGGCAGCGGGAAGATCAGGGAGATCGCGTTGCGCGTGACGAGGCGCGCCTCGCTGCTGACCTTGATCGAGGCGTCGAGCGTATCGAGCACGCCGCGCAGGGCGCAGAACAGGAAAAGCGCCACCACCACGCTCAGCATGGTCAGGATGGTGCGCCGCTTGTTGCGGCCCAGGCTCACCAGCACCAGCGAGAACAGGTTCATCGTCCCTCAGTTCGACAGCACGCCCTTGTCCAGATGGAGCGTGCGATGGGCCCGTTCCGCCGCATGTGGATCATGCGTGACCATGACGATCGTCTTCTTGAACTCCTGATTCAGGCGCCCCAGCAAGGTGAGGATCTCGGCCGCCGACTTGCGGTCGAGGTCCCCGGTCGGCTCGTCGGCGAGCAGCACCGCGGGGTCGCTCACCAAGGCGCGCGCAATCGCCACTCGCTGCTCCTGGCCCCCGGAGAGCTGCCGGGGATAGTGCTTCAGCCGATCCTTGAGCCCAACGATATCGAGCGCGTGCTGGGCGCGCTCGCGACGCTCCTTGGGACTCATCCGCACCAGCAGCAGCGGCAGCTCGACGTTCTGCTGGGCGGTGAGCACCGGAATCAGGTTGTAGAGCTGGAAAATGAAGCCGATGTTCCGCGCGCGCCAGCGGGCGAGCTGTTTCGTGCCGAGTCCGGCGAGCTGGGTGCCGCCGACCACCACGTCGCCGGAGGTGGGCTGGTCGATGCCGCCGATCAGGTTGAGCAAGGTGGTCTTGCCGCTTCCCGATGGCCCCATGAGCGCGACGTAGTCGCCTTCCGCGACCTCGAGCGAGAGCCCATCCAGCACCGGCACCTCCTCGGCTTCGCGCCGATACACCTTGCGGACGTTCCGGATCTCGACCAAAGCCATCGTGCCTCCCGCTAGCTGCTCTTCACCCGGACCCGGGTGCCGTCCTTGAGACCGGCGGGGGCGGCGAGCACCACGCTCTCGCCACCGCTCAGGCCGCCGCGGATCTCCACCTGATCGCCACGCGCCGGGCCGACGTCCACGACTCGCGCCGACACCCGCCCGTTCTCCACCACCCACACTCGCGGGCCGGCGGGATTCTGGGCCACCGCGGCGCTGGGCACCAGGACGCGCCGCACCGCCACGGTCGAGGCGCCGGCCTCCCGCACGAACTCCACCTTCGCTCCCATCTCGGGCAGGATACGGGGATCGCGGTCGAGGATCGAGACCTTGACCTGCACCGTCGCCTTCTGCCGATCGGCGGTCGGCACCACCTGCCGCACTCGCCCCGCGAACGAGGTGTCCGGATATGCGTCGAGCGTGATGCGGCAGGCCTGGCGGCTCTGCACCTGGGCGATATAGGCCTCGTTCACGTCCACTTCGACCTCGAGCGTGCGCAGGTCGGCCATGGTGACGATCGCGGTGCGGGTGAGCCCGCCGCCGGCCGAGGACGGGGCCACGATCTCGCCGACCTCGGCGTCCTTCCGCAGCACGGTGCCGTCGAACGGTGCGCGCACGAAGGTGTTCTCGAGGTCCGCGGTCGCCAGCGCTCGTTGCGCGCGGGCGAGTTCCACCTGCGCGCGCAGGGACTTCACCCGGGTCTCGGCGTTCTCGAGGTCGGCGCTGGAGATCACGCGATCCCGGAACAGCGACTCGGCGCGGTGGTGGTCGCGATCGGCCTGGGCCACCTCGGCCTCGAGCTGATCCACCCGCGCGCGCGCGGCTTCGAGCGCGGCGCGGATGTCGGCGGCTTCGATGCGTGCGATCACACGGCCCTTGGGCACGTGGGAGCCTTCCTGAACGTCGAGATACTCCAACCGTCCCAACACCTTGGCCGACACCGAGGCCTTGGTGCGCGCCACCACGTAGCCGTTCGCGGTGATCCCCGATCCCGAGACGCTCCCCCCGCCGGTCGCCGAGGCCAAAGCGACCTGCACCTCGAGGGCGCGCGGGCGAAGCAGGAACCAGGAGCCGAGCCCGAGGACCAGGGCTGCGCCCAGCACCCATGGACCGATGCGAGGCGAGTGGTGCCGCCCCGCAGGGGGCGCTTGGCGATCGATGCGCAGGCGGGATAGGTCGGGTGGGGGCGTAGTCATGGGTCGGAGGATGAACTGTGAAGCCGTGAAGGTACGGAGCCGGTCAGCCGGAGGTCAAGGCACGGGCACGGTCGTTCTCCCTGCAAGCGTCCAGACAGCGGCCGCTGCCGGCGCGGCGGTGTGGCCATCGCCTTCCGGTAGCCGCCGGACGGCCGCCGCCCACCGACCGATTTCCTCCGTTCACCGATTCCTGCGAGAGTCCCCCGCAGCTTCACCGTAGGGTTTCGCACGAAGGCCGGACACGGTGCCGGCCAAGGAGGTGCGGGATGTGCGGTATGAGGCAAACGGGAAGGCGGGCGGGGTGGAGGCGCGTCTTGTGGGGTGTGGTGCTGATCGTGGCCGGCACGGTGTTTCTGCTCGACCAGCTCGGCATCATCGCCATCGAGCCGATTGGCCACTGGTGGCCGGGCATCTTGGTGGTGATGGGTGTCATCCGGATCGTGGCGCCCGAGGCCCGGCGCCAGATCGCCTCGGGTGTCACCTTTGTCCTGTTGGGTCTTTGGTTCTTCGCCTGTACCCGGCATTGGCACGGCCTGGGCTACCACAACGCCTGGCCGCTGCTGCTGGTCATCATCGGAGCCGAGATCGTCCTGGGCGCGGCGCTCGATCGCCTCCCTTCGGGCGCGGTGGAACAGGAGCCCCCCCATGCGTGATGTGACGCGGGACTCCGGCCATCGCAAGCGGATCCTGTGGCTCGCCGGGCTCGGGGCGTGCACGCTGTGGCTCGTGGTGCAGAACACGCTCTTGCTCTTGGCACTCTGGTGGGTGGAGCCAGGGATCATGCGGGCGGTCGCGATCGGGTTGATGAAGGCGGGTGCGGTGGTGGCGGCGAAGCTCTGGGTGCTCCCGTGGGTCTCGGCCGTCGCGGGCGGCATCGTCGTCGCGGTGTGGCGGGATCGTGAGGCGATTCCGGCGCGACGGGAGGTTCGCCATGGCTGAGGGCCGGAAGCACACGATGGTTTTCGGCGTCATGGTCCCGCGGGCGCGAATGACCGGACGCATGGTTCTCGGCCTGGCGATCATGGTGCTGGGGGGTCTCTGGACCTTGGACAACCTCGGTCTGGTCGAGTCGGAGCCGATTCTGCGCTGGTGGCCCGCCGTGATCGTGGCCTTCGGATTGGGCAAGCTGCTCGGCCTGGGGATGAGGCGCCACGTCGCCGCGGGCGTGATCTTCACCCTCATCGGCCTGGTGGCGCTGGCCGGAAGCCTCGAGCTCGCGCGGGTGAGCCTGTTCACCCTGTGGCCGCTGAGCCTGATCCTGATCGGGTTCGGCATGCTGGCGCGCTCGGTGGGGCGGCAGCGGGGCGACGTCCCTCTCCGGGGCTGGTTCCGGAGCCACGTCCGGGATCGGGTCGTCCCGATCGAAGCCCAGGGCGAGCCCCGGATCGAGGATCCTTCCGCCCAGCTCGGCACCTTCGCCATCTGGAGTGGGGTTCAGCGCAAGGTGGTCTCGCAGGAGTTCCGCGGCGGCGAGGTGACGGCGGTGATGGGGGGAGCCGAGGTCGACTTGCGGAGCGCCAAGCCGGTCGCAGGCGGCGCGGTGATCGACGTGTTCGTGTGCTGGGGCGGCGTCGACTTCCGAGTGCCCGACCACTGGAAGGTCGTCAACGAGGCGACGGTGCTGATGGGGGCCGTCGAGGACAAGACCAAGACGCCGCCCCCCGACGCGCGCGACACGCTGATCGTGCGCGGCATGGTCGTCATGGGTGGCGTCGAGATCAAGAACTGACCATGCACCCCTTGACCCAGAGCCGGCTTCGACTCGCGCTCTACCTGCTCGCCTGGGCGGTGCTCGGGGCGCTGATCGCCGTCCTCCTGGCGATCACCCGGGGGACGCCGATCGTGAACGCCCTGGCTCTGATGGAGCCGCTGGCTCTGTTGTACGGCTTGGTCTGCCTGTCGGCGCTCTGGGTATGCCGATCGCTGCCCTTGGACCGGACTCCGCCGGGGAAGCTCCTCGGCGGCTGGATCGGGGCGGCGCTCCAGGCGAGCGCCGTGTGGGTGGGGGTGGGCACGCCGTGGGCGGTCCTGCTCGGGCGCGCCGGGGTGATCAGCGCCCGTCGGGAGGAGCTGATGGGCGGCGCGGCCGCCTTCTTCGTGCTCGGGATACCGCTTTACCTGGGCTCCCTGGTGCTGCATTACCTCCTGCTGGCGTTCGAGGCGTCGCGGGAGGCCGAGCGGCGCGTGCTGGAGTCGCAGGTCACCGCCCGCGAGGCCGAGCTGCGGGCGTTGCGCGCGCAGCTCAACCCTCATTTTCTCTTCAACAGCCTCAACTCCATCAATGCCCTGGTGGGAGTCGACCCCGAGAGAGCGCGCCGCATGTGCGAGAGTTTGGGGGACTTTCTGCGTCGCACGCTGGCCCTCGGCGCTCGCGACTCCGTGTCGCTTTCGGAGGAGCTCGCCCTGGTGGACCGGTATTTCGCCATCGAGCGCGTGCGCTTCGGCGACCGGCTCGAGGTGGAAAGGGACGTCGAGCCGGCGGCGGAGCGTTGTCTGGTTCCGCCATTGTTGCTGCAACCCCTGGTCGAAAACGCCATCAAGCATGGCGTCGCCGACCGCATCGAGGGCGGCACGGTGCGCGTGGCGGCCCAGATCGCGGACGGAGCTCTGCGGCTCTCGGTCGAGAATGCCGTCGACGAGGACTCGGCGAAACGCCCGGGCGAAGGGGTGGGGCTCCAGAACGTGCGCCGCCGGCTGGACGCGCTGTCCGCGCGACAGACCCGGCTCGACACGCGCCGCGAGAACGGCCGCTTCCGGGTCATGCTCACGTTGCCGGTCCGGCTCGCCGCCGAAACCGGGGCGGCCGGACCCGCGGCGCGCTCCACGTGATCGAGGGAGGCGGCGGTGCCCGACGCTGAAGGCCGCGTCACCGTGGCGCTGGTGGACGACGAAGCGCCGGCGCGCTCCCTGCTGCGCGAGTACCTGGCGGCCCACTCTGACGTGGTCGTGGTGGCCGATTGCGCGAACGGCTTCGAGGGCGTGAAGGCGCTCACGGAGCTCAAGCCGGATCTCGTGTTCCTCGATGTGCAGATGCCCAAGCTCGACGGCTTCGAGGTGCTCGAGCTGATCGGTCCGGGGCCGGTCGTGATCTTCTGCACCGCCTACGACGAGTACGCCCTGCGGGCGTTCGAAGTGCATGCCGTGGACTATCTGCTCAAGCCGTTCGGGCGCGAGCGGCTGGCCGAGGCGTTGACCCGCGCGCGGGCGCGCCTCGGTGAGGCACGAACGGGGTCGACCGCCGTCTCACCGAGCCCGTCGCGCCCGGGAGAGCTGGCCGCGGCGGCGCGGCCCCCCGGTCACTGGATCGAGCGGGTGGTGATCAAGGACGGCTCACGGGTGCAGGTGATCCCGGTCGAGCGAATCGACTACCTCGAGGCTCAGGACGACTACGTGGCGATCCAGTCCGAGGGCCGCACCTGGCTCAAGACCCAGCCCCTGGCGGAGCTCGCTCGGGGGCTCGATCCCGACCGCTTCGTGCGCATCCATCGCTCGTACGTGCTCAACCTCGAGCGCTTGGCGCGGCTCGAGCCCTATGCCAAGGACAGTCGGATGGCAATCCTCGAGAACGGCAAGGAGCTGCCGGTGAGTCGCGCCGGCTACGCGCGCCTCAAGGAGCTGATGTGAGCGGCCGTGGAGCTTCAGGCCGCCGGGGCCCGCCTTGCCTTTTGCGCGCCCTTCGACCTAGACTCGGCCTCTGATCCAACCGGGCGCCGCCCCGCAAGCGGATCGCATGGGCCAGCGGAGAAGCTGCATGACCTTCGTCATTGCCGAGCCGTGCATCGGCGTGAAGGACAAGTCCTGCGTCGAGGTCTGCCCCGTCAACTGCATCTACGAGGGGGAGGACCAGTACTATATCCACCCCGACGAGTGCATCGACTGCCAAGCCTGTGAGGCGGCGTGCCCGGTGCAGGCGATCTTCCCGGACAACGGCGTGCCGGAGAAGTGGCTCCCGTTCACCGAGAAGAACCGAGCCTTCTTCGAGAAGAAGTGACGTCGGGCACCGCCGGCGGAACGGCGACCCGCGAGATACCCCCCTGGAGACCCTCGATGGCCGTAGGCGCATTGCCGAGCCGTGAGCAGGCCCTGGCCCTGCTCCACGAGTGGATCCAGAATGCCAACCTCCGCAAGCACTGCCTGGCGGTCGAAGCCGCGATGCGCGCCTACGCGCGCAAGTACGGCGAGGACGAAGAGCGCTGGGGGCTGACCGGGCTGATCCACGACTTCGATTGGGAGCGGCACCCCGACGCCGAGCGGCACCCGATGAAGGGGGTCGAGGTGCTGCGCGCCCAGGGCTGGCCCGAGGACATCTGCCGCGCGATCCTCGGCCATGCGACCTACAGCGGCGTGCCGCGGGACAGCCTGATGGCGCGGGCGCTGTTCGCCTGCGATGAGCTGTGCGGATTCCTGGTGGCCTGTGCCCTGGTTACGCCGGGCAAGAGCCTCGATCAAGTCGAGGTGGCGTCGGTCAAGAAGAAGATGAAGCGCGCCGACTTCGCCCGCAACGTGAACCGCGACGACATCCTGAACGGCACCGCCGAGCTGGGGGTCGATCTCGAGGAGCACATCGCCTTCACCTTGGAGGCGATGCGCGGCATCGGGGGCGAGCTGGGGCTGTAGCGGGCGCGGGCGCCCAGCACCGAACGGCTCGTGCGTCGGACCAAAGAAAAAAGGGCCGACGTCGGGCAGAGCCTCCTCCTCCGAACTTCACGTTCGGGTAGGCGCCCCGCGCGGCGTCGGCGGTTCCTCTTCTAGCGGCCGGCGGTCCCCCGTAAAGGTTCCGCACTCGGCCGCGCCCACTGGGTCAATGGGCGGTGTTCGCGCCGTGATCCTAAGGACCATCGGCGTCGGGACCAATTGCACGCCAGCCGGCCCGCCGCGTCAATCGGGAAATGACGTCGGGACCGTCGCACCGCCTTTGGCGTCGCGAACCGGCTCCACCGCGCGACGAAATGACAGGTACGGCTGACAGGATGTCCAGCAAGGGGCGGCCCGACGTCGCGGGTGCGCACGTGCTCACCTGCGCAGTGCCTCAGGCCAGGGCCTCCGCCCGCTCGGCGTTGACCGTGAGCGCGCCCAGAGTCTCCTGCACGCGGCCCTCGACGCGCACCACCTGTCCCCGCACTGCCCACGCGCCGCTTCGGTACGCGCCGGGGAACAGCACGGACTCTGCGACACCGCTCTTGTCGGCGAGGGTGAGGAACAGCATCTGGCCGCCGGTCTTGGTCTCGACCCGGCGATGGGCGCACGGCAGGCCCACCACGCGCACGCGCCGGCCGACGTGCTCCGGCAACGTGATCGCGGGGGTCGCGTCCTCGAGCGCCGTGCCGGGTACCAGCACGTCGAGCGGATGGGCGCTGAACCACAGGCCGGTGGCCTGGATCTCGCCACGCACGCGGTCGGCCAGATCGAATTCGTCGAGCGCGGGCACGTCGAGCGGCAGGGCGGCCTCGGGGAGCAGCTCTGCGCCGTTGGGTGCGACCAGCGCCGGAGCCGGATGGGCGCGGCCAACCGCCAGGTGAGCGCCGGCGCGTGCTTCGAGCAGCAGCGAGGGGCGCGTGCGCCGCGTCCAGTCGAGCGCCCCGGCGAGGACCAGGGCTTCCAACTCGGGCGGCGTGGGCCGCGCGCGGTCGGCGAAGTCGGCGAGACTCCGGAACGGGCGCCGCGCGCGCTCCGCCACGATCCGCTCGCCGGTGGCGCGGGCGAGCCCGACCACGCGCCCGAGGCCGAGGCGAACCGCGGCACAGGCAGGGGCCGAGGGGCACTCCGGGCGCGGAGTCTCCCGCGGCACGCTCGCCTCCGCGTCCGGCTCCGGCTCGCTGCATCCAGTCGGGCCTCCGCCGTCCCTGGCTACGGCCCTCCTCGGGCGCACCGCGGGAGACTCCACGCCCTGCGGCCCCTCGGCGGACGCCGCCTCCAGCGTGCCGCGGGAGACTCCACGCCCGGAGGGCCCCTCGGCGGACACCTCCTCCAGCACGGTGTTCCACCCGGAGCGTTGCACGCACGGAGCGAGGAACCGCACGCCCAGTCGGCGCAGGTCCTCGACGTGGACCCAGGTCGCGTACATGCCGGCGTGGTGGTTCAACACGCCGACCGCGTACTCGGTCGGAAAGTGAGCCCGCAGATAGGCGCTCTGGTAGGCCAGCGCTCCGTAGCCCGCCGCGTGGGCCTTGCAGAACGCGTAGGCCGCGAAGCGCGCCAGCTCGCGCCACACCGCCCCCGCCACCTCCGCCTCCACCCCGGCCGCGGCGGCACGCGCCACGAACCCCCGCTCCAGCGCGCGGAACTCTTCGTCGCTCCGGGCCGCCGAGATGGCCCGGCGCAGCTCGTCGCCGTCGGCGAGCGCGAGCCCGCTCAGGGCCGCTGCCACGCACATCACGTCCTCCTCGTAGAGCATGACGCCGTGGGTCGCGCGCAGCGCCGGCTCGAGTCGCGGATGCAGGAACGCCGCCGGCTCGAGCCCGCGATGACGCCGGCAGAACGCCTCCTTCATGCCCGACTCCGCCGGTCCCGGCCGCACCAGCGCCACCGCCGCGATGGTCTCGTCCAGGGTGCGGGCCTCGAGCATGCGCAGCAGGTTCCGCATCGCCGGCGATTCGAGCTGGAAGCAGCTCAGCGTGTCGCCGGCCGACAGCCGTCGCGCGGTCTCGGGATCGGGATCGGGCAGGCGCTCGAGGTCGAGATCGGCCGCTTCGCGCCCGCGCACCAGCGACACGCACTCGCCGATGGTGGTGAGGGCGCGGTTGCCGAGCAGATCCATCTTCACGAGCCCCACCGCTTCGATGGCGCGCATCTCGAACTGCGTGACCACGATGCCCTTGGCCGCGCGCTCGAGCGGCACGTAGTAGGGCAGCGGGCGATCGCCGATGACGACGCCGCCGCAGTGAATGGACAAGTGGCGCGGCGCCCCCTCGAGGCGCTCGGCGAGGCGCAGCGCGTCGGGAAGCGGCGGCTCGCGCCAGTCGACGCCGCGGCGGCCCCCGCCGCCATCGGCGGCCGCCAGCAGATTCCGCAGGTAGGGCCGCTCCAGCGCGCCGGGTACATGACGGGCGAGCGCGTTGACGCGCGCGTGGGGCACGCCGAGCGCCTTGGCGGTCTCGCGAAACGCCGAGCGCGGGCCGAGCGTGGCATGGGTGGCGATCATCGCCACCTGCTCGGTGCCATAGGTCTCGTAGACGTGGGCGATGACCTCGTCGCGGCGCTGCCAGCAGAGGTCGATGTCCAGGTCCGGGCAATCGCGGCGCCCCGGGTGGAGGAAGCGCTCGAAGTACAGGCCGTAGCGCAGCGGATCCACGTTGGTGATGCCCAGGCAGTACGCCACGATCGAGCCGGCGCCCGAGCCGCGACCTACCGTGGGGATGCCGCGGTGGCGCGCGAACTGGACGATGTCGGCGACCAGCAGGAAGTAGCCCGTGAACCCCAGGCGATCGATGAGGCCGAGCTCCCATTCGAGGCGGGCCCCGGCGCGCGCCCGGAGGGCGCCGCCGCCGCCGCGGCTGCCGGTGCCGTAGCGCCGCGCGACGCCTTCGCGGCCCAGGCGCAGCAGGTAGCCGGGTCCGGTCTCTCCCTCGGGGACCGGCGCCCGCGGGAAGATCGGCACCCCCAGGTCGAGCTCGAGCCGGCAGCGCTCGGCGAGCGCGCGATTGTTGCCGAGCGCGGCGTCGGCCATCTCGGGAACCCCGGCCCCCGCGCACGCCGCGCGCACCCGTCGCGCCCACTCGCTGGGTGCCGCGAGCCACGCCTCGGCGGCGCAGAACGAGCCCGGCGGCATGCGCTCGAGCAGCTCGCCGGCGGCGGCGGTGACCGCCACGCGGTGCGCTTCGTGCTCGTCGGGCGTCCCCAGCGTGCAGTCGCCGGTCGCGACCAACGGCACGCCGAGCCAGCGCGAGGCGGCGGCGCGGTCCCGCAAGCGAATGCGCTCGGTCGGGAGGCCGCGGATCCCGAGCCACAGCCCACCGCGGCCCCTTGGGCTGCGCTGGCGCTGCGGCGAGCCGAGCACGGCGCCGTCGGCGGGCGGCACGCCGGCCGCCAGCAACGAGGCCGCGAGCCCCGAGGACTCGACGATCACGTGCAAGCCGTCGGCGTGCGGGGGGATCGCGCGCGCCAGGTCGAAGGCGCGGTCCAGATGACGCAGCGTGATCAGCCGGCACAGGTTGGCGTAGCCGAGCCGGTCGAGCGGCAGCACGAGCGCGGCGTGGTGGCCGTGCGTCAGCTCGGCCCCGAGCAGCGGCGTCATGCCGTGGGCCCGCGCGGCGCGATAGAAGCGGATCGCGAGGTAGAGGTTGTCGCGATCGGTGAGCGCGAGGGCGCCGTAGCCGAGCGCCTGCGCGCGCTCGATCAGGGCTTCCGGGGGGGTGGTGCCCCACAGCAGCGATCCGTGCGAGCGCACGCGCAGCGGCACGAAGGCGGTCATGCAATGCGCCGGCAGTGGAAGAGCGCAGCCGAGAACGCCGGGCGGCGAACGCAGACCTCCTCGCGGCACGCTCGGCTCCGCCTCCCGCTTCGCCTCGCTGCATCCAGTCGGGCCTCCGCCCTCCCTGGCTGCGGCCCTCCTCGGGCGCACCGCGAGGAGGTCTGCGTTCGCCGCTCGGCGTGGCGGGCTTGCCCCGGCGTAGCTCGCGGTCGAGGGCCCCGACCGCGCACCCGCCGGCCGTCTAGTCGCCGCGCTTCTTCGGGCCGAAGTCGAGCGGCGCGTCGGCTCGGGCGAGGCGCACGCGCACGGGCGGAAGCGCGGAGCGGAAGTTCTCCCGCACCAGCACCCGGCTCAGCAACGCCTCGCCCCACATCAGCTCGTCGGGGCTCGGGTCGGGCTGGTCGCCGGCGAAGTGGAAGCTGCTGATCGCGAGATCCGCCCCCTCCATCCACGCCACGATCAGCCAATGTCCGCTCCCTCGATCCGCGGGGAGGCGCAGCCACAAGCGATACACCTCGTAGTCGCCGACGTGGGCCACACCCTCCTGGATCACCATGTCGTCGCTGAAGCGCATCGTCTCCCGCAGCGCCACCGCAGCCGGGGTTCGTTCGTGGAAGCGCCCGCGCACCAGCGCCGAGCTCGACTCCACGGTCATTGGCGGCGAGAACACCGGGCGCTGCGCGAGCGCGAAGCACAGCGCTTCGGCGCGGTGACGCGGCGCGAGCGGCGGCCGCTGGCTCGACCACAGCAGGAAGGCCGGATAGGCCAACGCGAGCACGGCCAGCGGCAGCGCCAGCCGCTTGGCCCACGGCGCCACCGCCCGCAGCGCTCGGCGCCCGCGCGCTTCCAGCGCGGGCAGCGCGATCGGGGCCGTGAGCAACCGGTCGAACGCGCCGCGGGTTCGACGCCGGCGCTCGATCGGCCGCCCGACCGGGTTCGAGGGTGGAGGAACAGCGGACATGCCCTGGGGTTATCGGCAGGACGCGCGGCCCCGTGCACTCATCGCGGATGCCACGGCCGGCGCGGCGCATCGGTGCCGGCACCGGGTCCGGGGCGCGTACGCTCGGGCCGGGCGGGTGAACCGCAGGATCGATGCCCTTCGGTGGTCGCGGTTGCGCGTCCATCATCCGTCACCGGGTGAGCGACGGCGTGCGCAGCACGAAGCCGTGCTGATCTTCGTCCAGCCGACCCTTGAGATGGAGCGCGTGGCCCGAGACCAGCACGCCGTGGCCGTAGGCGCTGCGCACGCCGTCGAAGGCGCGGAACAGCGCGGCCCGGCGCCCCGCCTCGGTCTCGTCGAACAGCGCTCCCTGCTCGCCGAGACGCGCGACGAAGTTCGAGAGCGTCACGCCCACCTGATGGAGCGCCACCCGTCGCCGGAAGAGCCGCCCGAGCAGCTCGAGCGCCAGCTCGAGCACCACCGGATCCGCATCGGACGGACAGCGCAAGGATCGCGCTTGCTCGGCGCTCTCGCCGTCCGAGTAGCGCAGCCGCACCGCCACGGTGCGCGGCTTGATGTCGAGCTCGCGGGCGGTGCGGCAGGCGCGTCCGGCCAGGTACTCCATCATGCCTTCGATCTCGGTCCGGTCGGCGGTGTCGCGATGGAACGAAGTCTCGCGCGAGATCGACAGCGGGACCTCGCGTTCGCTCACCGCGGCGGTGTCACGGCCGCGGCAGCGCTCGTAGAGCAGGCGTCCCGGGGCGCCGAACAGGGCCTCCAGCAGCTCGACCGACAGTGGGCGCAGCTCCCCGATGGTTCGGAGGTTCATCGAGCGCAGCGTGCGGCCGTGCGCGTGCCCGATCCCCGGCAGCTGCTCGATCGGGCGCTCGGCGAGGAAGGCGAGGGCCTCGTCGGCGCCGATCTGGGCCAGGCCGTCGGGCTTGGTCGTCTTGCCCACCAGCTTCGCCAGCATGCGGTTGGGCCCGATCCCGCAGGTCACGGTGAGTCCGGTGGTCCGGAGGATGCGGCGCTTCAGGTCCCGCGCCGCCTCCAGCAGGTCTCCGTGCAGGCGCTCGGTACCGGTCAAGTCGCAGTAGGCCTCGTCGAGGTAGGTCTCGACGGCGGGTGCCAGCTCCCGGCAGCAGGCGAAGATCTGCTCGGCGAAGCAGCGATAGATCTGGGCATGACCCTCGAGGATCACGACCTCGGGGCACAGCCGGCGCGCCTCGGATAGCGCCATGCCGGCCCTGAGCCCGAACGCCCGTGCCTCGTACGAGCACGAGGCGATGCAGCCGGCGCCCACGATCACCGGGCGGCCCCTGAGGCGCGGATCGCGGAGCTGCTCGATGGCGGCGAAGAACGCGTCGATATCGACATGGAGCACGGCGCGCTGCGCTTCGGTCACGGCTTCGCTCCCCCTACCCGTCCAGCGACACCGAGTCCAACCGCCAGACCAGGTCCGCGCTTCGGAACTGCAGTTGATAGATGTCGCCGCTCTCGACCGTCACCGAGAAGTAGAAGCTCGGGTGGCGCCCCGCGCGGTCGAGCCACCGCGCGTTGACGCGCACCACGCGGTGCTCGCGCCGCCGGTGCCAGAAGGCAAGGGGCGTGGCCGCGCCGCCCCGGAAGTCCGCCCGAACTGCGATGGCCTCGTCGATCTGCTCGAGTCGCATGGTCGATCCTGAGGAGGGGAGCATACTGCACATATGTGCAGTTCGCAAGACGCGTGTGGCGGACCGGGAGACTGGGACCACAAGTCCTTGGAAGGGCGCGGCTCGCGCCGAGTCACGCGGCGCCCCGCGATGTCCATCAGCTCCAGCGTCGTGCGGCGTCCCGGCGGCCGTTGCGGGAGTTGATGATCACACCTCCGCCGGTCTTACCTGATCAGCACGACCCGCGCCCTGAGCACGCGCTCGCCCTGGATGAGCCGCAGGAAGTAGAGCCCGGAGCGGAGCCGCGGCGACGCCCCGAGCTGGACCACGTGCCGCCCCGGCCCCAACGAGCCCACCTCGCGTCGCGCCACGCGGCGCCCGGCGATGTCGATCAGCTCCAGCGTCGCTCGCTCGGTGTTCGGGAGGCTGAACGCGACCGAGATCACCCCCCGCGCTGGGTTGGGAAGCGCCCCCTCGAGCGCGAGTCGCGCCGCACCCCCGTCCGACTCCACCGCCACGGTCGAGTAGGTTTGGGCGTCGTAGTCGGGGTTGGTGGGTGGCCCCTCGACGTTGCCGCTCCGGTCGTGGGCCTCGCTGTAGAACTTGTAGGTGTGTCCGCCCGGGCGCGGCGTGTAGGTGCCCGAGATCTGCGGCGTGTTCTGCATCCACACGTCGTAGGGACCCGTGTCCTCCGCCACGTAGATGGTGAAGTCGCCCAAATCCGGCGGTGCATTCGACACCCAGTTCACCATGAAGCTGGAGGAGCCAATGGTCGGGTCCAGGTCCAGCACCTCGCTCGCCGGTGGCTGCTTGTCCAGCGTGTTGACCACCGGCAGCGTGGTCTCGGGCGCTTGGTTGTCGAAGGCGATGGTCGCCTGGTTGCGGATCTCGATGCCGTCGGCGGCCGAGGCGCTAGGCTGCACCGTGAACAGCACGCTGCCTTCCTGACCGGGGAGGAGGAACCCATTGGTCGACCCCTGACCGAGTTCCTGGCCGGTGGTCAGATCGTAGGACCGGAACGACCACCTGAGCTCCCGGCTGGGGAGATCGAGGGTGGCGTACACCCGGAGCAGCAAGTTGCGGCTCGGAAATTGTACCTCGCTGTAATAGGGAGGCGGCCCGGTCGCGGGGAGGGTCGTGCTGCCGAAGGTGATGGCGTCGAGCCGCACCGTGCTCGGATTCAACGTGGTGGCGAGCACGTCGGTGAGGATCACCCGATAGGCGGCCAGGGAGCCGGTGTTCT
>DASXTP010000088.1:0-2312 GCA_036505355.1 Candidatus Eiseniibacteriota bacterium | reverse complement strand
GAACACCGGGTCGTAACCCCGTAGATTCGCGCGCCATGCCTCCCCCGCTGCTCGAGCGTCTCGCCCGCGGTCCCCTGCTCGCCGACGGCGCCATGGGCACCATGCTCTATCAGGCCGGAGTGGGCTTCGACCAGTGCTTCGACGAGCTCAACTTTTCACGGCCCACGCTGGTCGAATCGGTGCACCGGGACTATCTGGCGGCTGGGGCTGAGCTCATCGAGACCAACACCTTCGGCGCCAACGCGATACGGCTCGCTCCCCATGGTCTCGAGGAGAAGGTGCGTCCGCTCGCGCGCCAGGGGGCGAAGCTCGCCCGCCAGGCGCGCGAGATCGTCGGCGTCAACGCCTTCGTCGCCGGCTCGGTGGGCCCGCTCGGCAAACCCCTCGAGCCCTTCGGGCACATCACGGTGCGCCAGGCCGAGGCCTGCTTCCAAGCCACCGCCGAGGGTCTGCTCGAGGGCGGCTGCGACTGCTTCATCCTCGAGACCTTCCAGGATCTGACCGAGGCGCTGGCCGCGCTGCGAGCGGTGCGTCGAGTGTCGCTCGACGTGCCGATCATCGCCCAGCTGACCTTCGGGAACGACGGCAAGACCCTCTACGGGCACGCGCCGGCGCTGGCCGTCAAGGCGCTCAAACAAGCCGGAGCCTCGGTCGTGGGTCTCAACTGCGGCGTCGGACCGCAGGCCACGCTGGAGGTGCTGGAGGAAATCGTAGAGGCGGCCGACGGCACGCCGGTGTCGGCGATGCCGAACGCCGGCCTCCCGCAAATGATCGACGGTCGCTTCCTCTACCTGGCGAGCCCCGAGTACTTCGCGGACTTCGCGGCCCGGGCCGTCGAGTTGGGCGCCCGAATTGTGGGCGGCTGTTGCGGCACGACCCCCGCGCACGTCCGGGCGATGCGCGAGCGCTTGGCGTCGCGCCTGCCCGCCGAGAAGCTCGAGGCGGGCGCCGAGGTGCGCGTGCTCGAGCGGCCGCCGACCCCGACCGCGCCGCCGCCGGAATCCGAAGTGCCGAACCTGCTGCGCCTGCTACGCCAGAAGTTCGTGGTCAGCGTGGAGATCGATCCGCCGCGGGGGATCAACACCTTGAAGGTGATGGATGCGGCGCGCCGGATGGCGCAACGGGCGGTGGACTGTGTCAACATCGCGGACTCGCCGTTGGCCCGGATCCGGATGAGCGCCATGGCCCTCGCCTACCAGATCCACCAGCATTTCCCGCGGCTCGAGGTGATCCTCCACTACACCACGCGTGACCGGAACCTGATGGGGCTGCAAAGCGACTTGCTGGGCGCGCACGCGCTGGGGATCCGCAACATCTTGTGCCTGACGGGCGACCCCCCCAGTCTCGGCGACTACCCCAACGCGACCGCGGTTTTCGACACCGATGCGCCGGGCCTGATGCGGATCGTGCACCAGATGAACGGCGGCACGGATCTGGCGGGGTCCTCGATCGGAGCCGCCACGCGCTTTGCGATCGGGTGCGGGGTGAATCCAGCGGCGGAGGACCTGGAGGCCGAGTTCGAATACGTCCGGCGGAAGCTCGATGCCGGACCCCATTTCGTGATGACGCAGCCGGTCTACGAGCTGCGATCGTGGGAACGATTCGTCGAGCGCCTCTCGGCCCTCACCCAGATTCCGATCTTGATCGGCATCCTGCCGCTGCAGTCCTTCCGCCACGCCGAGTTCCTCCACAACGAGGTGCCGGGGATCCAGGTGCCGGAGTGGGTCCGCAAGCGGATGCACGAGGCAGGCAACGAGGGACAGCGGGTGGGGGTCGAGCTGGCCCGCGAGCTGTTGATGCAGTGCAAAGAGCTGGCGAACGGCGTATATCTGATGCCGTCGTTCGGACGCTACGACAATTGCCTCGAGGTCTTGGAGGGGGTCCCGGTGACGGCGCCGCGCGCGGCTCCCGCGGGAGGGTAGGTGGCGGGTTTCGTCCTCTACTTCGTCGTCATCGCGGCGGCCATGGTGGCGCTATCCCACACCCTGCCGGGCTTCCACGTCGACGGCTTCGGACCGGCGTTGATCGCCGCCGCCGTGCTGGGGGCGGTGAACGCCCTCGTCAAGCCGATCCTGTTCCTCATCACCTTGCCGCTCACGATTCTCACGCTGGGTCTCTTCCTGTTGGTTCTGAACGCCGTCTGCTTGTGGCTGACAGCGCGGCTCGTCCCCGGCTTCGAGGTGCGCGGCGCCGGCACCACGTTGATCGCCTCGCTGCTCCTAGCCGCAGTGGGGGTGGCGTGGAAAACGATCGCCTCGGCCCCCAAGAGCTAGCGTCGACCCGGGGGTTCCGCGACCGGCTGCTCGGCGCCA
>DASXTP010000087.1:0-2319 GCA_036505355.1 Candidatus Eiseniibacteriota bacterium | reverse complement strand
ATGGACGACGAGTTCTGGGCCCACCACAAGATCGGCGAGGCGACCAAGATCAACGACCCCGCCACCAAGGCGCCGATCACGCGGAATCCCGCCCTGGGGGCCAATCCCTTCGGGCTGCCGGCCGAGGTGGCGGACGATTCGCTCAGGAAGGCGCTGGCGACCAGCATCATACTGGCCTGCAACGTGGCGTTCGGCCTCCAGGTGGTGCCGAAGGTCAAGGCCGACATGAAGCTGGACGACGCCAAGGCCCGCGAGATGGCGCTCAAGCACGTGGTGCCGGGCGTGATCCTCCAGCCCTCGGGCGTCTTCGCCACGCTCCGGGCCCAGGAAGCCGGATGCCAGTACCTCCTGGCGACCGACGCATGAGCCGATGGACGTCATTCAGGCCTCGATTCCCTTCTTCTTCCTCCTGATCGGCGTGGAGCTGCTGGTGGCGCGCCTGCGCCGCCGGCCGCTCTACCGCCTGAGCGATTCGATCAGCGACCTCTCCTGCGGCATCCTGAGCCAGCTCGCCGGGATCTTCATCGTCCTGCTCACCATCGCGGGTTATGGCTGGGTCCAGAGCCACTGGGGGCTCCAGCACGCCCTTCCGGTCTCGGCGTGGATCGCGGGCGCCCCCGCGGCCGCCTGGCTCCTGGTCTTCACGCTCGACGACCTGGCCTACTACTGGATGCACCGCTACTCCCACGTGGTGAACCTTCTCTGGGCGGGCCACGTCGTGCACCATTCGAGCGAGGAGTTCAACCTCACCGTCGCCCTCCGCCAGTCGAGCCTCCACGGCCTCATGAGCTGGCTCTTCTACCTGCCGATCGCGCTGCTCGGGGTGCCGAGGACGATGTGGCTGACGTGCCACGCGCTCAACCTGGTCTACCAGTTCTGGATCCACACCCGGGAGATCAAGACCCTGGGGCCGCTCGAGTGGGTGCTCAACACCCCGTCGCACCACCGGGTGCACCACGGAATCAACCCCGAGTACCAGGACCGGAATTTCGCCGGAACGTTCATCATCTGGGACCGGCTCTTCGGGACCTTCGAGCCGGAGCGCGCACCGGTTGTGTACGGCATCACCAAGCCCCTGGCAACCTGGAACCCGCTCCGCGCCAACGTGCACCAGTTCCAGGAGATCTGGCGCAACGCGCGCGCGGCCCGCACGCTCCGGGACAAGCTCCGCGCCGTCTTCGGGCATCCCGGCTGGCGCCCCCCCGAGCTCGGGCCGCCGGTCGTGCCCGGGCCGGTGAGCCCGGAGACGTTCGCCAAGTACGAGCCCCCGGTGTCCGGCGCGCTCCGGCGTTATGCGCTGGTGCAATTCGTGGTGGTGCTCGCGGGGTCGCTCGTGCTGCTCCAATCCGTGCCGAGGCTTCCGATCGGGGAAACGATGGCGGGAATGTTCTACGTGACGGTCTCGCTCGGCGGCATCGGCGGCGTGCTTGAGTCGCGGAGCTGGGCCGGCGTGAGCGAGGCGGTGAGGCTCGCGGTGCTGGGCGGCGCGGCGCTGGTGCTGCTGGCAACCGGGGCCGGGCCGGCGTGGCTGCTCGGTTTCGCCGCCACGCTCGCCGCGGGCTCGCTGGTCTGGGTTCTCCGGCTTCGCCCGCTGCTCGTATCACGCGACGTGCGCGCGGTGGTGGCGATGTAGGCCGGCGTGCCGCCAAGCAGCTCAACGAGAACCTGGCGCCTTTAGCGGTACCTTCGAAAACAGGTCGGACGGCCGTGGAACGCGGTGTATCGGGACATCTCGGCCCGCCTGCGGCCGCACTCCGCAACCCAGCAACACGTCCGGGACCACGTCTGGGACTACGTCGAGCGCCATGTCACCCTGGGCCCTGAGGGCGAAGTGATTGGTCCACCGCCCGGTTGGGGTCGGTACCTGCCTGTCCTCGAGCCCGATGAGCTGTACATCCATCCCCGGACGGGCCTCCTGGCGATCGTCAAGCCGCGGAACCGCTGCCCGCCGGAAGGCAACAAAGGCATAGTTCGCCGGCACCCTCGGGAAAGGTCGACAGCCTCGAGGCGCGGCAGGACCGCGCGACGTTAGACCGCGGGCTCGCGACGTCGTACTTTTCGCCTCATGCTCCTCGACCCCCGCATCGCCAGCGCATTTCAGCGCGAGAACGGCTTCCCACTCGAGCCGCACCTGCTGGTGTTGGGGCTGATGGGCTCACATAGCCATGGCACTTACCTGGAATCCCAGGAGCCCCACGGTGTGGACGATGTTGACCTCATGGGATTCGTCGTGCCGCCGCTCGAACACCACCTGGGATTGCCGCGATGGGAACACTGGACCCTCCAGTTCGAGGAGCTCGATGTCGTTCTCTACAGCCT
>DASXTP010000086.1:0-9450 GCA_036505355.1 Candidatus Eiseniibacteriota bacterium | reverse complement strand
GACGAGGTGCTGGCGTGCAGCGACCGCAACGGCCTCACCATGACCCGGCGGCTGGCCCGCGAGGACGCCCTGTTCGTGGGCGGCTCCGGCGGCATGGCGGCTTGGGTCGCGCTCCAGGTCGCGCGTCGACTGAGCCCCGACCACCTGGTGGTGGTGCTGCTGCCCGATACCGGAGAACGGTACTTGTCCAAAGTCCACAGCGACGCCTGGATGCGGGACAATCACCTGCTCGATCCCTCGGCAATTCGGGTGGGCGACCTCGTCGGCAACAAAGTTCGCGCCCTCCCCACCCTGCTCGCGGTCGAGGTGGGGCAGCCGCTCAAGCGTGCCCTGGCTCTGGTCGAGCAGCACGACATCACCCAGGTCCCGGTGTTCAAGGATCGCGAGCCGGTCGGCACGCTCTACGACAGCGAGATCCTGAAAACCGTGATCGCGGACCCCAGCGCGATCGAGCGGCCGGTCGAGCAGTGGATGGACGAGCCGCTTCCGGTGGTGCGGAGCGACGATTCGATCGAGCGCGTCACCCAGCTGCTGGTGGCCAGAAACCCCGCGGTGCTGGTGCGCGACAACGGATCGGTGGTGGGGATCCTGACGCGATTCGACATGCTGCAGTTCATCGCCGGGAACGAGTGATGGGCGGCGATTCGGCGCTCACCCCGACTGCGGGCTTCAGCACCCGCGCGATTCACGCCGGCCAAGAACCCGATCCCTCGACCGGGGCGATCGTGGTCCCCATCTACCAGACGTCGACGTATGCCCAGGAAGCGCTCGGCAAGCACAAGGGGTACGAGTACGCGCGCACGCACAATGCAACGCGCTCCGCGCTCGAGCGCAACCTGGCCGCCCTCGAGGGCGGACGTCACGGATTCTGCTTCGCTTCCGGCCTGGCGGCCACCCACACCCTGCTTCAAACCCTGTCGGCCGGAGACCACGTGGTGGCCGGCGACAACCTGTACGGCGGTACCTACCGCCTGTTCGACCGCGTGATGAGCCGGCTCGGAATGACCTTCACGTTCCTCGCCACCGACGACGAGGCGGGGGTGGAGAAGGCCTTCCGACCCAGCACTCGGATGGTGTTCCTCGAGACTCCCACCAACCCGATGATGCAGCTCAGCGACATCGCAGCGCTGAGCCGGCTGGCCCATGGCAAAGGGGTCCGCGTGGTGGTCGACAACACCTTCATGACCCCCTTCTTCCAGCGCCCTCTGGAGCTCGGCGCGGACGTCGTCCTCCACTCCGTCACCAAGTACCTCAATGGCCACAGCGACATGCTGGGCGGGGCGCTCATCACCTCCGACGACGCCTTGGCCGAGCAGCTGCGATTCCTACAGAACGCCTCGGGCGCGGTGCCGGGTCCCATGGACTGTTGGCTTGCGTTGCGCGGCACCAAGACGCTGGCAGTCCGGATGCGGCAGCATGAGGCCAACGCCGGCCGGCTCGCCGAGTTCCTGGCCGGGCACTCTCGGGTCAGCCGAGTCTTCTACCCGGGGCTCCCCGCTCACCCCCAGCACGCGCTGGCCCGTCGCCAGGCTTCGGGCTTTGGCGGGATGATCTCGTTCATCCCCGGTGACGGCTCGCTCGAGAGCGGCCGGACGGTCTTCGATCGGTTTCGCTTGTTCTCCAGGGCGGAGAGTCTCGGAGGAGTCGAGAGCTTGGTGTGCCATCCGGCCTCGATGACCCATGCGTCGGTGCCGCGGGAGGCGCGGCTTAGGATCGGGTTTGCCGACGGGCTGCTGCGGCTTTCGGTCGGGATCGAGGATTACGAGGACCTCCGCGCCGATTTGGCGCAGGCGCTGCAATGCGTTTAGTTCCTTGCTGTTGGGGAGTCCATGGTGGTGGAGGGTGGCTAAAAATCTTTGGTTGACAACCCGGGAATGCGCCCCTAGCCTTCCGCCGCGTTTGTCCACAGTCGGAGCCGGTGCTTTTGGTCCGGCCTGGGGACTTTCGAGCTGACGTTTTGCCCGCATTTCGCACGGACGCTGCCAGCCCCGACACCGCTCAACAGTGGTGTTTCTCCCTTAATTCAGTCCAACTGACACCCGGGGCCGCGGCCGGGAAGCATCCCGGAGCGGCGGGACCAAGAGGAGGTGAAGTGAGAATGCGCAGGCTGTTCGCTCTGGCTGTGGTCGCGCTCTTGGCGCTGACCGTTGCTCTCGCCGCGGTGGGATGTGGAAAGAAGGCCCAGGAGACCACGTCCACCCCCGAGACCACTCCGTCGTCCGAGCCCATGATGTCGGACACGATGATGTCGGACACGGGGATGACGGACACCACGATGCATCAGTAACGGACGCCCGGGTGGCGCGTGCATAGAGCGGGAGGGAAGGCTGTAAGGCCTTCCCTTTCCGCATCTTTGGGGCTCTGGGCCGCCCGGGCCCGGCCCGCATGACCCCGCCGCGCTTGTGGCGCGCTCCGGCGCCCGGTCGCGTCTTTTGACTCGGGCGGACAGGGAGTTCGCTGCAACTTGGGACGGCGGGCGGCCGTATCTCGTCGCGTCCGGAGGGCGATGAGATGAAGCGGATCACGTTCACCATGGTGGCCTTGATGGTCGTGGCGGGCAAAGCAGTCGCCGGCGAGATCTGGCGCGAGCAGAGCGTCCGCGTGGTCGGCCGGCAGGGAATCTCGGCGGTCGAGGTCACGAATGCGCGGGGGCGCGTCGACGCCCGCCCGAGTGCCGACGGGCAGATCCACGTCACCGCGCTCAAGATCGTACGAGCCTCCGACGAGACGACCCGCCGGCGGCTGGCCCAACAGACGGTGGTCGAGGCCGCCCCGCAAGGCGGCCGTTACGTCGTGCGGGTGCGCTACCCGCAACGCAGCTCGATCCGGATCGGCCTGTGGGAGAGCTTTGCTGGCGTCACCTGGCCGCGGGTTGAGGTGCGGATCGTGCTCGAGGTGCCCGCCGACCTCCCGGTGGCCCTGAACGGAACCAGCGCGGACCTGTTCACCGACGGCCTTGCCGGGCCTCAGACGCTGAAGACCACGAGCGGTGACGCGGAGGTCCACGATGCGCGAGGCCCGATGGAGATGACCTCCACCAGCGGCGACCTGGCCGCAGCCGGCATCGGCCGCGCTCGGATCTCGACGGTGAGCGGCGACCTCGACATCGCAGGCGCCCGCGGGGCGGTGTTCGCACGGACCACCAGCGGCGACGTCCTGCTCAGGAACTCCGGCGATTCTCTGAGGATCGAAACGGTGAGCGGAGACGTGCACGCCGATCACGCGAGCCGGGACGTCTACGTCCATACCACGAGCGGCGACATCCAGATTGGTGGGGCCTCGGGGCGTGTGGAGTTGGGGAGCGTGAGCGGCGAAATCGTGGTGGCCCTGGCCCAGCCGCTGATCGGTGCGGAGGTCGAGACGTCGAGCGGGGACATCCGCGCCACGCTTGCCACCGACCTGGGCTGCCGGCTGGAGATGAGGACCTCGGCGGGCTCGATCGAAGTCGGGTTGCCGGTCGAGACCCGGACCGTGACCCGGCGCGAAGTCTCGGCCGTGGTGCGCGGTGGCACGACCCCGGTCTCGCTTCGTACCGGGTCGGGGAGCATCGTCGTCACCGGCGGGGGCAAGTGATCATGGAGCGACGTCCCCAGCGGTTCGCCATGACGGCCTGCCTCGCGGTGCTGTGGCTGGCTACGCCGCCGCTGTCCAAGCCGGGCGCGGCCGATCCCCTGGCCCTTGGGCTCTTGGGACCCTCGCCGGCATGGGCCCAGGAGGTCATGGAGTTCAAGCCGGTCCCCGAGGAGAGCGTCGCCGCCATCGAGCGACGCGCCCGGGAGCGGGCCCGAAGCGATGTGCCGCCTCTGCCTCCCGCGCCCGCGGTGCCCGAGGTGACGAGCCGATCCGGTGAGATCGTGCGCATCGGCTCCGACATCCACATCGAGAAGGACCGCGTGGTGGTCGGCGACGTGGTCGCGCTCCAGGGTGACGTGCGGGTGGACGGGCACGTCAAAGGCGACGTCATGGCCGCCGGCGGCGACGTGTTTCTGAGCGCCACCGCTCGCGTCGACGGGGACGTGGCGTGCATCGGCGGGCAGCTCCACGAGGAGCCTGGGGCCTTCGTGGGCGGCCAGCGAACCTCGTTCCGCGGTCCGGGAGGCCGTCACGTCGGCCATCGGCTGCGCGAGCGGCTCCGGGATTGGGATGTCGAGGAGCAGAAAAGCCGAGCGGGGGGTGTGGTCGGGGCGGTGGTGTGGCTGATGCTCTGGATGGCGGCGGCCTGGGGCATCAGCAAGCTCGCCCCGGTCCGCACCGGCACCGCGGTCGAGACACTGAGTCGAGAACCCGGGATGTCCTTCCTGGTGGGCCTCGTGACCGCGCTGCTGCTCGCCCCATCGGTGATCGCGCTGGCGCTCGTGGTGGCGATCCTCTGCATCACGATCATCGGCATCCCGCTCGCGTTGGGCGTAATCCTGGCCTACGTGGCGTTGCTGGTGGTGTTGACGATCTGGGGCGCTCTGGTGGGCGTCGTCCCGATCGGCCGGCAGCTCGCTCGCCGGCTCATGGGTGGGAGCCTGCCGGGCAGTCCCGCGCCCGCCGCCGTGCCGATCATGCGTGCGGCGGTCTTGGGTGTCCTGGTCCTCGACGGATTGCACGTGGTCGGTCGCGTGTTCGAGTTCATGCCGCTCTTGGGCTGGGTCGGGACCCTGATCGGCGTCCTGTGGTGGATTTCGGGCAGCCTGCTCACCCTCTTGGGAGCTGGGGCTCTGATCCGCTCCAAGTTCGGGCGCGGCCCGGGGGCGAGCTGGTGGCCGCTCTGGATTCCCGTCCGCCCAGGTCCTTCCGCTCCGGCGGCCCCCGCCTTCTCGACACCGGATCCCGGGATCGCTTCACCTTCGATTCCCTGGACCGGTGCCCCCCCGACGGGCGGCCCCGAGTCGCCGACCCCGCCGGCCTGAGCCGCGCGGCCCGAACCCTTCGAGTGGACCCGTCGGCCCGGTGCGGGGCGTGGTGGGATTTGTCGAGGCCAGCCGCGTGACCGCGGAATCCCTGTGGGCGCTGTGCCTGTGGCTGTTCCTGGACGGCGCCAGCTTCGCGTTCTTCACCACGCCGCTCCTGCTCCAGTACGGAAAGCTCCACCCGCCGTGGGCGGTCGCTTTCGCCGGAGGCGCGGCGAGCGCCGCCGGCAGCGTGCTCCAACTCCTGCTGCTACGCTGGGCGCTCGGCTCCGGGCAGCCTTGGATGCGCCGCCTCGCGCCATCGCAGGAGAAGCTCGCGGACGCGCTGCGGCGCTTTCCCTCAGCCTCGTTCCTGGCCCTGCTGCTGGCCCGCGCGACCCCGTTGCCGGACGCCCCGCTCAAGCTGGTGGCGGCGGCCGGCGGCTATCCCGCACCCCTCTACGCGGTGGCGATCTACCTGGGCGCGCTGCCGTACTACTTCGCGCTCGCCCTGCTGGGACAGAAGCTCCGCATCCCGACCTGGGTGCTGCTGGCAGCGACGGCGGCGATCCTGGTGGGGATCCTGCTCGACCAATGGCGGCGTCGGGTCCGGGCATCCCGTTGAGGAGCGCGAAGACGGCCTCGGCCGAGGTGGCGCCGCGGGGGATCGGCGTCGATACCGGCGGGACCTTCACCGATTTCGTCGCCCTAACCTCGCGGGGCTTGGTGGCGCTCAAAATTCCGTCCACGCCCCGTGCCCCCGAGCGAGCCGTGGTGCAAGGCCTGCGTCGTCTGCGCGCTGGCCCAGCGACCGCGGTGCGCCACGGCTCGACCGTGGCCACCAACACGCTGCTCGAGCGCGCCGGGGCGCGGGTCGTGCTGCTCACGACCCAGGGCTTCGAGGACCTGCTCGAGATCGGCCGGCAAGACCGGCCCGATCTCTACGCGCTGGCGCCGGCCCGGCCGCCCCCACTGGTTCCTCCCGCTCGTCGCATCGGTGTCCCCGAGCGGTGCGGCCCGCGGGGGGCGCGTTGGCTGCCCCTGACCGCCGCGGCGGTGCGTCGAGCGGTACGGGCGGTACGCGGATGCCGTCCGGAGGTGGTTGCGGTGGGGCTGCTGCACGCGTACGCCCACGGTGGCCACGAGCGCCGCTTGGGGCGAGCGCTCCGCGCGCTGGGCCTGCCGGTCACCCTCTCCTCCGAGCTGTGCCCTGAGTTCCGGGAGTACGAGCGGCTCTCGACCACCGTCACCAACGCCTATCTCGGCCCGCGCGTGGCCGGCTATTTGACCCGACTCGCGCGGGGAGCCGCCGCGCGCATCGAGGTCGTGCAGTCGCACGGCGGCACCGTCGGTGTGGTCGAAGCGGCACGCGAGCCGGTGCGGCAGCTGCTGTCGGGGCCGGCGGCGGGACTGGCGGCGGCGCGCGACGTGGCGCTGGGCTGCGGGTACTTGAGAGCCCTGACGCTGGACGTCGGTGGCACCTCGACCGATTGTGCCTATTTGGACGGCGGCGAGCTGCCGCGGCGCAGGGCTCGCGAGGTGGCTGGGCTTCCGGTGCTGCTGCCGCTGCTGGACGTGCACACCGTGGGGGCCGGCGGCGGCTCGATCGCCCGCCAGACGCGCGCTGGTCTGCTGGCGGTGGGTCCCGAGAGCGCCGGTGCCGATCCGGGCCCGGCCAGCTACGGGCGCGGCGGCCCGGCGGCCCTCACCGATGCGTTGGTGGTGCTGGGGCGACTGCCGGACGGTCCGCTCGCGGGCGGCAGCCTGACGCTCGACCGCGCGGCGGCCGGCCGCGCGATCGGCGCACTGGCGAGACGCCTCGGGCTCGGCGGCCCGGTCGAGGCCGCCCTCGGCGTGACCCGGCTCGCCGAGGCCCACATCGAAGCTGCGTTGCGGAAGGTCTCGGTCGAGCGCGGTCACGACCCGCGCGGAGCGGCGCTGGTCGCCTTCGGCGGTGCCGGCGGTCTCCACGCCTGCGCGGTGGCCGAGTCGCTGGGCTGCCGGATCGTGCTCTTCCCTCGACATGCTGGGCTGCTGTCGGCGATCGGGGCGCTGACCGGGGGCGCGCGCCGGGAGCAGAGCCGCTCGGTACTGCTGGACGCCGGGGAGGTGGCTCGACGCGAGCGGGTCTGGCGCCGGCTGGAGCGCAGGGTGCGCGCCTCGTTCCCGCGTGCGGTCCGGATGCGCGTGCGCCTCGAACGTTGGGCCGAGCTGCGCTATGCGGGCCAGTCCCACGAGCTCGCGGTCTCGGGCGGGGCCGGTCTCACGGAACGCTTCCATCGCGAGCACCTCCGCCGTTACGGCTTCGCTGAGCGCGGCCGCGACGTCGAGGTAGTGACGCTCGAGGTGCGGGGCCGGCTTCCCGGCGAGCGAATCGACACCACTCAGCTCGGCCGGCGCAGCGCACCGCCAATCGGACGACACCGGGTGCGAGAGCCACACGGCTGGGTGGTCGCTACAGCCTGGGAACGGGAAGGCCTGGGCTCAGGCTTCAGGGCTCGGGGCCCGGCGCTGGTGATGGAGGCCGGGGCCACGCTCTGGATCCCCCCCGGCTGGCGCGCCTCGATGCATCCGACCGGCACGCTGGTGGTGGTTCGGGAGCGGCGAGGATGAGGCGTCGCCCCCCGTCCGCCGGCCCCGATCCGGTCCGACTCGGGCTCTATCAGAGTCTGTTCGCGGCCTGCGCCGAAGAGATGGGCGTGGCGCTGATGCGCACCGCCCATTCGCCGAACATCAAGGAGCGACTCGACCACTCCTGCGCGATCTTCGACCACCGCGCGCGCCTGGTGGCCCAGGCCGCCCACATCCCGGTGCATTTGGGCAGCCTGCCGCGGGCCGTCGAAGCCGCGCTCGCGCTCGCCCCATTCGTGCGCGGGGACGCCGTCCTGCTCAACGACCCGTACGCGGGCGGCACTCACCTGCCCGACCTGACCTTGGTCTCGCCGGTGTTTCTTGGCCGCGGCTCCGGCCGCGAGCGAGGGCCCGACTTCTTCGTCGCCAGCCGCGCGCACCACGCCGACGTCGGCGGGGCCGCCCCGGGCTCGATGCCGCTGGCGCGCGAGATCTACGAGGAGGGCCTGCGCGTGCCGCCGGTGTTCCTGGTGCGGGCCGGCCGGCTGCAGCGCGACGTGCTCCGGCTGCTGCTGGCCAACGTGCGCACGCCCGACGAGCGTCGCGCGGACCTGGCCGCCGGGCTCGGCGCCCAGGTCACCGGGGAGCGCCGTCTTCGGGACCTGGCGGACCGCGCCGGCGGCGGTGAGCGAGGGCGCACCGCGCTGCGCGAGGCGGCCCAGGCCCTGATGGAGGTGGCCGAGCGCAGCGTGCGTTCGGCGCTGCGGGCCTTGCCCCGTGGCCGCTGGCGCTTCGAGGACTTGCTCGACGACGACGGCCTCACCGAACGTCCGGTGCGGATCGCCGCGACGCTCACGCTGGCCGGGAACAAAGCGCGCGTGGACTTCACCGGCTCGAGCCCGCAGACCGCGGGCCCGGTCAACGCGGTCGAGGCGGTGACGCGCGCGGCCACCTGGTATGCGGTGCGCTGCGTCCTCGGCGAGTTTCCGGTCAACCACGGCACCTTCCGCCCGGTCGAGGTGATCGCGCCGCGCGGTACCGTGGTCAACCCGATCCCACCGGCGGCGGTGGGCGCCGGCAACGTGGAGACCTCGCAGCGCATCGTGGACGTGGTGCTCGGGGCCTTCGCCCGGGCGCTTCCCGGTCGCATCCCGGCGGCCAGCAGCGGAACCATGAACAACCTGCTGATCGGGGGGATGGATCCGCGCACCGGACACGCCTTCTCGTATTACGAGACGCTCGCCGGCGGCCATGGCGCGGGCCCCGGCTGGCACGGCGCCTCCGCGATGCAAGCCCACATGACGAACACCCGCAACACCCCGGTGGAGGCGCTCGAGCACGCCTACCCGCTGCGGGTGGTCGCGACGCGAGTCCGGCGGGGGAGCGGTGGCGGCGGGCGCTTTCGCGGCGGCGACGGCATCGAGCGCGTGATCGAGCTCCGTGCACCCGCCCGCGTCACCGTGATCGCCGACCGGCGGCGGCGAGGCCCCTACGGGCTCGCCGGCGGAAGGCCGGGTTCGCCGGGGCTAAACCGCGCATGGTGGCCTGGGATGTCGCGGGAGACGAGGCGCCGCGGGGCGAAGCTGCCGGGCAAGTTCCAAGTTGACCTGCCGGCGGGCGCGGTGCTAACCGTGGCCAGCCCCGGTGGCGGAGGCTTCGGTCGCCCCGGGGAATCGCGATCGCCGAAACGCACCCGCAGAGTCCGGCCCCGGCGCTGAACCGCCGGCGGTCGGCCGCACTGCCCCGAACCCCCACATCGGGAGGTCTCATGCGCTGGCTCTACCGCGCGGTTCCCCTGATCCTGCTCGTGAGCTCGCTCGGTTTCCTGTCGTGGCCGCGGGGTGGGGAGACGCTGCCCCTGTACGCGGCGCGCACCGGGCTCCTGTGCCAGACCTGCCACTTCGATCCCAACGGCGGCGGGCCGCGCAACGATTTCGGCTTCTCCTTCGCGCGCAATCGGCACAGCCTGGAGAGCGAGGACAGCACCAGCGAGTGGCACGAC
>DASXTP010000085.1:0-65529 GCA_036505355.1 Candidatus Eiseniibacteriota bacterium | reverse complement strand
GGGAAGGACCCGATGATCAAGTACCTGGGCTCGAAACGGCTGCTCATCCCGCAGATCCTGGATCGGATCGAGGCGTTGGATGGCGTCCGTTCCGTGCTCGACCTGTTCTCGGGCACCGCGCGGGTCGCCCAGGCCTTGAAGCGCCGCGGCTACCGAGTCCACGCCAACGACCACAATTCCTACGCCGCCACGCTGGCTACGTGCTACGTGCAGGCCAATCGCCGGCGCTGGCAGGCGCCTACCGAGCGGCTGATCGCCGAGCTGAACGCCGTGCCGGGGCGAACCGGCTGGTTCACCGAGACCTTCTGCGTGCGGGCGCGCTACCTGCAGCCCGTCAACGGGGCGCGGGTGGACGCGATCCGGGAGCGGATCGCGCGGCTTTCGCTCGAGCCCGAGCTCGAGGCGATCGCGCTCACCAGCCTCATGGAGGCCGCGGACCGGGTGGACTCCACCACCGGAGTCCAGATGGCCTACCTCAAGCGTTGGTCGGCGCGCTCCCACCAACCGCTGTGCCTGCGAGTCCCCGAGCTGTCGGCCGGCCGGGGGTCGGCTTCGTGCCTCGACGCTCGAGAAGCCGCGCGGCGCTTCCGGGCGGACGTCGCGTACCTGGATCCGCCCTACAACCAGCATTCCTACCTGGGCAACTACCACGTCTGGGAATCCCTGGTGCGCTGGGACCGGCCGGCCGTCTACGGCGTGGCCATGAAGCGCGCCGACGTGCGCGAGCGCGGAAGCCCATTCAACCGCCGCGGACAGATCGAAGCCGCACTCGGCGACGTGATCGCGGCGGTGCGCGCCCGTCACCTGCTGGTCTCGTTCAGCGACGAGGGATACCTCACCCGCCCACAGTTGGAAGCCTTGCTGGGCGGCCACGGGGCGGTGGAAGTTACCGAGGTGTCGTACCGGCGCTACGTCGGCGCCCGGATCGGGATCTACAACCCCAAGGGCGAGAAGGTCGGCACGCCCGGTCGGCTCACCAATCGCGAATGGCTGTTCCTGGTCCGGGGCGACGCGGCCGGCGCCCTGGGAGCACCGGCGGCCCACTCACCGGGGCCAAAGGGCGAGTCGACCAGAAGCGCGATGAGGTGAGCTTCACGTCGGCCCGCGCCCAAGCCTTGCGGAAACGCTTCTCGGCGTCGGCCGCCTCCTTCGTCGCCTTGCGGGCGCGCGCGCACTGAGCGAGGCCGTACAGCGACCAGCCGTTTTCGGGATTGCGCTTGAGATCTTCGCGGTAGGCGGCTTCCGCGACGGCCGGGCGACCCGCTTCCAGCAGTACTGCGCCGAGGGACTGACGCACCGGGAAGAACCAGGCCGGGGGCTCGTCGTAGTGGAGGGTATCCTCCACGGCAATCGCCTGCTGGAGCAGCCGCACCGCCTCTTCGATCTTCCCCTGGCGCGCCGCCGTCTCGCCGCCGAGCTGGTTCGAGGCGATGGTGAGCAACCCCTTGGCCGAGTTGAACGAGACCAAAGCCTCGAGCGGGATCCCCGCCGCGATCACCGAGACGCTGTCGCGCTCGGTCCCGGCCTGCTCGAACTGTCGCCGGGCGGCGAAGGCCATGCCGCGGGCGAAGTGCCACATCCCGGTGCTGAAGCGGACGTCGGCCGGCGGGGCGGACTCCTTGAGGATCTCGTCCCAGCGGCCGAAGCGGATCATGGCGTAGTACGGCGTGGGCGACCAGAACTCCATCGGCGGGATCTGGCGCACCATGTCCCAGGGGACGAGGCCCGAAAGGCGCCTGGCGTAGTGCAGGGCTTGGCGGCTGCGGCCCGCCATCGAGGCGGCGGCCCACACGAAGTGGACGTTGTGCGGATAGTACATCATCGGGTAGAGCCCCTCGGGCTTCCAGCGGGCGACGTAGAGGCTGTCTTCGGTGGACGCCTCGACGTTGTCCGACTCGGACTCGCCGTAGCGCCCCACCCGCTGGAAGATGTGGGAGGGCATGTGGACCAAGTGGCCCGCATCGAGCTTCATCCGGCTCAGCCGCTCGACGTAGGGGATGGTCCGGGCTCCGTGGTCGGGTCCTGCCTCGCAGGTGTGGATGTAGTAGTGGATGGCACCCACGTGGTTGGGGTTGCGCTTGAGCACTGACTCGAGGAGAGACACGATCTCGAGCGTGCCGGGCAGCGGTTGGCCATCGAGCGTCCACTGGTTCCAGGGGCTCAGGTCGAGCATCGACTCGGCGCACAGCGTGGCGGCGTCGAGGTCGTCGGGGTAGCGGTCCTTGAGCGCCTTCATCGCCGCGGCATACGCCGAATCGCGGGCCCCGCGGTTCGCTCCCGCCGGCCGGCCGTAGCGCCGGGTCAGGGCCTCGATGTAGTCGCGCTCGGCCGGCGAGGCCTTGCTCGACGCCGCACGGGCCTTCTCGAGCGCAGCCAGAGCCTGGGTCTCCTGGGTCGAATCCATCGGCCAGTTGATGTTGGGGCCGTAGGCGCTCGAGGCCCCCCACCACGCCATCGCGCAGTCAGGATCGAGTCGCGCGGCCTCCTCGAAGGCCCGGATCGCTTCCGCGTGGTTGAAGCCATAGAGCAGGAACAGTCCCTGATCGAAGAAGCGCTGGGCTTCGGGCGACTGGGTGGTCACTGCATGGTGAACCCCGCCGAGGTTCTCGAGCCTGGGCAGGCCGGAAGACGGGGCGCCGTGGGACATGTGCTGGTGCTGGGCGAGAGCCGGTGCCGCGAGGAGCGCGGCGGCGAGGAAGAGCAACCAGAGACGCCGAGCCATGAGGGGAGTCCCCCCGAAGGTGGAAATGAATTCCCTGGAACGCGCGGAAGCTAGCTCGGGCCGGCGCGCACGTCAACGCGACGAGCCAACGCTGCAAACGGGTCAGCCCCCTACGAGCACCCCATCGAGTTGCCGCAGTTGAGGCACTTGTAGCAGGTACCGTTGCGGAGGGTGATGTGCCCGCACTGGTCGCACAGCGGTGCATCGCCCGGGAACTTCTTGAGCAGGGTGTCCTGACCGCCGTCGCCGGGTAGGACGTCCGCGCCGGCCCGTGAAGCCTTGGGCGCCTGAGCCCCGGCGCCGGGCTTGCCACCGGAAGCGGTGGTGGGCGCGAGCTGAGGTGACCCGCTGTCTCCGTTGCCGCCATTGCCGCCGTTGCCGCGCCGATGCTCGTAGCCCACCGGGTGCGCGGTGGCATGGGCCGACGGCACCGGCGCTCCCTTCAAGTCGTCGCTCACGATGTGGGCCAGGTCGGTCCGGTCCAGATACTCGATGCCGAGCACGCGGAACACGTAGTCCACCACGCTGGTGCAGGCGCGGAGGTTCTCGTGGCCCTCGATGCGGCCCTGGGGCTCGAAGCGGGTGAACACGAACTGGTCCACCAGGTCCTCGAGCGGGACGCCGTACTGCAGGCCCATCGACACCGAGATGGCGAAGCAGTTCATCATGCTGCGGAAGGCCGCGCCCTCCTTGTGCATGTCGATGAAAATCTCGCCCAGCGTGCCGTCTTCGTATTCGCCGGTGCGTACGAAGACCTTGTGCCCGGCGATCCGCGCCTCCTGGGTGAAGCCGTGGCGGCGCTTGGGCAGCCGCCGCCGGCGCAGCTTGGGAGGCGGAGCGATCTCGGACTCCTCGACCTTCTTGCCGGTGGCGAGCGGCTGGCTGAGCTTGCTGCCGTCGCGGTAGAGGGCCACCGCCTTCAAGCCCTGCTTCCAGGACTCGAAATAGATCTGCTCGACGTCCTGGACGGTGGCATCCTCGGGCAGGTTCACGGTCTTGCTGATCGCGCCCGAAATGAACGGCTGGGTGGCGCCCATCATGCGCACGTGCCCCATCGCCTGGATGAAGCGCGTGCCCTTGGGGCCGCAGCGGTTGGCGCAGTCGAAGACCGGCAGGTGCTCGGGCCTGAGGCCGGGTGCGCCCTCGACCGTGAGCTGCCCGCAGATGCGCGCGTTGGCCTGGTCGATCTCGGATTCGGTGAAGCCGAGGCAGGACAGGGCGTGGAAGGTGGGCTTCTCGCGTTCCTGCATGCTCACGCCGATCCGGGTGAGCGTGTCGTCGCTCAGCAGGCCCCGCACGAACGCGAAGCGCACGTCGAGCATGTTGGGCAGCGTCGCCTCGATGCGGTCGATCTCGGCCGGGGTGAGCCCGCGCTGCTGGAGCGATGCCCGGTTGACGCGCGGCGCGCCCTCGAAGCTCCCGGTGCCCACGGCGTAGCGCACGATCCGCTCGATCGCGGCCGCGTCGTAGCCGAGCCGTTCGAGCGCCGCCGGCACCGACTGGTTCACGATCTTGAAGTAGCCCCCTCCCGCCAGCTTCTTGAACTTGACCAGCGCGAAGTCGGGCTCGACCCCGGTGGTGTCGCAGTCCATCAGCAGCCCGATCGTCCCGGTCGGCGCCAGCACCGTGGCCTGGGCGTTGCGGTAGCCCTGCACGGTGCCGAGCGCCAGCGCCCGATCCCAGCTCTCGATCGCCGCGGCCCGCAGGTCGCGCGGGGCGAGCGCGGCGTCGATGCCGCGCGCCGCGTCGCGGTGCATCCGTATCACGTCGAGCATCGCGTCGCGGTTCGGGGCGAAGCCTTCGAACGGTCCGAGGCTCTGCGACATCTCCGCCGACAGCGCATAGGCCTCGCCGGTCATGATTGCGGTCACGCTGGCGGCGTAGGCACGCGCCGCATCGCTGTCGTACGGAAGTCCCTGCATCATCAGCAGCGTGCCGAGGTTGGCGTAGCCCAAGCCGAGCGGCCGGAACTCGTACGAGCGCTGGGCGATCTTCTCGGTCGGGTAGGAGGCGAACTCGACCAGGATCTCCTGAGCCAGGAAGAAGACTCGATTGGCGTGGCGGTAGCCCTCGATGTCGAACGAGCCGTCCTCGTTCAGGAACTTCATCAGGTTGATCGAGGCCAGATTGCACGCGGTGTCGTCGAGGAACACGAACTCGGAGCAGTTGTGGACCACTAGGCCATTCGCGACGAAGTGGTGCGTGACGGGCTCCGTAAGGTCGTAGACCTCCTCTTCGCCGAGGGGCTCGATGCGCTCGATCACGTCATCGAAATCCTCGCGGTAGGCCTCGAACCGGTCGTTCAGCTCGGCGAGCGCTTCGGCCTTGGGGCTTGCCGGGTCGAACCCGATCTCGCGCTCAAAGATGAGCCTCGACGTCCTGCTGATGCGCAGTGAGTGCATCTCCTTCACTGGGTAGACGCGCATGCCGCCCTTGCCATCGGGGAGCATGCTCTCCGTAACGCCACCACGGCGCTCTTGGTAAAGCTTGGCCTTGATTCCGAACCCGAGGAGAAGAAGCTGCACTTGGCGCAGCAGCTCCAACGAACTCGAGTCGAGGGAGACGTACTGGCTCTTCTCCCCGTAGTTGGCCACCGTGCCGTCCGCCGTGAAAAGCCCGCGCAGCGCGGCGGCCAGGGACGGACGATCGAGCTCGAAGATCGCCGGGGTGAACCGCTTGCGGTCGCTTCCCTCGTCCAGGATGGCGAAATCCTTGAGTAGGCCCACGACCGCCTGGGAGCTGAATGACAGCCTTGACACGGAGCCGCCGCTCGTTTGCGTCGAGACGTGCACGTCGCCCGGATGGCCCGGCATGCCCACCGCGCGGAGCATGTGCTTCTGCTCGTTGACCTCGCCTGCGATGCCGGCCAGGACGCCGGCCTCCTCGGACGCCATGGTCAGGACGATCATCTCCTGGGTCTGCCGGCCCCGATGCGATCCGGCGAGACATCCGTCACCGACCGCAACGCCGATGGCCGCCGCCAAGCGCTTGCTCAGCGACCGCCGGCCGAAACCGGGCCCCAGGAGCGCGATGCGCTCGCCCATCTTCAGGTCTTCAACCGGCACGTCCCCGCGGTCGAACGTCCAGACCTTGTGGTCCCCGGTGATGCGCAGCTCGAAACCGGCGCGCGTCCGCAAGCGGACCACCGGCTTTCGTCCCGTGGGGGCGATTCGCGTGACCCAATGCGGTTGGCCGTCGGCCCCGATGATCCGTGCCGTTTGTCCGACCAGCGAGTCGATCCTGCGCCAGCCATCGGAGGTGCCCACCAGGGTGTCGCCGGTGACGCACGGGTTGGTGGCGTAGATCCGGTCGGTGGTTTTGCAGGTGTGCCAGCGCTGGATCGTGTCGTCGAACTGCACACCCGGATCGGCGCACTGCCAGGCCGAGTCGGCGATCTCGCGCCACAGTTGCCGGGCGCGATGGCTTTCGTAGACCTCGCCGGTGGTGCGCAGCGTGGTCTGCCACGACCCGTCGCTCACCACCGCCTCCATGAACGAGTCGGGCACCCGCACCGAGTTGTTGGAGTTCTGCCCCGACACGGTGCCGTAGGCGTCGCCGTTGAAATCCGAGGAGTAGCCGGCCTCGACCAGCGCCGCCACCTTCTTCTCCTCGCGCACCTTCCAGCGGATGAAGTCCAGGATCTCGGGGTGGTCCATGTCGAGCACCACCATCTTGGCGGCGCGCCGCGTCGTGCCGCCCGATTTGGTGGCGCCGGCGCCCTTGTCGAGCACCTCGAGAAACGACATCAGACCCGACGAGGTGCCGCCGCCCGAGAGCTTCTCCATGCGCCCGCGCAGCCGCGAGAAGTTCGTTCCGGTCCCGGATCCGAATTTGAAGACCCGCGCCTCGTTGCGGGCGAGCTCGAAGATCGACATCAGGTCGTCGCCGATCGACTGGATGAAGCAGGCCGAGACCTGGGGCCGCGCGTACGAATCTGCGGTGGTCACCACCGTGCGCTGCTCCGGGTCCCAGGTGTAGTTCCCCCCCGAGCCGCCGATCCCGTACTCGTGATAGAGGCCGCAGTTGAACCACACCGGCGAGTTGAAGGCGCCGATTTGGTGCACCAGCATGTGGGCCAGCTCGGCCTCGAACGCCTCGGCGTCCTCGAGGCTCGCGAAGTAGCCGCCGTGGGTCTCACCGTAGCCGCGGATGGTGTGCGCCAAGCGGTGCACGACCTGGCGGACGCTGGTCTCGTGGCCGGGCGTGCCGGGCACTCCGGCCTTGCGGAAGTACTTGCTCACCACGATGTCGGTGGCGAGCTGCGACCATTCCGCGGGTACTTCCACGTCCTCCATCTGGAACACCACCGAGCCATCCGGGTTGGTGATCACCGTGCGGCGGCGGTCCCACTTCACCTCGTCCAGCGGGTTCACGCCCGGCTGGGTGAAGCGGCGGGGCACGCGCACTCCCGCGCGGGTACCGCGGACGGGGGAGAGAGAATCGACGGGGTGGGCCAGCGTCTGCGTCATCAGGGACCTCCCTGGTCCTCGCGAATGTTGCGCCCTTCCGGGGCTAGGCCGCCAAGCCGTGCCAGCCTGCGGAACGAACCATCATCCAGCCAGCTCGGGTTGACTCGCTTCGACGATTTCCAACGACGTGTCGCTTGCGTGGGGAAGGTGCTCGCCGCTCGCACGCGAGGAGTCAGTTCACAGCGAGCGGTGCCGTGCTTTATACCATTCTTCGGCGCCGTGACTTCAAGCGTGAAATTCGTCCGCAAGAATGCGGTCGCGGACTGCCCACCACGATTCCGACCAACGAACATGCTGCCACGAGGCACACATCTCGCCGTGCGATACGCTCGAGGCCCAGAGGCCTCAGGCACTTCCGTCGGTGATGTCCGTCGCGTCCGCTCGGTGGCGCAAGACTCGTCAGTCGACCTTTTCGCTTTCACTTCCGATTCTCTCCACCGAGTCCGTCCACCGAGAAGCACCCGGGAAGCCTCGATCTCGCTCATCAACGTTCCCGCCTCCCGCGCCCGGGCGACGGGAAGAACGAGTTGGACGCGTTGGCTCCGACAGCCGTTCCCTCCCGTGCGACTCCACTGCTTCGAGCGACCCCTCATGCGATTGCCGATGGGCGGAGCCGCATCAACCACTGCCACCACGAATACCCTGCACAACAATAGGCGTTTGGACGCTAGGGCACAAGTGTGCAGTTTGCTGGGATAACGTGTTAATCTGTAACTGATTAATGATGCCGCCGTGCTCAGCGACGCCCGGAGCTCCTTCGAAGGCTGCCGGCCGACCGCAGAAGCCGGACCAGAGACCATCGAGGTCAGCAGGGTAGTGAGTGGGGCCGGGGCGGCGCTATCATCGACATCGCCGCGCGCACCGACGCTTCGGAGATCCTGCCGTGCCGCTCTTTCGCATCGCACCTGTCGCCCTGCTCTCGTCCCTGGCCCAGCTCACCTTCGTTTGCACCGCGACTTCACAGGTCGCGATGCGGAACATGGAGCTCAAGGCCCATGTCGACGAGTATCCACCGGCCCCCGGTTCCTGGGGCTACGCGGCTTGCTGGTCCTACGTCCACGCCGACGGGTGGGAGTACGCCGTGCTCGGGACCCGGGACGGCACGGCGATCTACAACGTCACCAATCCGGCCAGCACCTACCGTGTCGCCTTCATCGACGGTCCACCCTCGGTCTGGCGCGAGGCGAAGTCGTACCGCGACTGGATCTACGTCGTCACGGAGGGGAATGGCCCGGGTGAAGGGCTGCAGATCATTCGCATGACGGACCCCGAGCATCCCGTGCTCGCGGCCACCTACGCGGTCCATTTCATCACCTCCCACACCGTGTCCGTGGACACCTCGCGCGCCCTTCTGGTCTGCAACGGGACGCGGATGCGCGGCGACAACGGCTATCCGTACGCCTCGGGAATCCACCTCCTATCACTCGCCGATCCCGAGGCGCCAACGGAGCTCGGAACCTGGCCGAACGTCGCCGTCCCGGTCCCGGACACGCTCTACGTCCATGACAGCGTGCTGGTGGGGGATCGGCTCTACGGCTCGTCGATGTTCGCGGGCGTCCTGCGCGTTCTGGACATCTCGAATCCGGCGGCGCCGGCCCAGATCGCAGCCTGGCACTATCCCGGCGCGTTCACCCACAACAGTTGGCCGGACGCCTCCGGCGACTGGCTGTACGTGACCGACGAGATCAACGGGCAGCCGCTCAAGATCTTCGACATCCACGACCTGGATGCGCCCGTGCTGTTCAATGGACTCACGTCGAACCCGGCCGCGGTCGTGCACAACGCTCACGTCAAAGGGAACGAGCTTTATCTCTCCAATTACACCGAGGGGATTCGCATCCTCGACGACACGGACCCGGCCCACCCGGCCGAGTTCGCGTGGGCTGATTCCTGGCCCGGCCCCTCGGGTGGGTTCAACGGGGTGTGGGAGGTTTGTCCGTATTTCCCGTCGGGGACGGTGATCGCCAGCGACATGACGACCGGCCTCTACGTCTATCGGCCGATCCGCAACTACGGACTCTTGCGGGTCCAGGTCGTGGACGCCGGGACCGGCCGGGCCCTGCCGGGGGTCAAGCTGTTCTTGAGCACCCGGCCCGAATCGCTCACCACCGCGCTGGACGGAATCGCGGCGTTCGCACCCGATCCCGGCACGCAGACGGTGCTGGCCCACAAGTTCGGTTACGACGACGCCTCGGTCACGCGAGTGGTCTCGGCCGGGAGCAGTCAAACCGTCACGATCGAAATGACCGCCAAACCTAGCGGAACCTTTTCGGGTACGGTGCGAAATGACTCGTCAGACGCCCCGCTGGCGGACGCCGAGCTGACCCTGCCCTACACGCCGCTGGAATGCCGCTCGGATGGCGCCGGTCAGTTCGGGTTGCTCGACGTGCCGGCGGACCAGTATTGGGTCGAGGTACGGTGTCCGGGCTATATTCCCGAGCGGTTCGTCCAGAGGATCGAGGCCGGCTCGAATGTCTTGGACCTCCGGCTCGTTCCAGCCGCCATCTACGACCCGCTGGAGACGGAGACCGGCTGGACCCTGGGGGCTCCGGGGGATCAAGCGACCAGTGGAATCTGGACGCGGGTCGAGCCGCTGGGCACCGGCTCCTACCGGGCGACGCACGTCCCGGGAGGAGAAGATTACCTGGCTGCGGGCCCGTTCCGAGCTGGCTCGGAAACCGGGGCGCGACGATTCCACGAGGGTGAGGGACTCCCGCCCGGGGACGTCCAGCCGGAGTACGACCGTACGCCTTCGCCCGGTGAGCTGTGCTACGTAACCGGACAGGGTACGAACCCCCATGCGGTCGGCGAGAACTGCGTTGCGGGTGGCCGCACCTCGCTCACCACGCCCCCGTTCGACGCCACCGGGATGACCACCCCCACCGTCGGGTTCTGGCGCTGGTTCTACTGCAACGGCGACCGGGCGAGTCATTGGCTCGCCGTGCTGATCAGCAGTGACGGCGAGACCTGGGTGCCGGTGGACACCACGGGAGGGCTCCACAATCATTGGGAGGAACAGGAAATCCGCGTGGCCGACTACGTGACGCCGACCAGCCAGGTGCGAGTGCGGTTCCAAGCGGCTGCTTTCGGCGGCCATATCGTCGAGGCGGCGATCGACGACCTCACCCTGTACGACGCCGAGCTGGCGAGACTCGGGCTTCCGCCCCCAGCGGGGCCGACGCGCCTTGCCTTCCTGGCCCCGCGGCCCAACCCGGCGCGCGGCACGGTGCAGCTCGGGCTCGATCACCCGGGCGGCCGGCTCGAGGTGGACATCCTGGATCTCCAAGGGCGTCGAACCACGACGCTGCTGCGCGGGAGTCCCGCGCCCGGGACGCTCTGGCTGTCGTGGAACGGCCGGGTCGATGGCGGCCACCCGGCGGGCGCCGGACTTTATTGGGCTCGGGCGCGAAGTGGCGGCGAGCAGGCCGTGGTGCGCTTCGCCCTGCTGCCGTAGCGAATCCGGGACGCCCGACGGCTCCCGAAACTCGCTTCCCGGGTTGGTCGGAAATCGGCGACGGGACCGAGGTTTCTGGCACAAGGGGCATGCCATGAATCACAAGACCTACTGTCTGACCTGCGGCTTCGTGTTCCTCGTCGTCGGCGCGGCCCATCTGACGCGGCTGATCGCGGGGTGGGAAATCGAGATCGCGGGCTGGGTGGTTCCGTACTGGCTCTCGATTCTCGGCCTGATCCTGCCGGGATTCCTGTCGGCCTACGGGTTCGTGCTCGCGTCGCGAGCCGAGCCGCGACGGGCGGGGGCAGCCGGATGATCGACGTCAGGGCCGTGCAGGAGCTCTATCGATACAATCGTTGGGCCAACGCTCGCGTGTTCGAGGCGATCTCGGGTCTCGCTCCAGATCCGTTCACGAGAGACCTGGGCAGCAGCCATCCGTCGCTACGCGACACGGTCACGCACATCGTGTGGGCCGAGTGGCTGTACTTGCAACGCTGGAAGGGAACGTCGCCGCGTACCGTTTTCCCGCCCTCCGACTTCCCGCGGCCTGGAGACCTCAAGGCTCGGTGGCTTGCGATCGAGCTGGACCTGCGAGCGTTCGTCGAATCGGTGACCGCGGAGCGCCTCCTGGACATCGTCCGCTACGTGAACCGCCAGGGAGAGACCTGGGAGTACCCGCTGTGGCGGCAAATGGTCCACCTAGTGAACCACTCGAGCTATCACCGCGGCCAGGTGGCCACGATGCTGCGCCAGTTGCAGGTGCAGCCGGTGGCGACCGACTTTCTGCTGTACCACGACGAGCTGTCCCAGTGACCACCTACATCGGGCTTTTGAGGGCGGTGAACCTGGCCGGGCACAACCGGGTCGGGATGGCCGATTTGCGAAAGCTGCTGGCCGGGCTCGGCATGCGTGACGTGCGCTCTCTGCTGCAGAGCGGCAACCTGGTCTTCGGCTCCGACCTTCGCTCGGGGGCGAAGTTGGAAGCGCTGCTCGAGGGCGCGGCCGCGAAGCGTCTCGGTCTCGAGACGGACTTTCTGGTCCGCACCGCCGAGGATTGGAGCGCCATGGTCGACGGCAATCCGTTTCCTGAGGAAGCCCGTCGCGATCCCAGCCATCTCCTGGTCCTGTTTCTCAAGCAGGCCCCAAACCGTGCGAACGTGGCGGCAGTCGAGAGGGCGATCACGGGGCGCGAGAGGGTCCGCGCCAAGGGCCGACACGCCTACCTCGTCTATCCGGACGGCATCGGCCGCTCACGTCTGACGAGCGCCGTGATCGAACGAACCCTCGGGACCCGCGGCACTGCTCGGAACTGGAACACCGTGCGGAAGCTCGGTGTCCTGGCAGCCGCGCCGGCCGTGCCATGAAGATCGAGGCGCAGATCGTCGACATCACGACCCTGGCCGTCGATGCCATCGTCAACGCCGGCAACCCGGAGCTGACCGTAGGGGGCGGTGTGTGCGGCGCCATCCATCGAAAGGCCGGCCCGCGGCTGGCCCACGCTTGTACGCTCGTGGCACCCTGCCCGACCGGCCAGGCTCGTCTGACTCCGGGATTCGATCTGCCGGCCCGCTTCGTGATCCACGCCGTCGGTCCCGTGTGGCGAGGTGGGTACGCGGGGGAGGCCGACCTGCTGGCCGGAGCCTACCGCTCCGCTCTCGACCTGGCGCGGTCGGAGGGCCTGAAGAGCATCGCCTTTCCGGCGATCAGCACGGGCATCTTTGGCTACCCTGTGAAGGCGGCCACGAGCATCGCGGTGGCCGCGGTGCGCGGGGCGGCTGCGCACCCGTGGAGCCTGGAGCGAGTCCTGTTCGCGTGCTTCGACGCAGCCGTGCTCGAGGCCTATGCCGAGGAAGGGATCCCGAACTCCCTCGGGTGAGGGCAGATGCCCGGCACGGTCGATCGAGGGCCGGTCGCCTCCGAGATCTGCTGGTCAGAACCTCCCCGCGGCGCTACTCTGAGGCCGAAGTCGATGCGCTTTGAGCTCCCGTCCCCATCCGTTTTCGATCCATCCTGCGGCGCCTGTCATCGTTCTCCGCCATGACCGAGTCGACGAGCATCAAGATCCACGTTCCCACGGCGCTGCGTGACGACTGCGGGGGCGCCTCGGAGCTGTGGCTGCCCGCCTCGAGCGTGCGTGCCGTCCTTCAGGAGCTCGAGCGTCGGCACCCGTCGTTGTACCGCGGCGTCTGCGACGAGACCGGCGCGGTGCGCCGCCACGTGAACCTGTTCGTGAACACGTTCCACGTCCGCGACCGGGATGGACTCGACACGCCACTGGGGCCGGGGGACGTCGTCACCATCCTGCCTGCGATCTCGGGAGGTTGAACATGCCGGAGCGAGTCATTCTCTGCATCGGGACCAAGAAGGGCGTATTCGTCGCCGAATCACCGAAGACACGGCGCACGTTTACACTGCGCGGGCCCTTCGGATCGGGCGTGGCGGTCTATGCGGCGCTGATCGACCGGCGCGGCACGCCGCGGCTCTACGCCTCGAGCTGCAACGCGTTCTTCGGCATGAAGGTGCTGCGCTCGACCAACCTCGGGAAGACCTTCAAGGAGACCAAGTCGGCTCCCGCCTTCCCGCAGGACGACGGGCGTGCGCTCGCCAACATCTGGTCGCTGGAAGCCGGCGACGGCAAGAAGGAGCTGTGGTGCGGGGTCGAGCCGGCGGCGCTGTTCCGGAGTCCCGACGGCGGCGATTCGTGGGAGATGGTCTCGAGCATCAGCAATCACGAGCACGCGCGCAAGTGGCAACCCGGAAACGGCGGGCTCTGCATGCACACCATCCTGCGCGACGGGGATCGAGTGCACCTCGGCATCTCCACCGGAGGGCATTACCTGAGCGAGGACGGTGGGGCGACCTTCCGAGCCTCCAATCAGGGCGTCGGTGCCGGCTTCGCGCCCGATCCTTACCCCGAGTTCGGCCAGTGCGTGCACAAGATCGTCGGCCATGACGACGCTCCTGGCCGCCTCTACATGCAGAACCACGGCGGCTGGGCCAACTGGGACGGGCCGGGCGGGCCGCGACCGGACATCGGCGTGCTGCGCAGCGACGATCATGGCCGCACCTGGCGGTCGATCGCCAAGGGGCTGCCGTCGGATTTCGGCTTTCCGATCGTCGCGCATCCGCACGACGCCGACACGGTCTACGTGATGCCGCTCGAGCCGATGACGCGCACCTGTCCGGGCGGGGCGCCGGCGGTCTGGCGCAGCGAGAACGGCGGCGACTCGTGGCGGCGGCTCGCGAAGGGGCTGCCCAAGAAGGAGAGCTTCTTCACCGTCCAGCGCGACGCGATGGACGTCGACGAGCTCAAGTCGCCCGCGCTCTACTTCGGGACCACCACCGGGCAGCTCTGGATCGGCCGGGACGGCGGTGAGGAGTGGAGCTGCCTGTACGACTCGTTGCCGCCGATCCACTGCGTGAAGGTCGCGGTGGTGTGAGCCGGAGTCGTTCAGGGTGCCCGCGGGGGGCCGCCGGGCACCCGCCGGTGGCGCTTTCCCGGCGGCCGGACCTCCGGCTCGCTGTCGTCATGGAGGCTCCGCACCGCGGGTGTGGTGAGGTCGTCGAATTGTCCGCTGCGTGAGGCCCACACGAAGGCGATCACGGCGACCAGTACCAGCAGGAGCGCCGCCGGCACGACCACGAACAGGACGCTCACGGCGGGTTCCTCACCGGGGCGGTCCGAGCGTCGTGCCCGATCCGGCCCGGGTCTCGAACGTGCGGGCGCTCCACGAGGCGAGCACGACGGTGAGCGAGCTCGCCGGCATCAGGACGGCTGCGATCAGCGGGTTGATGACGCCGGTCATCGCTAGCGCCGCTCCGGCGAGGTTGTAGACCAGCGACCAGGCGATGTTGCGGCGGATCACGCGCAGCGTCCGTTCGGCTCCCGTGACCAGCTCGACCAGGGGCGTAAGCCCCGGTCGAGCGAGGAACACGTCGGCCACGGCGAGGCACGCCTCGGCGCCGCCGCTCACGCCGATCCCGACGTCGGCCCGGGCGATGGCCGCGGCGTCGTTCACGCCGTCGCCCACCATGACGGTCGCGCCCGGTCCGCGGGCGGCCTCGATCGCGCGGAGCTTGTCCTCCGGCGAGGCCGCCCCACGGCAGCGCCGGTCGGGAAGACGGATCCGACGGGCGACGTCGCGCACCACCGCGGGATCGTCGCCAGAAAGCAGCGACAGCTGCCAGCCGCGCCGGGCCAGCGCCCCGAGTGCCGCGGCGGCGTCCGCGCGCACCGGGTCGCCGAACCAAGCGCGCGCCTCCAGCCGCCCGTCCACGGCCACCCACACCGGCGTCAAGGCGCCCGGCCGGCCTTCCACCGCCGGGTCCTCCGTCGCCGCGAGCCGCGCCTTCACGAAAGCCGGTGATCCGACGACCACCCGCTGTCCCGCGACCCGCCCTTCGAGGCCACCACCCATCGTGTAGGCGAGGTCGCCTGCCGGCGGCACGGCCAGGGCCGGCCAGGCCTCGGTGAAGCCGTGGGCGATCGGGTGGCCCGAATGCCGTTCGAGAGCCAGCACCAGGGGCTTCACCTGCTCCGACCCACACCATGCCGCGAGCGAGACGCGGCCTTCGGTCACCGTGCCGGTCTTGTCGAGGATCAGCCGCCCCGGCCGGGCGAGCCGCTCCAGCGCGTCGCCGCCCTTCACCAGGATGCCGGCGCGGGCCGCGCGCCCGATCGCCACGGTGACCGCGAGCGGCGTGGCCAGAGCAAGCGCGCAGGGACAGGTGACGATGAGCAACGCGATCGCGCGGTCGAGAGCCGCCGACGGGTCGCGGCCGAGCCACCACCACGCCGTCACCGCCGCCAGCATCAGCACCACGGCCACGAACGCGCCGGCCATCCGGTCGGCGACCCGGACCAGCGGCGCCCGCCGGCGCGCTCCCGCTTCCACTTGGGCCAAGATCCGTCCCAACCGGCTCGCCTCCCCGGTCTGCTCGACCCGTACGTACAGCGTCGAGCCGCGGTTGACGCTGCCGGCGAACACCGGGTCGCCGGGGCCGACGGCGCGCAGGCGCGTCTCGCCGGTGAGCAGCGAGGTGTCGACCTCGGATTCGCCGCGGGCGGCCACCCCGTCGGCCGCCACCGTGTCCCCGACGCGCACTTCGAGCACCATGCCCGGGAGCAACGCTTCGGCCGGACGCTCGCGCACCCGGTCTTCCGGCTCGACCACGCGCGCCGTCGATGGCGACAGGGAATAGAGCAGTTCGGCCGAGTCGGTGGCCGCCCGTTGGGCGCGAAGCTGCAGGGCGCGGCCGAGCAGCAGCAGGAAGATCAGCATCGCCACGCCGTCCAGGTAGATGGGCCCGCGGCCGGTGATCGTGTTGACGACGCCGCGCGCGTAGCCGGCGGCCAGCGCGATCGCGATCGGCAGGTCCATGTGGAGTGTGCGGGTTCTCAGCGCCGCCCAGGCGCCACGGAAGAACACCTGCCCCGGGAACAGCAGCGCCGGGGTGACGAGCAGCAGGCTCACCCAGCGGAAGTACTCGCGGTAGACCGGCTCCATGCCGCCAAACCAGCCGCAGTAGAGCGCGAACGCGGCCAGCATGACGTTGACGGCGATCGCGGCGGCCACGCCGATGCGGGCGATCATCGCCCGGTCCTCGGCGCGTCGCCGCGCGTCGGCCTTGCCACCGCGGAAGGGATGGGCACGATACCCGAGCAGGCCGAGGAAGCCGGCGATGCGCGACAGCCGGGTCTGGGCGTCATCCCAGGCGATCCGCACCCGTCCGCGCGTCCAGTCGAGCTCGATCCCGGCCACTCCCGGGAGCGACAGCGGTGCCCGCTCGATCAGCCACACGCACGACGAGCAGTGGATGCCCTCCAGGTAGAGCTCGGTCTCCGCGAGCTCACCCCGATGGTGCACGTACAAGCCATGGAAGGCCGGGTGATCGAACTCCTCGTAGCTCCGGCCCTGCGGCACCACCGCCGCGCCGCGCCGCTCGGCGAGGCGGTAATAGCGCCCGAGGCCGCACTCGAGGATCACGGCGTACGCGGTGGCGCAGCCCGAGCAGCAGAAGGGGGTCTCGTCTTCGGCGCGAGCCGCCGCGGGGACGGGGAGTCCGCAGTGCAGGCAGAGCGGTTCGCGGTTCGCCGCGCCGGCCTCCGGTGTCTCCTGTCGGGCGCCGGGGGTCGGCGTGGCCGCCGGAGCGGGCAAGGGCCCCGCGGCCCAAGCCGGGCCCCGCGGTGCCTTCCCTCGCCGTGCCGGGGCCTCAGTGACCGACATGATGGGTCCCGGGATGGGCGTGAGGCATGGCGTGGGGCCGGAACTTCCCGGCCGCCGTGAGCAGGCCGATCACCACCAGCGCGGCGGCGGTGAACGAGGGCAGCCGGCGCCCGAGCGGGCTCAGGGCGCGCCGCGCGGCGATTCCCAGCCCGGCCATCATCGGGACCGTACCGGCCCAGAAAGCCGACATCACCAGCGCTCCGCCGGCGATCGAGCCGGTGCCGGCCGCCACGGTCACGAACGCGTAGAGGAAGCCGCACGGCAGCAGGGTGGTGACCAGTCCCACCACCAGCGCGCGGAGCGGAGCGGGCTGGCCGCCGACGGTCCGGATGACAGCCGCCAGGGGCCGACGTAGCCAGGCGGGTCCATGAACGGCCGGCAGGCGCCCGCCCGCGGCTTGGATCAACGCACTCCCGCCCCACAGGATCATCAGCGCGCCGGCCACCACCGCCGCGCTCCCGGCCACCCCCGCCGCAGCTCCGAGGCGGTCGAGCGTCGCGCCGAAGGCGCCGGCCAGGCCGCCCAACGTCCCATACGAGATCAGGCGGCCGCCATTGTAGGCCAGGTGGCGAAGCCAGGGGCGCGCGTCAGCTTGTCCCGTGTAGAAGCAAACGAAGCCCCCGCACATGCCCGCGCAGTGGACGCTTCCGAGAAGGCTGGCGGTGAGGACCGACCCGGCGAGGGCCCAGGTGGGCGAATCGATCGGATGAGAGAGCGGGGTCATGAAGGGGGTGGCTCGATCTCGCGCCGCAACGTCGCGGTGAACCGCTCGGCATCCCGCTGGATCACGAAGCGGAGCTCCCACAGGCCCCCGCGGTGGAGCCGGAGCGTCGCCCGGTATCCGCCCCCTGGTGCACGAGCCAGGGCAGCCGTGACCGGGTTGCCGGCCTCGGCATTGTGGATCGCCGTGACCCATCCCGTGGCGCCGTCGAGCGGCCGGCCGTCCGGGTCGATGAGCCGGACCCGCAGCGGCACGCGGCCCCCGGCCCCCGGCCCGAGCTCGGCGTCGAGCCGCCAGCCGAGCTCGCCGTTGTGGCGCTCCTGGGCCTGGGTGGAATCCCACTCGACCGCCTTGCGGTAGTAGTCGGGCTCCACCACCGCCGCATTTCGGTCCTGGGCGGCGATGAACAGGAAGGCGTTCGCGATCACGGTCGCCGCGAGCACTGCGGCGACCGCCAGCGGCCAGCCGGCGCCACCGCGCATCAGGGCTCCTCCTTGCCGTGCGCCTCGGTCGCCTCGTCTTCTTCCGGGCCGACTAGTCGGTAGGGGAAGACGCGGGTCGACGAGCCGTCGCTCAGCCGCACGGTCACCCCGTGCTCGCCGTGCTCGAAGTGGTCGGCCGGCAAGACGACGAAGACGCTGGTGCTCGCACTGCGACCCGCCGCGACCGGAAGCGGGTTGATGGGCGCGATCATCCGCGCTTGGGGATCGCCGGCGATCTCGATCCCGAAGCGCCGCTCCCGGGCACCCCGGTTCGTGACCTTGACCCGGATCTGATTCACGACGCTGCCATCCGGCTCGAGCGTGTACGGCGAGCCCAGCCCCCGGAGCAGCGTGACCTCGGCCTCGGCTCGGGTGCCGATCAGGTAGAGGAAGTAGCCGAAGGTCGCCGCGAACATCAGCGGATAGAGAACGAGCCGCAGGCTCGCCCGGCGGCGCGGCCGCCCCTCCAGCTCGTCCTGGGTGCCGTAGCGGATCAGCCCGGGCGGCTTCCCGATCCTGGCCATCACGAAGTCGCAGGCGTCCATGCATTGGGTGCAATGAATGCACTCCATCTGCAGCCCGCTGCGGATGTCGATCCCGGTCGGGCAGGTGAGCACGCACACGCCGCAGTCGATGCAGTCGCCGGCGTTCTCGGGCCGCGGCTTCATACCTTTCATTCGGGGCTCGCCGCGCCGCGTGTCGTAGCCCACGATCAAGGAGCCACGGTCGAGCAGCGCCGACTGGAGGCGGCCGTAGGGACAGGCCACCAGACAGGTTTGCTCGCGGAAGTAGGCGAAGTCGAAGTAGACCAGGGCGGCGGTGCCGAGCATCACCAAGAACGAGACCGGATGCTCCACCGGCGAGCGGCGCACCCACTGCGCGAGCTGCTCGACGCCGACGAAGTAGGCCAGAAAGGTGTGGGACAGGAACAACGCCAGCGGGACGTAGATCAGCAGCTTGACCGCCCGGCGCGCGGCGAGCCCCCCCTGGCGATCCAGTCGCCGCGAGGCCCGCCAGCCGCCTTCGATGAAGCGCTCGAGGGGACGGAACAAGAACTCCATGTACACCGTCTGCGGACACGCCCAGCCGCACCACACCCGCCCGAGCCGCACGGTGAGCAGGAGGATCGCGATCACCGCGCTCAGGAACAGCATCACGAACAGCAGTGTCTCCGAGGGCAGGAAGGTGGTCCCGAATAGCGTGAACTCGCGCCGTGGCAAGTCGAGCAGGATGAGCGGCTTGCCCCTGAGCCTGAGGTAGGGGATCAGGAAGAAGACCACCATCAAGGCATAGGCCACCGCGCGCCGGGCGCGGAGGTAGCGCCCACCCGATGGCTTGGGACGAATCCACTGTCGGGAGCCGTCCGGGTTGAGGGTGGGAAGCACTCGCTCGGGCGGTGCCAGCGGGGCTCCGCTTGCCACCGCCATGGGGGTGAATCTCACGGCGGCCCGCTGCTGCCCGGGGCGGCCGACGGCTCGGTCTCGAGTTTCGTCCCCTCCGGCGGCTTGGGGTTGGGCGGGTGCGTCCCGCGCAGCGAGTAGCCATACGCCACCACCGCAGCCACCTCGTTCGGCTTGAGGACCTGGCTCCAGGTGGGCATGCCTTTGGCCGGCACGCCGTCGTTCACGGTCTTCAGCATCTCGAGCGGCCGGCCGCCGTGGATCCAGGTGTCGTCGGTGAGGTTCGGACCGATCAGGCCGCCGCCGTCCTCGCGGTGGCAGGGGGCGCACTTGCCGACGAAGATCTCCCGGCCGAGGGCCAGCGCCGTCCGATCGCGGGTCAGGGCGAGCAGGGCGGCCTCGGTCATCGGGCCCCTCGGCGCCGCCGCCTGACGGGCGTGGGCGGCCGCCATCTCGGCTTCGTAATTGGCCAATCGGCCCTTGCCGGTGCCCAGCCAGGGGACGACGTTGAGCAGATACAGGATCGAGTAGGCGATGGTGCCGAAGAAGAGGTAGAGCCACCAGCGGGGCAGTGGATTGTCGTACTCCTGGATCCCGTCGTAGTTGTGGTCGAGGAGCAGGGGCTCCTTGCGGTCCTTCTCATCGGGGCTCATGAGCGTGCTCCTGGACCAGGAACGTCCGTGGCGTCGTCATCGAGAGGCAGCCGGCTGGCCCGCCGCAACTCGTCGTGCCGCGACGGCAGGAACGTCCGGGCGACCACGGCGATGAAGACGAGAAAGAAGAGGATCAGCGCGATCTCGGCATAGATCGTCAGGCCCGAATGGCTCATCACGTCGGAGAGCCTCATGGTCGCCTCGCCGCCGGTGGGTCGACCCGTGCCAGGGCGCCGCCGCGGATGTCGGTGCCGAGGCGCTGCAGGTAGGCCACCAGCGCGACGATCTCCCGGTCGCCCAGCCCGGACGGGCCGCCCTGCGTCTGGATCCGCGCCGCCACCTCGGCCGCCTGCGCGCGCGCCAGCTCGGGGGCCCTGTGCACCGCCTCGCCGTAGGGCACCCCCAGCATGGCCATCACGTCGACGCGCTTCTGGATGCCGGGGAAGTCGAGCCGCGCGGTCAGGAGCCGCGGATACCGAGGCATGATGGACTTCGGAGTGATGCTCCGAGGGTTCTCCATGTGGCGCACGTGCCAAAGATCGTTGTACTTGCCGCCCTCGCGGGCGAGATCGGGCCCGATGCGCCGGGAGCCCCACAGGAAGGGGTGGTCGTAGACGAACTCGCCGGGCTTCGAGTACTCGCCGTAGCGCTCGGTCTCGTGCCGGAACGGGCGGATCATCTGCGAGTGGCAGTTGAAGCAGCCCTCGCGGATGTAGAGATCCCGCCCGGCGAGCTCGAGCGGCGTGTAGGGCCGTACCGACGCAATGGTCGGCACGTTCGAGCGGATCAGGAAGGTCGGCAAGATCTGGAACAAGGAGGCCACCACCACCGCCACCACCGTCATCACGGTAAAGGTGATCGGCAGGCCTTCCCAGCGTCGATGCCAGGCCGCCGCGGTGAAGCGCGCCCACCAGCCCTGCGACAGGGGGGTCGCCGCGTGCTCGGGGGCGTGGCGGTCGAGCGGCGGCGCCTGGATCACCGGCTCCTGGTAGCGGGCGGGACGGGCCCGCCAAGTCATCAGGATGTTGTAGCCGAAGAGCAACATCCCGACCAGGTACAGACCGCCCCCGAAAGCCCGAATCCAGTACATCGGCATCAGCTTCATCGTGGTCTCGATGAAGTCCGGGAACTGGAGCCGACCGGTCTCGTCGAACGCACGCCACATCAGGCCCTGGGTAAGTCCGGCGCCGTAGATCGCGGTCACGTAGAAGATCACGCCGAAGGTGGCGAACCAGAAATGGGCCTCGGCAAGTCGGCGGCTGTGGAGCGGAGTCTGGAACAGGCGAGGCAGCAGCCAGTACACCATGCCGAAGGTGAGGAATCCGTTCCACCCCAGGGCGCCGGTGTGCACGTGGGCGATGATCCAGTCGGTGTAGTGCGCGAGCGCGTTCACGCTCTTCACGGAGAGCATGGGCCCCTCGAAAGTCGCCATGCCGTAGGCGGTCACCGCGACAACGAAGAACTTGAGCACCGGATCGTCCACGACTTTGTGCCAGGCGCCGCGCAGCGTGAGCAAACCGTTCACCATACCGCCCCAGGACGGCATCCAGAGCATCACCGAGAACAGCATGCCCAGGGTGGACGCCCACTCCGGGAGCGCCGTGTAATGGAGGTGATGCGGGCCGGCCCAGATGTACATGAAGACCAAGGTCCAGAAGTGCAGGATCGAGAGCCGGTAGGAGAAGACCGGCCGGTCCGCCGCCTTGGGCATGAAGTAGTACATCAGGCCCAGGAACGGCGTGGTCAGGAAGAAGGCCACCGCGTTGTGGCCGTACCACCATTGCATGAAGGCGTCCTGGACGCCGGCGTAGATCGAATAGCTCTTGAAGAGGCCGACCGGCATCGACAGGTTGTTGAAGATGTGGAGCATCGTCACCGTGACGATGCTGGCGATGTAGAACCACAGCGCCACGTAGAGATGGCGCTCGCGGCGGCGGGCCAGCGTGCCGAAGAAGTTGACCGCGAAGATCACCCAGACGGCCGCAATCAGCAGGTCGATCGGCCACTCCAGCTCGGCGTACTCCTTGGCCTGCGTGAAGCCGAGGGGCAGGGTGACCGCCGCCAACACGATGATGAGCTGCCAGCCCCAGAAGTGCAGGCGCCCGAGCAGGTCGGAGAACATGCGGGCCTTGAGCAGCCGCTGCGTCGAGTAGTAGACGCCGGTGAAGATGGCGTTGCCGGCGAAGGCGAAGATGACCGCGTTGGTGTGCAGGGGGCGCAGGCGACCGAAGGATAGCCAGGGTGCGAGATTGAGCGCCGGAAAGGCGAGCTCCAGCGCGATCCACAAGCCCACGGCCATGCCCACCAGACCCCAGGCGAAGGTGGCGACCAGGAACTTGCGAACGATGTCGTCGTCATATCGAAACGACTCCAGTCGAGAATTCATCTCCTCTCCACAGTGAGAGTGGGCCGGCCTTGAGGCGGGACGCTCACGTCGGCGTCCCGCGTCGTACGATGCGTGGCAGGGCTCGCATCCCCCAGCCGAGCCAGGCGACGACCCACAGCGCCCCGCTCACGCCGATCAGCGTCCCGGCGGCCCCGGGCCAGAACTCGGAGGCGACGCGCGCCGCCAGCGCCAGGGCCACGGCGCCGATCACCGCCGGCGCCAGCGTGGCTCGCTCGACCTCGAGCGGGTGCTTGCCGTGGGCCACGATCACGCGGGTCCCGATGCCCAAGGTGAGCAGGCCGAAGCCGCCGATGAACACCAGGTGGAGCACGCCCACGCGATTTCGCGGCAGCAGCACCGCGAGCCACAGGCCGGCCAGCAGAAGCCAGCCGGAGCCCCACAGCACGAAAGCCGGCAGCTCCCGCCGGCCCGGCAGGCACCACAGCTTCCAGACCAGGAGGCCGATCGCGCTCGCGGCCGCGGCGCGCAGGATCGCGCCGAGGCCGGGCCGTCCGCTCGACTCGGCGACGAAAGCGAGGGCCAGGACCGCGAGCAGCGCCGCGTAGAGGCCACGACGCCCGCGCCGTTCGTGGGGGCCCGCCACCTTGGGGATGACGAGCGGGTTCCGCATGCCGGCGAACACCGGCACCAGCAGGCCGCCGACGCCGAGCACCAGCGACAGCACCATGCCGAGCGAGACCAGCCGCTCCGCAAATCGAGGAGCCGGGTCCTCATAGGGGCCCAGTGCCGCCGCAAGCTGGAGCCAGCCGCCGATCAAGCCGAGCAGAAGTCCGAAGCCCACGAAGAGGAACTCTTCGGGCGGGCCCACCCGGTTGCCCAGGACGCGCCGCCCGGCGGCGACCAGGAGCACGAGCAGGATGAGCAGGAACGCCGCCTGCGCCGGCACGACGAGGTTCGCGAGCATCGCCACGGCGAAGGCGACGAGGGAGAGCGCGGGAAGCGCCAGCTCCACCGCGTGACAGCGCGGGCCGTGGGTGAAGCCGGGCAGGGCGGTGAGCAGGAAGCCGACCACGAAGGAAAGCTCGAACCCCTGCATCATGAGGGCTCGATGGAACGCCCCCGGGTAGGGCAACCACCCCATCGCGTGCAATGGCCAGGGTGCTACGCCGAGCAGCGCGAAGACGAAGCCGATGGGAAAGAACAGTCGATAGGGCTCGATCCGTGTCACCAGTCGCGCCTCCGGAAGACCCGCGCCGCCACCACCAGGGGCACCACGCTCTCGATCGTCAACACGGCGAGACCGAGCCCCACGCCGGCCGTGGTACCGAACATCTTCATCAGCACCGCCGAGGTCGGACCGAATAGGGCGCCCGATCCGACCGCGAGCGTGGTGAGCACCCGGGCGAGGTCCACCGGGTTCAGCAGCAGGGCGGGGAACAGGACGGTCTGGAGCGGGATCCCCTGGAACATGGCCGTGGCTCCCAGCACCACCAGATCGTATGCCACGACCATCAGCAGCCACAGCAGCAACGCGGCGGACATCGCCTTGAGGCGGTCGGGCCAGACCACCGCGATGCACAGCGACGTGGCCACCGTGAGCCACCCGAGGGCGATCGACAGCCCGGTCAAGGCGACGAACCCCTGCACCTGGTCGGCCCCGGCCTGGAACGCCACCACCACGCCGCCGCCGCCGAATCCCACCGCCTGGGCGACGGTGAGCGCCGCGGCGAGCCCGAGGAACTTCCCCCACAACACCTCGCCGCGCCCGACCGGCTGGGCGAGCAGGAGCGGCAGCGTTCCCCCGCCGCCGGCGACGCTCGCCACGCCCAGCATGAGCCCGGTGAGCGGCACGATGAACAGCACCAGGTTCATGAGGCTCAAGGTGACGCGCGCGAAGCCCTGGAAGCCGACCGCCCGGCTCTGCGCCAGGCCGAAGAACGACAGCCCCAGCACCAGCGCGGCGAGCAGCGCCGTGAAGCCGAAGAGCCAGCGGGTCTCGAGCGCGCGACGGTACTCCTCGCGCGCCACCACCCGGACGCGGCGCCAGCGGCCGGCCGAGGGGCTCATCGGTGTCCGTCCACCAGGTGGGAGCCCGCGATCGCGAGGCGCCCCGCCGGCTTGCCGTCCAGGAGCCATGCGAAATCGTCGCCTGGCCGGTCGGCCAGGAACTCTCCGCGCCAGGTTTCTCCCGGCCTGAGGACGACGGCCAGCCGATCTTCGTAGCCGGCGAGCGCGAGGCGAACGGGCCTGGTCCCACGGTTCACGATCCGCAGCATCACCCGGTGATCCTTGGGCACGCTCGCCGTGCCGGGCGCGACCGTTCCGTCGCGCACTTCGAGGTCGAGAGCCGCGGTCGGGGTGGTGGGAGGCGCTCCGGGACCCACGCGGGCCGGCCCGGGCGCCCGGGCCAGGGCCGAGACTAGGGCGCCCAGCACCACCGCGCCGAGCAAGAGCGCGAGGTAGCGGTTCACGGCGATCCCCCTTCCGGACGCGCGAAGTCGGCGAGCCGGCCGACCCGGCCGCGGCGGGAGCCCGCGATCTCTTCGGCCGGGCCGCGGTCGAGGAACGCGGCGAATCCGCCTCCCATGGGCGACGGGAACTCGCCGCGCACCACCCACAGCGAATCGGCGGGATGCAGCGTCTTGCGGTCGTAGTCGGTGAGGTAGACGCCCTCCGCGATGCTCCCCGCTCTCAGCAGGCACTCGATCGAATCGTAGGCGCGCCACGCCGTGGTGGCCCTGCGCTCGCAGGCAAAGCGCAGGTCCCGGATCTCCATCCCGCACGCCGCGCAGGGAGTTCCCAACGCGATGGGTGGAGGGCCGGCCGACTGGAGGCATCCGGTGAGGAGCATCGGGACCAGCAGGATGGAAGAGAGCCTACGAATGGCGAGGCCGTCGCGGACGCAACGAGAGTGGCTATCCGTTCTCACGGCGCCCTCCGCGCACCACCGCCAGGAAGATCTCCTCGAGGCTCGGGCGCTGGATCTCGAACGAGCGGATCGCGGCTCCCGACGCGCGCACCGCCTCGAGCGCCTCGAGCGCACGGCCGTCGCGGGCCTCGACCAGGACGCCGCGATCGAGCCACGCCTCGCACCGGAGCCCCAGCCGATCGAGGGCGGCGAGGGCCGCGCCGGTCGGATCCTGGAGCTCGATCGCCAGGCGGGTGGCGCCGATCTGTCGCTCTCGCAGCCGGTCCAAGCGCTCCAGGGCCGCGCGGTGTCCGTCGAGCAGGATCAGCACCCGGTCGGCGACGCGCTCGACCTCGGCCAGCAGGTGCGAGCACAGCAGGATCGTCTTGCCTTCGCGCCGGAGCTGCTCCACCAGCGAGCGGAACTCCCAGGTTGCTTCGGGATCGAGGCTGGCGGTCGGCTCATCCAGCACCAAGAGGGCCGGGTCGGCGAGCAGCGCCTGACCGAGCGAAAGGCGCTGCGTGTAGCCTCCCGACAGCTCGCTCGCGCGCCGGGTCGCCAGCGGCGCGAGCCCTACGCGCTTCAGGGCCTTCTCGACCGCGGCGCGTGGCAGTCCACGCAAATCCGCGAAGAACGACAGCACCTCGGCCACCGTGCGACCGTGGGGAAACTCGACGCGCTGCGGCACGTAGCCCAGCTCGCGGCGAGCCTGCGGGCTGTGCGGGGGCAGGCCGTCATCCCCGATCGCGATGCTTCCCTGGTCGGGGCGGGTGAGGCCGAGCAGCAGGCGCAACGTCGTGGTCTTGCCCGCGCCGTTGGGACCGATCAGGGCGAAGGTCTCGCCGGACTCGACTTCGAACGACAGCTGGTCCACCGCGGTGACGGGGCCGTAGCGCTTCACCAGCCCCTCGGCCCACACCCTCATGGCTTGAGCCTCCACCCGAGCCCGGCGATTCCGCCCGCCAGCAGCAGCGCAAACCCGGCCGCCGCCGCCGCGTCGGGTCGCCGGTCGTCCGCGCCCGGCTCGAGGACGCGGCTCGAGGCGGCGGGGGCGATCCGCGGGTAGCGGTCGACCACCTCGCTGGGCCGCAAGGCGGGAAACACGCGCTCGGCCACCGTGAGCGCGGCCACCGCCGGGCTCTTGGCGAGCACCGACAGGTCGGGGTACTGCTTCGACAGGAACGCGAAAGCTCCAACCGGTGAGTACGGAACGTCGCTCACGCCGTCGCCGTCGAGGTCGTACGGCGCGCTCTCGCTCCAGTAGTTGCCGTGGCGACCGTCGTCGAAGCGGTTGTCGGTGCGCCGCATGTCGAGCGCCACCGGGTAGTCGTTGTTCAAGAAGTCGTTGTCCGCGACCTCGTTGCCGGCGCACGACGAGAAGATCAAGAGCCCCCAGCCGTTGTCCTGCAGCAGGTTGCCGCGGAGGTGGTTGCGATTGGAGTTGTCCATGAACACCGCGACCGTGTTGTCCACCAGGCGGTTGGCGAGGAAGTCGCCGTCCGAGCAGTCGCGCAACAGGATGCCGTAGGTCCGCGGTCCCCGATTGTGCACGAAGGTGTTGCGTTCGACACGCAGATGATTCGAGAACATGATCGCGCAGCCCGCCGCGTTGTGGGTGAACTCGTTCGCGGCCAGGATGCTTCCCTGACAGTACATGGTGTGCAGTCCGTAGCGGCCGTTGTTCCGCAGCCGGTTGCCCGCAATCCGCGCGCCGTCCGCGAACGAGAGGTAGATCGCGTCCACGAAGCCGTCGACGGCGTTCCGCGTCAGCCGGGCGTCGCCGCAATACCACAGATGCACCCCGTTCCCCTCGCCGGTCTCGTCGAGCGGCGCGACGCGACCGCTGAGCCGGCAGCCCTCGACGGTCAGGGACGGGGCGCGCTCGGCATAGATCCCGTACAACACGTCGCGCAAGACCAGGCGGCGGAACGCCACCGAGCCGCCGCCGACGACACGAATTCCGCCGTCGGTGGTGAGCACCCGGGTCCCGCTGCCCCGAATCGCGAGGTCCTCCACCACCGTGCCGGAGGCCCCGATCTCCACCACCGAGCCGTGATGGCCGCCGTCCACCACCGCGCCCGGCTCGCCACGCAGGCACACCGCTCGCGTGAGGCGCAGCGGTCCGGCGTGGACGCCGGGTTCGAGCGTGACGGTGTCGCCCGCCGCCGCGGCCGCCAGGGTGAGGACCGCCGCGCCGGGCTGGGCCCTGAGCTGCCGCGCGTCCGCCGCGGGTGCCACACAAGCGGCGCCGGCCGCGACCACGGCGATCCACGAAAGGCGGCGAGGGGACATCAAGCCCGGGAGCGTGCCGTCCCGCCCGCCGGCGCCCGGGCGCCGGCCTTGGCGTCGCGGATCTCGAGCCAGATCGCGATCGGTCCCAGCAACCACGCCAAGCCGAGCAGCGCGGTGCCGAGGGCCGGCACGCTGAGCACCTTGAAGTTCGCCATTTGCTTGAAGCCGATGAGCGGCGGCGTGAAGAGCGGCAGCTTGATCGGGGCCCGCGGGTCGAGCTGGTGCCCGTAGTCGTACAGCCACCGCGCGTAGTCCGAGAACATGTAGATCGCGAACCCGCTGAACCCGATCCAGCCGAGGAAGGCGACCCAGCGGCGATTGATCAACGCTCCGATCAGGGCCATCACGCCGAAGAACGTGATCGCCTGCGGCAGGTAGCGGAACTCCCTGAAGTCGTCGGGCGTGATGTGGTGCATCCCGACGTAGTGGTTCAGCGTGTTGATGCTCTGGAGATCCCCCTTGATGGTGTTGGTGTAGATCATGAGGGTGAGCCCTTCGCGGTACTGCGGGGCCCAGAGCTTCATCATCCAGATCGGCAGCACCGGAAAGAAGAAGACGGGCAGCAGGACGAGCGCCGCGACCCAGATCAACCTGCGCTCGGTGGGACGGAACCGATCGGTCAGGTAATGCAAGCGGAGCTCCCTCCTCGCGGCCGGCCGGGGATCGAACCCGGCCGGCGAGTTCCCAGCGGCCTAGCGATGCTGCATCAGGGCCGCGACTTCAGCCACGCGCTTCGGGTCCGGTCGCTGGACGGCGGCCACCGGCGTGCCCCGCGGGCGCACTTCCAGGTAGCCTTGCATCTCCTGGTGCAGGGCGCTACAGAAGTTCGAGCAGTAGAAGGGCACCACGCCGGCTTTTTCCGCCTGGTAGTGCATCGTCTTGGTCTCGCCCGGCTCGATCTGCATGTTGTCGCTCGACCACAGCAGCCCGAATCCGTGGGCGATGTCGTTGTCCTGCTCGACGTTGGTGACGTGGAAGAAGACGTCGTCCCCCTCGTTCACCCGCACGATGTCCGGAGTGAAGTGCGAGCGCACCGCCACCATGTAGACGTCCACGCGGTTCCCCTTGCGCTCGACGCGGGCATCCTCGGCGCGCTGGATGGCACCGGGCTTGTGATTTTGCCCGAGCGGGTAGACGTCGATCGGCTTGAGCTTCTCGGCCTTGATCATCTGCGCGTAGTGCGGCTCGAGGTAGGTCGGGAAGTCGTACAGCAGCTCCATCTTGGGCCCGCGGATGTCGATGAGCTGCGCCGCCTCCGGCTTGGTCGGCCCGACGTTGAGGTAGCGGTCCTTCGACAGCTTGTCGAGCGCAACCACGTACTCTCCGGTGGGATGCCGGGTGTCGCCTTCGGAGGCCATCAGGTGCCCGATCGAATAATAGACGTCGATCTTGTCCACTACGTTCCAGGGCGGCCCGATCTTCCACTTGGCGATCTGCGAGTCGAGGAACAGGGACGTGTAACCGTATCCCTTGCCGTCGAACTGGGTGTGAAGCGGCCCCAGGCCGACCGGCACCTTGGCCTCGAGCACGGCCTCGTGCTTGAGCACCGGAATGCCCGCGCGGTCACCGTCGAAGTTCTTGGCCTCGATCGCGGACAGCATCTTCTGGGTGCTGAACACGCTGACCTCGGCCTGGAGCTTGCCCGAGGCGCAGATGTACTCGCCGCTCGGGTCCACATCGACGCCGTGCGGGCTCTTGGCCACCGGCATGAGGTAGACGATACCTGGCACCTGGCTCGGATCGATCACCGGAGCGCCGCCGATCATCTTGGCCTTGCCCTCGTCGACCGCCCTCTGGGCCGCACGCCAATCCACCGCGGCGATGAAGTCCATCTCGTTCTGCGACGCCTTGACCTCGAGCGAGTCGAAGGCCTGCTCACTGTTGTAGCAGGTGAAGAACTCCCAGCCGTGACTCGGCCCCTTTCCGGCGTCGGCGAGGTCCCAGTCGAACGGCGGCATCAGGATCTCGAAGCCCAGCGACATGTTCCCGGTCTTGGGCTCCACCTTGACCCCGGCGATGATGCCATGGAAGTCCTTCGCATAGTCCTCGATCTTCGCCGGGCGGTTGGGGACCGGCACCGAGAAACGCGACGCGGCGAAGACGTACTCGGTGTTGGGGGTCGGGAACGGGCAAGCATGCGCCGCCGAGAGGTTCGGAATCGGCCCGAAGATCTCCTTGGTCTTGAAGTCGCTCAGGTCGATGCGGGCGATCCGCGCGTTCGGCATGTCGTTGATGAAGAGCCACCGCCCGTCGTAGTCCCCATCGGTTTCCGACAGACCGGGGTGGTGCGCGTCGCCCCAGGAGAAGCCCTTGAGCATCGCCTTCGATTCCTCGTCGACCCCGTACCCCACCGCCGGCTCGGGCGTGAACACCGGGATGGTGGTGATGTGCCGGCAGGACGGCATGCCGTAGACGAAGATTTGTCCCGAATGGCCGCCGGAGAGGAACGCGTAGTACGCATCGTGGTCGCCGGGCTTCACGTACACTTTCTGGGCCGCCGAGCCCCCGGCGCGACCCCCGGTGGCGGCGCAGCCGGGCTGTTGCGAGGCCAGTCCCAGACCTGCCAGACCGACCAGCCCGAGCATCATCCAGCGTTTCATGGCGAATCCTCCTAACTTGGTTTCCGGGCCTCGGCCGACTCGTGGTCCTTGTGCTTCAAGAACTCGATGACGTTCCGCGCCTCCTCGGGAGTGAGCCCTTGGTTGGGCATCTGCAGCGAGAACTGGGCGAACAACTGGCGCGCGATCGGATCCTCCTTGGTCATCTTCTCCGGATGGAGGATCTGGTTCTCCATCCACGAGGCCGTGCGGCGCATGCTGACACCCTGGAGGTCCGGGCACGAGATGCGGCGTCCGAACCCATGGCAGGCCGAGCACCCTTTGGTTTGGAACAGACCTTCGCCCAGCTTGGCCTGGGCCTCTTCCACCGCTGCTTCCCCGGCGCGCGGCCCGGCATCGAGCCGCGACATCGACGAGCCGCCGCCGCCGTTCGACGTGCCGGCGGCCCCATCCTCGGCCTTGCCACCGCAACCGGCCGTCACCAGGGTCACGAGGACCGCGAGCCAGATCCCGGGAGGTGCCTTCATCGCTCTCCTTTCGATCGCCCGGATTCGGGCCTTGGAGTGGAGCGCTTCGCCTTCCTCGAGCGCCATGCCTCGAGACGCGCCACCTCGCGGGCGGGCAGCACCCGCTCGGCGACACGGAAGATCACCGACTCCTCCTTGCGAATGTGGATACGGAGCAAGTCCACCAGATCGCGCGCCAGCACCGCGATCTGTTCGTCGCGCCCCTCTTCCCAGGGCCGCCTCAGGGTGGCCCGAAGGCTCGCCAGGATGCTCCGCAGCTCGGCGTGCTCACCCTCGAGCGGCGCGATGCTCGCGCCCGCTTCGGGCAACACCTTCAAGAGGGCGGGGAACAGCACGCGCGCCTCGGCCGACATATGCGTGGCGAACTGTCGCTCCAGCAGTCGCACGACCTGGGCCATCTCCTTTTCCGCTCGCGCCCGCCCCCGCGACGTGGTGCCCGCGACCGACCGCTCGAGCCGCGCGAGCCGGGCGAGCACCATGCGGTGCTCGCGGCGCAGGTTTCCGAACACCGACGGCGGGGTCAAGCGAATCCTCCGGGGCGCAGCCGCTTTTCTCCTGCTCCTGGAATTAGGATCGTCGCCGCGGAACCTCCGGACCATGACGGGGGTCAGCCCCGGGGGCCTTTTTCTCGCCCGCGCCGAGCTCCGGAACCCCCCGACGGACCGCGGGTTGCACCCCAGGTCCGCCGAGCGGATATGATCGTCGTCATACGCCCACCCTTGGAGGCGCGTCCTGGGAAAGGACATCCGCACGGAGAGGATTCGGTCCGCGATCCGGTCGCTGCCGGTGTTTCGCGGCCTTTCGCGCGACGATCAGGCCCGCCTCGTGGCCCTGGCCACGCTGCGCGACTATCGGCGCGGCGAGTCCTTGTGGCGCGCCGGCGATCCGGCCGAGCACCTGACGGTGATCGTGCGCGGGCGCGTCAAGATCGTGCGCCACGCCGAGAGCGGTGACGTGATCCTCGAGATCTTCGGCGCCGGCGAGCCGGTGGGCGCAATCGCCGTCTACAATTATATCCCGTACCCGGCCAGCGCGATCTGCCTCGAGGAGGTCACGCTGCTCACCTTGCCGCGGCGCGATTACTTCGAGCTGCTCGACCGTCATCCCGACTTCGCGCGCGCCGTGATCCGCGAGCTTACCAAGCTCGTCATCGCGCTCACCCGCAAGCTCGAGGAGATGCGCGGCCAGCGGGTCGACGCGCGGATCGGACAGCTGTTCCTGTCGCTCGCCGATCGCATGGGTCGCAAGACCGACGAGGGAATCGAGATCCCGCTCGAGTTGTCGCGCCAGGAGGTTGCCGACCTGGTGGGCACCACCGTCGAGTCGGCGATCCGCGTGCTGTCGCGCTGGGGGCGCGAGGGCGTGCTCGTCAGCGGGCAGAAACGCTTCCTCATCCCGTCTGCCGAGCGGCTGCGGGAGACCATCGCCGAGGGCGGGCCAGGGTAGCACGAGCCCCGCGGACGGTCGGGGACCGTCCCGCGGAGGTGGTTCCCCCGCCGCCGCTCCGGACGCGATCGAGCTCACGTCGTCTCGGGGTAATGACGGATCTCCGAGCGGATACGCGGGTGGATCCACAGCAGGTAGCCCCCCATGGCGGCGCAGCCGAGGGCCCCTGCCGCCAACATCCACCAGGGGGCGAGGGCCGCGCGCACCGGCTGGGTGAGCATCAGGAAGAAGCCGTACATGTGGAACGCCATGAAGATGAAGACCACCGCTCCCACGTACCACAGCTCGGGCCCGCGCTCGGCCAGATCGGCGAGCCACGCCGCCACCGTTCCCAGGAACAAGAAGACGATCAGGTGCACGCCGTTGTACGCCAGGACCGGGCCGGGCCCGATCAGAAGCTGGGCCGGATCGCGAAGGCCGTAGAACAGCGCACTGCCGAGCAGCGCCGCGGTGTGAAACGCGGAACGGCCGGTGAACCAGTTGACGATCGCGAAGAACACCGCGACGGTGGCGTAGCCGAGCAGCCCCGCTGCCAGGCCTTGCGCGAACACTTGGTTGCGCTCGGGTTTCATGGTCACCTCCCGGTTGACGGCACGGGGCCGTCCCGGAGATCGAGTGGGCGGCGCGGGGCGGACTCCCCGCGAGCCGGCCACGGGAGCAGAGATGCCCGGGTCAGTCTCCGCAGCCCATGTGCCAGCGCCGTCGATGGCGGCAACGGGTCCGACAACCGCCATCCGTGGGGCGGGTTGGGACGATCGATCGCACCGCGGCTAGGCGGGCATCGGACAGCCCTCCGATGCCAGTCTGTCAGGGGAGCATGCAATCTTGTCACCCGCCGCGATCGCGAAAGGCGCGCCGAGGCGTCCCACCCGAGCTTCACGGCCGCGGTGGGCTCGGCCGGCCGGGGAGGTCCCCTGGCGTCCGCCTTGCATGAACGGCGGTCCCGTGGCGGAGAGCCGTGGACGAGCCGCCCCCTCGAAAGGAGCACATCGTGACCCCATCGGAAGGCGCGGTAGGCGACCTGCTGGCTCCCGTGAATCGTGAATCCGAGCCGAACCTCGCTTCGGACCACGGCCTCTTGGCGGTGTTCCGGCCGCGCTCGATCGCCGTCATCGGCGCCTCCCGGGAGCGCGGCACCATCGGCGCCGAGATCTTTCACAACCTGGTGTCGCGCGGCTTCGCCGGCCCCGTCTACCCGGTGAATCCCAGGGCGCAGGTGGTCCAGTCGGTCCTGGCCTATCCGTCGATCCGGGAAGTGCCCGGCTCCGTGGACCTGGCCGTGGTGGTGGTCCCGGCCGCGCACGCGCTGGAAGTCGTCGCGGCATGCGGCGAGAAGGGGGTGCGCGCCGTGGTGGTCATCAGCGCCGGTTTCAAGGAGACCGGCGCCGAGGGCGCCGAGCGCGAGGGTGCGCTGCGCGCGTGCGCGCAGCGCTTCGGCATGCGGCTCGTGGGTCCCAACTGCCTGGGGGTGATCAACACCGAGACCGCCGTCCAGATGGATGCCACGTTCGCCCCTGTCTATCCGCCCGCGGGCAAGGTCGCCTTTTCGTCCCAGAGTGGAGCGCTCGGGCTCGCCATCCTCGAATACGCCGCCGAGCTCAACCTCGGCGTCTCGCACTTCATCAGCGTCGGCAACAAGGCCGACGTGTCGGGCAACGATCTGCTCGAGTTCTGGGAGCAGGACCCGGGGACCGGCGTGATCCTGCTGTACCTCGAGTCGTTCGGGAACCCTCGGCGCTTCACGCAGATCGCTCGTCGAGTCGGAAGGAAGAAGCCGATCGTCGCGGTGAAGAGCGGACGCACCCGCGCCGGCGTGCGGGCAGCCGCCTCCCACACCGGCTCCCTGGCCGGCTCCGACGTGGCGGTGGACGCGCTGTTCCGCCAGTCGGGCGTGATCCGCACCGACACCATCGAGCAGCTCTTCGATGTCGCCATCCTGCTCGCCAACCAACCGGTGCCCCGCGGGAACCGGGTCGCGATCGTGACCAACGCCGGCGGGCCGGGCATCATGGCTTCCGATGCGTGCGAGAGCCATGGTCTCGAGATCCCGGCCCTGGGCGAGGCGACCGTGGACGCGCTCCGCGCCTTCCTGCCCCGCGAGGCGAGCACGCGCAACCCGGTCGACATGATCGCTTCGGCCACCGCCGGAGCGTTCGAGAAGACGGTGCACCGGGTGGCCGGGGACGCGAGCGTCGACGCGGTGCTGGCGATCTACGTGCCGCCCATGGTCACCACGCCGCTCGACGTGGCGCAGGCCATCGTGCGGGGAGCGTCCGCCGCCGCGCGGGAAGCGGAGGACCGCGGCGAGCCGGCGAAGCCGGTGCTGTCGTGCTTCATGGGCTCACACGGCGTGCCGGAGGGCTTGCGGTCGCTGCACCAGGCCCACATCCCTTCGTACGCGTTCCCGGAGTCGGCCGCCATCGCGTTGGCGCGGGCGGTGCGCTATGGGCGCTGGCTGGCGGAGCCCGAGGGCAAGGTGATGCGCTTCGAGGACGTGGACGCCGCGCGGGCGGCGGCGGCGCTCTCCGCCGCACTGGGGCGCGCGCGCGAAGGCGCGAACGTGTGGCTCGAAGTCGACGAGGTGCGCGAGCTGCTGGGCGCCTATCGGATCGCGACCCCGGCCACGGTTCAGGCGAGTCGGGCCGAGGCGGCGGTCGAGGCGGCGCGGCGCCTCGGCTTTCCGGTCGCGATGAAGCTGGTCTCCGGCACCATCCTCCACAAGTCCGACGTGGGCGGCGTGGCCCTCGATCTCAGGAGCGCGGACGAGGTGCGCGAGGCCTTCGAGGCGATGGAGCGGCGCCTTCAGAGTCGGGGCCTGCGGGATCAGATGGCCGGGGTGGTGGTGCAGCCCATGGTGAGCGAGGGGATCGAGACCATCGTCGGGGTCACCCACGACCGGTCCTTCGGCCCGATCCTGATGTTCGGCATGGGGGGCGTACACGTCGAGCTGTTGCGCGACGTCGCGTTCCGGATCCAGCCGCTGACCGACCGGGAAGCCCGCGAGCTGGTGCGCTCGGTGCGCGGCTATCCGCTGCTCGAGGGATACCGGGGGGCGCCGCCCGCCGACGTGGCGGCCCTAGAGGAGACGCTGCTGAGGCTCTCCCAGCTGGTGGGTGAGCACCCCGAGATCGCCGAGATGGACTTGAACCCGCTCAAGGTGCTCCCACCCGGGAGAGGATGCCTGGCGGTCGACGCGCGGGTAGCGGTGCGACGGGGCTGAGAGGCGGCCTCGCCTCGGGCCCCTCCGGCCGCTGGCTGGGTCGTACCCGGAACGACGAAGCGGGCGGGAGCATCGGCCCCCGCCCGCATCCGCCGCCTTGCCGGCTCCTCGGCCGGTGCGGCTCACCAGATCCAGATCAATCGGGTCTGGAAGGCATCGTCCTTCTTGTCGGCGCTGGTGCCCTGCTTGGTCTGCTTGTGCTGGTACTCCGAGATGAACTGCAGGCCGTTGTTGAACGGCTTGTTGAGCGCCACGGTGATCGCCTGGATCTCGTTGTCGTCCTTCTCGTCGGTGGGATCGAACCAGTCGTAGCGCCCCGCCAGCCAGTAGTTCTTGCTCAAGTCCACGTCGGCCTCGCCGAAGGCGCCTTGGCTGGTGGACTTGGGGCCGAAGCCGCCGGCCGACGTGTAGGTCTCGTCCTGACCGGTCTGCCCGCCGGCCATCAGGATCAGCCGGCTCACCACCGGGTACGAGGCGTACGCCGCCGCGCGGTAGAAGTCGTTCTGGAAGTAGCCGAGCAGGGCGTCGGGATCGTTGTCCACCGGCAAGGCGAGAGCTCCCTTGTAATAGAAGAGCGACACGCCGCCGCCGTTCGGGCTCAGGATCTGGTTGGCGAAGAGCTGCACGTCCACGTTGTGGAAGTCGGGCCGGTTGGGGTCCTTGGCGAAGGCGTTGCCGCCGGATCCGGTCTGTGCGGGATGCGCGATTCCCTCCTCCGGATCGAAGGTGAGCCCGTTGAACAGCGTGGCGCGGACCGAGGTGCGGTTCATGGTATAGCCCAGCTCCACCCCCGACTCGTCGAACCCCCACGGTGTGAAGAACGTCTTCTGGTTGAAGTTGGCCGACGTGGTCTGGAACAGCGGCCGGCTCAGAGACGTCGGGCGATCCGAGGCCCCGAAGCCCTCGAACGGGTGGAAGACCCCGACCCGCGCGGACGCGAATCCCTGGCCCGCCTTCCAATCGCCGCGGACATAAGCGTTCTCGATCTCGACCGGCTCCTCGGGCCCGATCGACAGCTCGAACAGCGACGAGTAGTTGCGGGCGAAGGCGCCGGTGAGCGGGTAGAAGGTCACTTCGTGAAAGGTGAACTGGCTCTTGTCGGACTTGACGCCGGCGTTGTCCGTGCGCGCCGCGTCGTAGCGGGTCTGAAGGCGCGTCGACATCTGGGTGCTGACGTTGTTGACCTCCTTGTCCTCCGCCCCGATGTCGTCGGGCAGCCGGAACCCGGCGGCGCGGAAGTTCAACCCCATCTCGGTCAGCTTGGGAATCACCAGGTGGCAGGACCCGCATTCCAGATCGTACTTGCGCGTGAACATCGGCATGTTGAAGGCGGTGCCGTAGATCAGCACCACGGTGACCGAGCCGACGAGTGCTACGGCGGCGACACGTGTGGCCCTCATCTGGGATCCTCCTTTCGCGTGGGACGGCAACCGCCTGAAAGGGCAGCGATCGTGCCAGGCATGGTAGCGGGCGGCGCTGCGGGCGCAAGGGGCAGGCGGCCAAACGATTGCGAAGGCCGTGGTGATTCGCACAGCAAACCCAGGCTGGCTCGGACACGGAGTGTCGCCTGCCACAATGGCATGGGCTCGTCTGCGGCGAGGTGGGCCGCAGGGACGCCCAGAGCGCCCCGGGGCCGCGGGTGACGTCGAACCCACCGGGTCGCCGTCGGCCAGATCTTGAAGTGGACGAAGACGTCTTCCCCGTTTTCCTGGGCTAGGTCCTCCGTCTCCACCTCGGCGGGTGCCTCGTTCCGTCTCAGGCCTTCCGCACCTCCACCGCGGTCACCTTGTACTCCGGACAGCCGGTGATGCGGTCACGCACCTCGCCCGTTAAGCGGTTGGTGCCGGTCTCGGGGAAATGGAAGCTCAGGAACAGCGTCCCCGCCGAGACTCGCTCGGTCACCCGCGCCCGCGCCCGCGCTTCGCCGTTGGCGCTGGTGATCACCACCGGATCGCCGTCGGCGATTCCGCGCGCGCGTGCATCGTCGGGATGGATCTCGAGCGGGTCCTCAGCCACGAGCTTGAGGTTGTCGGTGCGGCGGGTCATCGTGCCGGTGTTGTAGTGCTCGAGCCGCCGGCCGGTGAGAAGGGTGAGGCCCGGCCCAAGGCCGGGCGACGGCAGGTACTCCACCCGCTGGAGACTCGCGCGGCCGCGCGGAAAGCTTTCGCCGTGGAGCAGGGCCGTCCCCGGGTGGTCGACCGAGACCACCGGCCACTGGAGCCCGTCTCCTTCGAGTCGCGGGTAACTCACGCCGGCGAAGATCGGAGCCACCTGGCCGATCTCCTGCCACAGCTCGCCGGGGTGGCGGAGGCGCTGGGGGTAGCCGGTCGCCGCCATCAGCGCGCACAGAATCTCCCAGTCGGCGCGCGCCTCTCCCGGCGGATCGAGCGCGCGCCGCACGCGCTGGATGCGTCGCTCGCCGTTGGTGAACGTGCCGTCCTTCTCGAGCGCGCTCGCCCCGGGCAGCACGACGTGGGCGAGCTGGGCGGTCTCGGAGAGGAAGATCTCCTGCACCACCAAGAGCTCGAGCGACTCGAGCGCCTCGCGCGTGCGGTTGCTGTCGGGGTCGGTCTGCAGGACGTCCTCGCCGAACAAGAACAGGGCTCGGATCTCGCCGTTGCGCGCCGCCTGATACATCTCGGGCAGGGTGCGCCCGGGGAGGGACGGCAGCGGCCGACCCCACGCCCGCTCGAAGCGCGCCAGCGCCTCGGGGTCCTCGGTCGAGGCGTATCCGGTGAGCCAGTCCGGCTGGCAGCCCATGTCCGCCGCGCCCTGCACGTTGTTCTGTCCCCGCAGGGGGTTGACGCCCGTGCCCGGCCGGCCCATCGCGCCGGCGAGCAGCGCCAGGTTGCAGAGCAGCATCACCCCCTCGCTGCCTTGGAAGTGCTCGGTCACCCCAAGGCCGTGCAGCATCATCGGACGCTCCGCGCGGCCGTAGGCCCGGGCGGCCTCACGCACGCGTTCGGCGGGCACGCCGGTGACGCGGTCGAGGCGTTCCGGAGTCTGCGAGCGGACGAAGGGCTCGAACTCCTTCCAACCTTCCACCCGACGCTCGAGGAAGTCGCGATTCACCAGACCTTCCTCGACCAGCACGCAGGCCATGGCGTTCAAGAGCGGCACGTTGCTCCCGGGCTTGAGCCGAAGGTGCAGGTCGGCCATCGTGGCCAGCTCGGTGCGTCTCGGGTCGACGACCAGAAGCCCGGCGCCGCGCAGCACGGCCTGCTTCACGCGCGCGCCGACGACCGGGTGAGCCTCGGTGACGTTGGCTCCCACCACCAGCAGCAGGTCGGCCCGCTCGATGTCTTCCAGGCTGTTGGTGGCCGCGCCCATGCCGAGGGTCGCCCGCATGCCGGCCGCCGAAGGCGCGTGGCAGACGCGCGCGCAGCAGTCCACGTCGTGGGTGCCGAGCCCGGCACGGAACCATTTCTGAAACAGGTAGTTCTCCTCGTTGGTGCAGCGCGACGAGGAGAGCCCGGCCCGCCGGCCGCGGCAGCGCTCGAGGCCGCGGGCGACTCGATCCAGGGCCTCGGCCCAGCTCGTCTCGACCAAGGCTCCGTTCCGCTTGACGAGCGGGGTGGTGAGTCGCTCGGGATGGCGCGAGAACCCGTGCGCGTAGCGGCCCTTGACGCAGAGGTGCGCGCGATTGACCGGCGAGGCCGCACCGTCGATCCGGATCACCTGGTCGCCGGCCACGTGCACGTCGAGCTGGCAGCCCACCCCGCAATAGGAGCAGGTGGTGCGCACCATCCGCTCGGCCGGCACGGCGGGCTCGCGGTCGCAGTCGGTGATGGCGGCGGTCGGGCAGGCGGTGACGCAGGCGCCGCACGAGACGCAGTCCGAGAGCGCGAACGGGCCTCCGCCCCAGGTGAGGCGGGTGTCGAAGCCGCGGCCCTCGATGCCGTAGACGAACTGACCCTGGATCTCCTCGCACGCCCGCACGCAGCGGCGGCACAGGATGCAGCGTCCGAGATCGATCCGGAGGTAGGGATGCGAGCGATCCCGGCTGGGCTCGACGGTTCGCCGCGCGTAGCGCGTACCATCGGCACCCCATGCGACCAGCGTGCGTGCCACCTCGAAGGCGGGCCGGGATTCGGCCAGCATCAGCTCGCCCAGGTCGCGACGATAGCCGCGCAGGCGCTCGCTGTCGGTCGTGACTCGGGCCCCGGGGCTCGACGGCGTCACGCAGGCGGCGACGGTGCGTCCGTCCAGCTCGACCAGGCAGGCGCGGCAGTGGCCACCGGGAGAGAGCCGAGCGTCGTGACAAAACGCGGGAAGCTCGACCCCGGCGGCGCGGCACGCCTCCAGCAAGGAGCCTTCGGCCGGTGTGACTCGGCCGTCGACGAGCAGCGTCGGCGAGCCGGCGTCGGCCCGGGGTGGCGATTTCCCTGACCCGCTCATGGCAGCACCGCGTCCCCGAAGTGCTCGAGCAGATCACGGATCGGCCGCGGCACGCCCTGGCCGAAGCCGCACAGGCTGCCCATCTCGAGCGTGTCCAGGAGCCGGCCGAGTCCCGAGCGGTCACGAAGCGCCGCCAGCTGGGCAGTCCCCACGCGGCACGGTGTGCAGGTTCCGCACGACTCGGCGCGGGCGAACGCGAACAGGTGCTCGGCCAGGGCGCGCGGCGACACGGTCTCGTCCAGCACCACGACGCCAGCGTGTCCCATCCCGGGCAGCGCCTCGTAGGAAAGCGGCCGATCGAACCAGCGCTCGGGGAGGACACGGCCCATCGGGCCGCCCACCAGCGCCATCGTCCAGCGCCGTCCGGCCGGGGCGCCGCCCGCGCCTTCTTCCAGCACGCGGCGCAACGGGATCCCGAGCGAGACCTCGAAGGCCCCCGGCCGCCGCACCGCGCCCGAGACGCTGACCGCCTTGGTGCCGCTGCCACGGCCGGTGCGGGCGATCCACGGCACGATCGAGAGCGTCTCGACGTTCTGCACCACGGTGGGCAAGCCGAACAGCCCCGCCTGGGCCGGGAACGGGGGCTTGGGACGCGGCTCGCCGCGCAGCCCCTCGATCGAGCGGAGCAGCGCCGTCTCCTCGCCGCACACGTAGGAGCCCGCGCCCGAAATCACCTCGACGTCGAACGGCTTGCCCAGGTGGCCGGCCTGTCGGGCGGCTCCGATCGCCTCGCGCATCGAGGCCTGGGCGCGCGGGTATTCGGCGCGGATGTAGACTACGCCCCGCCGGGCGCCGATCGCGCGGCCGCAGGCCAGCATGCCGGCGAGGATCGCTTGGGGGTCCTCCTCGAGCAGCAGGCGGTCCACGTACGAGCCGGGATCTCCCTCGTCGCCGTTGGCCACCACCCAGCGCTCCGGCGCGGGGGTGTCGCGGGCCGCCTTCCACTTGGCGGCCGTGGGATAGGCGGCGCCGCCGCGGCCGCGCAGCCGTGCCGCCTCGAGCGCCGCGAGCACCGCCTCGCCCGCCGGCAGGTCGTAGTCGGCGAAATCGGCCGGGGGCGCGCCGCGCACCAGGTGGCGGAACACCACCGGCTCCTCGGCGAGGCTCTCCCGATGGACCGGCACGAGGTCCTCGAGCGGCTCCGGCCCCTCGCCCCACTCGGCGAGCCACGATTCGACCGTCGCGCGCCGCGGCCGCGCGAAGACCCGGTCGCCGCTCCGGAACGCCGGGGCGGCGTAGCAATGGCCCAGGCAGCGCACGCCGCCCACCGGCCCGATGGTGGTCAGCCGCTCGCGAAGCGCGGTGCTTCCGGAGAAGTGGCAGGCGGTGCCGTCGCAAACCCGCGGGATCGGCTCGACCTGGTCGTAGAAACTGCGGATCCCGACCACCGTGGCGCGCGGCAGGCCGCGCCCCTCGGCGATCGCCGTGTCGCTCTTGCCTTGCAGCAAGTCGTCGACCGCGCTGCCCTCGGTAGGGTGGGCCGCGCGGCGGTGCGCCCACTCGAGCAGGCGAGGGCGGCCCAAAGGATTGCTTTCCACGGCAAACACGCTAGCGGTTGTCTCCGGGATGGTGAAACTCCTCTCTCGGTCCGCGGCGACCCGGGAGTCTGGAACGGCGAACTCCGTGGGTTCCGATTCGACCTTGTGGCAGACGGCACGCTCCGTGCCACGAGAGCGGTGGCACCGACCCTGGCCAGACCGAGCTGAAGTCGCGTGCGTGCCGTCGAAACCCGGTCGCGCCTTATTAAATGGGAAAGAGCCCGGGGCTTGCGTCCTCGGAGCATTACTGCCAATATGTCAGGCATCGATACTCTCTTGTCAGTGTGGAATTCAGAAGGAGGGGCCGTGTGACCAGCCCCAACGCCTCCGCGACCCCCCGGGCCCTCGGGGCTCCCCCGGGGAAGACCATCGACCTCGAGCAACTCCGGCCGATCCTGCCGCAACTCATCGACTCCCTGAGCGATGCGGTGGTGGTGGTGGACCGCGCCCAGCGGGTGGTGGCCGCCAACCGGCGCTACCTCGAGGCCTTCGGCTTGAATCGGGCCGACCTAGTGGGCAGCGCGTGCAAAGACGTGCTGCACTGCCCGGAAGTGACCTCCGGGCCGGGGCCGAACCGCTGCGCCGCCTGCGACGTGATCGAGCAGAGGCGGCCCCAGCGGCGGCTGCGCAGCCTTCCCGACGCGACCGGAGCCCAGCGTCGCTGGGAGGCGTCGTTCAATCCGATCCTGGATCCGGGCGGCGAGGTGTCCCACATCGTCGAGGTATGGCGAGACATCACCGACCGCAGCGAGCTCGAATCCCAGCTCTCGCACGGCGAACGCCTGGCGTCGCTGGGCATGCTGGCGGCGGGCGTGGCCCACGAGATCAACAACCCGTTGGCCTCGGTGATGGCCGGCATCGAGAGCCTGTCGCGCTGGATGAAGCGCTGTCGGCTCGAAGCCGCCGCCGCCGCGGAAGCGGCCGAGGTGCTGGCGGTGATCGAGCAGGAAATCACCCGCTGCCGCGAGACGACCGACAAGCTGATGCTGCTGGCCCAACCGTATTCGGTGGCGCCGAGCTGGGTGCGGCTCAATCAGGCGGCGCGGGACACGGTCTCGCTGCTCCGCTTCCAGATGCGCAAGCAAGGGGTCGAGGTCGTGGAGGAGTTGGACCCCGATCTGCCCGAGATCTGGGCGAAGGAGACCGGGATGCGCGCGGTGTGCATGAACCTGATGATGAACGCGGTGCATGCCATGCCGGCCGGGGGCACGCTGCGAGTGGTGACCGCCGGCCGCGAGTCGAGCGTCGCCCTGACCGTCGAGGATACCGGCCCGGGGATTGCGCCCCAGCACCTCGATCGCATCTGGGATCCCTTCTTCACCACCAAGCCGATGGGCCAAGGCACCGGGCTGGGACTCTCGATCACCCAGCGCATCGTCTCGCGCCACGGCGGCACGATCCGCGTCGAGAACCTCCCGGGCCGAGGGGCGCGTTTCGTCGTCGAGCTGCCGATCCGCGGATCGGGAGGGCCCGATGCCTGAGACCCGCTTGATGCTGGTGGACGACGAGGACTCGTTCCGCCGGCTGACCGCCAAGGAGCTGGCCCGCTCGGGCTACGCGGTCGAGGCCGCCGGTAGCTTGGCGGAGGCGCGCCGCCTGTTGTCCGAGCATCACTTCCACGTGGTGCTGCTCGACGTGCGCTTGCCCGACGGCAGCGGGTTGGACCTGCTGAGGGAGATCCGGGAGTCGTCGCCGGCCACCGAGGTGGTGATGCTCACCGCCTACGGCACGGTCCAGGAGGCCATTGGTGCCATGAAGCAGGGCGCCCACGACTTCTTGTCCAAGCCGTGCCGGCTCGGCGAGCTCGAGGCGGTGCTCGAGAAGGTGGTGCAGAAGCAGAATCTCCAGCGCGGCCATACCGCTCTGCAGCGGGACGTGGACCGTCTGATGCAAAGCGAAAGTTTCGTCGGGGCGTCTTCGCAAATCCGCGAGCTGCTGAAGCTGCTGGCCCGGGTCGCCGAGACCGAATCGACGGTCCTGATCCGCGGGGAGAGCGGCGTGGGCAAGGAGCTGGTGGCCCGCGCGGTCCACCGGCACAGCCGCCGCGAGCGTCAGCCGTTCGTGGTGGTGGACTGCGCCTCGCTGCACGAGAACCTGCTCCAGAGCGAGCTGTTCGGCCACGAAAAAGGCGCCTACACCGGAGCGATCCGCCTCAAGCACGGCCTGTTCGAGGTTGCGGATCGCGGCACCATCTTCCTCGACGAAATCGCCGAGATCACGCCGCCTCTGCAGGTCAAGCTGTTGCGGGTGCTGGAGTCGGGCACGTTCCGGCGGGTCGGTGGCACGGTGGACATCCAAGTCGACGTCCGGGTGATCGCGGCGACCAACCGCTCCCTCGAGGCGATGATGAAAGAGGGAAACTTCCGTGAAGACCTCTACTACCGCCTCAACGTCTTCTCGCTCAACATCCCGCCGCTGCGCGAGCGTCGCGACGACATCCCCCTGCTGGTCGAGCACTTCATCCGCAACTCTTCCATTGCCCCCAAGCGGTCGCTGCAGGTGACTCCCGGAGCCATGGAGGTGCTTCGTCGGTATCCCTGGCCCGGGAACGTGCGCGAGCTGGAGAACGTGATCGAGCGGGCGCTGATCCTGTGCGACACCGGGGCCATCGAGCCGGAGCATCTGCCCCTCGGGGTGCGCCTCGAGCCCTCGTACCACCGGGACGACGAGGCGGGCCAGCTCACCACGCTGGAAGAAGTGGAGCGCCGCTACATCCGGCGGGTGCTCGAGGCGTGCAAGGGCCATCGCCAGAAGGCGGCCGCGATCCTCGGCATCAGCGAGCGGAACCTCTACCGCAAGCTCAAGGAGCTGGAAGAAGCCCAGACCTAGGCTGCCCACCGTCTGCCAACTGTGCAGCCGGCCGCGGTCGGGCTGACAGCGCGACAGCCCGGCGGGCGGCACCTGGCCCCGGGATCGACGCACCACACGTTGCGGATCAACGACTTGACCGGGTCGAGGACGGCGACGTCCCCGGGCATGTCGGTTGCAATCTCTCCGGGTGTGCGGCGGCCGCGTCCACGGGACGTGGAGCAGCCCCGGTGGTGGCGAGTCACTCGGGTCCTGAGGCGGTCGCCGCGCCTGATGTCTGGGGTTGACCCCTGGATACCGGGGTGTGGTTGTGGCGGTGAGACCCTTCGCGCGCTACGACGCGCACCTTAGCGGGTATCGACCGCCACTCCGCGCCCCGGCCGGTATGGGTTGATGGTCCGGGGGTCCGGGCTTCAGGCAACATTCATCGCACCATAGGGGTTGCACCCATGAGTTCCTGGCCCCATCCGCCCGCGAAATCGTCGCGGCCCACCCACGGGAAAGCCGTTCCGGCGGACCGCGAAACACGAGCAGCCGCGGCGCCGCGTGTCATCGTCTACGAGTGCTGCCCGGGCCCGGAGAACCACCTCCATACCCTGCTCGAAGACCAGAGCTACGAGGTGGTCGCATGTCATGGCGGGGAGGCCCTGCTCGAGGCGGCGGTCGAGCGGCGTGCGGACGCGCTGGTCTTCGAGCTCAAGCCGGAATGCCAGGGCGACCTGGGGCTGCTGCAGTTGCTGCGCCGCGTGGCCCCGGCGGTGCCCTTGATCTTGGTGGCGAACGACGGATCGCTCGAGACCCAGAGACTCGTCCAGGAGCTGCGCCCGATGTATTACGCGGTGATCCCGGTCGAGTCGGCCGAGCTTCGGGAGGCCGTGCGTTCGGCGATCGAGCGGAGCACCCGTCGTTCGGCGCCGCAGAGATCCTGAGGCGACCGGCCGCATCATGGACCGCCCAGGCCGCGGGCCGTCCTTCGTCGCTTCCCCCGGATGTCCCGTCCCTCAAGGCCGCGAGGCGGTCTTCGAGAGCACCCGGACGTAGCTCACCAGGTGCTTGATCTGCTCGGGGGCGAGGGTTGCGGTCCAGGCGGGCATCATGGTCGACTTGCCCGCGTGCCCGCCCCCCAGGGCGACCACGACGTAGATGTCCCGGTCGGTCTTCTTCTGGAAGTAGGAAGTCTGGGTGAGGTTTCGCGGCCAGACCTTGTTGCGCACCCGCAGCGTCCTGGCGTAGACGCCGTCGCCCTTGCCCGCCAGGCCGTGGCACCCCGAGCAGTAGTAGACGAACAGCTTCCGCCCTTCGGCCGGGCTCCCGGGCGGCGCCTGCAGGTACTTCTGGATCGTGGCGGTCGGCGTGCCGGGGTTCAGGCTCGGCAGCGTCAGGACGAAATCCGTGACGTCGTCCGCCAGCTTGGGACCGAGCTTCTCGCCCCAGGCGGGCATCAGGTTGGATCGCATCGTATGACCTCCGCCCTCCACGATCACCTTCTTCACCCCGTCGCGGCCCAGCAGCGAAATGCGGGCTTGGTCGTTGAGCCGGGCGGGCTTGACTCGTGCGTCCTTCATCAGCTCCCCGGCAAGCGGGCCGTCGCCCGTGCCGGTCTCCCCGTGGCACATCGCGCACGACGAGAGGAAGACCCGTTTGCCGCTTTCGAGGCGTTCGGCGTCGGTGCGGGCTCCGGCCAGCCCGCAGGAGATGAGCCAAGCGGACGTGCCGGCCGCCAGCGCGGCAAACACCAACGTCCTCATAATCTTTCTCATCACAGGGCCCATCCTCCCCCTTTGCTCGGTCCAGCGTCAAGATGACTAGGCCGGCGGCGGCAATGGGAGTATCCAGCCTCGATGTCTCGGAGACCGGGGCCGGAGGTTCCCTCCGGCCCCCGGCTCCGGGTGGAGCCTCCATCGGCCTCCCTCAGAAGCGGTGCTTCACCAGCAGGGCGACTCGGTGCGCTTTGTAGCTGCGGGCGCTGTCCCCCAGGAAGATCGCCGTCGCGGTGCCGGTGACCGGGAAGATGAGCGGCACGTCGTTGGTAGCCCAGTCGTCGACGTCGTACTCCTCCCAGCCCCAGCGCCCCACGACGGTCGTGCTCTCGAGCCATCGCCAGCTCGCGTCCAAGAGCGATTCGTGTCGACGGTAGATCGTCGTCGGGAGGTCCTGTGCGGTGCTCGTGGCATTGCTCAGATCGAACTTCGCGTCGTGCACGCTCAGCTGGTACCTGCCCGAGAGCGAGATCCTTCCCTTGGGAGTCCACTCGAACCCTGCGGCCGCGAAGCCGTCCCGGTCCTTCAAGTCGGCGCCCCAGTCGTCGAGGGACGAGGTGGAGGGGATCGACGAGCCCGATTGTCGCGACGCCTGGTTGGTCTCGGTCTCGCTGTAGCCGCCTCCCCAGTCGAGGTCGACCTGGTCATTGAAGTGCCAGGTCGCGTTGGCGGCTGCCGTGTGTTGCGTCTCGTCCTGAAGGCCGAACTTCGTGTCCTTGTAATCGTTCTTGAGGTAGTCGTAGCTCGCCGACAGGTCCAGGCGTTCGCCGAAGGCGTAGGACGCGCCCACCGTGGCCAGATCCTGGACGCGGTTCGCGACGTCGAACCGCCGCAGGTCGGGTTGCTCGAGCTGTCCCAGGGAGTCGTAGAGCCCGGGGGCCGTCGGGTCGAAGCGGGTGCGTAAACCGATGTAGTCCTCGCCCAGGAACTCGTCCAGCTTACGGTCGCCATGCGTGTAGCGGCCCGAGACTTCGAACCCATCCCATGGGCGCAGTCGCGTGCGGCCGCCCAGCACCGTCTCGTGGTCCTTCTCTACCTCACGCTCCTCGCGCTCCCGCGAGCGATACTCGGCGATGACCCCCAGCCTGAACTGCGAGGCGAAAGCGTAGTCCGCGTCGACCCCGCCCTGCCATTGCGTGTTGCCGTGTGGCCCGCTCTCGAGCTCGATGAAACGCTGCCACGTCACGTCGTAGGGCGTCTGGCCGATCCAGTTCCGCTCCTCGGTGCGGTCGTCGTAGTCGGTGTAGTGGAACCGCAGGGTTCCATCGAGACCCCGCACCGGGCTGGTGGTGAGCCGGACGTCCCCGTTGAGCTGGGTGGTCTTCCCGTCCAGTCTCCGCGCCGCGAGCGAGTCGAGGGTCGTCTTGTTGCCTATGGTACTGAGGTCTCCTCCTATGGTGTCCACCAGGGTGTTGGTCGTGAACGGCAGGAAGTCGTCGTCCTGCTTCCCCTGAGCGATGCCGAGCGTGGCCGCGATCGCGGTGCGCTTCGGCAGCAGGTAGGAGAGAGCCAGCGAGCCGCGCACCACCTGGTTGTCCGGGTAGAGGTCGAGTTGCCCCACCCTCGGCCCGTCGCCACCCTTGGTGTCGAAATTCCGCTTGGGGTTGTCCACGATCAGCGTGCTGATCGCGTTGTCGAAGGTGGAAAGCCCCACGCTCGCCTGGGCTCTCAACCGGCTGCGCTGGTAGCTGGCGATCAAGTCCGCGTCCACCATGCGCTGGTTGATCGGCTCGGGGTTCTCGAGAGCGGTGCTGAAGCCGAAATCCAGGGCATAGGGCTTCTGTCCCGACCGCTCGCGCATGGTGCCTCGGGCCTCGAACTGCCAGCCCCTCGCTGGTCGCGCCCGCAACCGGGCATTCGAGATGTGGGTGTCGAATCCGAGCTTGATGGTCGGCGCGTCGGCCAGGAAGTCCGCCATCCGCGGCGTGTAGCTGGTCGGGAGGGCCTGGTTCCGCGCCTGCAGTGTGTCCGGCAGCGTAAAAACGCCCGGGGCGGTCTGGGTCCATCCCCAGCGCGCGGTATGGCTGAACTGGTGGGGAATCTGCGTGTAGCCGAGATCCACGCGCCAGCGCGCACCGTTCGCCCAGGTGAGCTTCGAGGCCTGGTCGCTGCGCAGCCCGTTGGCGCCCCACAGCGCCAGGCTGTTTCGCCCCGACCATTCGCGCAGCACGAACGACTCGAGGAAGCCCCCCCGCGGCACTTGGCTGAACTCGTCGTACTTGGCGTCCCGGACCGTCTGATCCCACCACTGGGAGCCGAAGGAGACCTCGCCCTCGCCGGCCCGCGCCACCGGACAGAACGCGCTCACGACCATGCCGCACGCGAGCGCCGTCGCGACTGCAAGTCTCAGGGTCGTCATGAGCATCCTCCTATCGGTGGAAGTACTTGCCCGACGGGTGGTTCGACCCGTGGATCTGGCTGTGACAGTTGGTGCAGGAGCGGTTGAACAGCCGGTTCGCGAGCAGGTCGGGCTTGTCGTAGAGGGTGCTCGGATGCCGGGTCCCGACGTGGCAGCGCTGGCACAGATACGGTCGCTTGCCCGCCAGCACCTTGTCGTTGTTCGAGCCATGTGGTTGGTGACAGTTGAGACAGTTCTCGCGCACCGGCGGGTGCTCCCACAGGAACGGCCCACGCTTGTCCGCGTGGCACTTGTAGCACAGCTCGTTGACGGTCGCGGCCCGGATCATGCGCGCCGCCGGCGCGCCATGCGGATTGTGGCAGTCCACGCAGGTCATGCTTCCTTCGCGGAGCGGCATGTGCGCCGAGCGCGCCAGCGCGGCACGCTTGTCCTTGTGGCAGGTGATGCACAGGTGGTTGACGTCGCTTGCCGTCAGCATCGGGCCGGCTCCCTCGTTCTTCGCATGGTGGATGCTGTGGCACTGGACGCACGAGACGTCGTTGCGCGCGTGGCTGCTGTGTTCCCAGTAGAACTGCTCGCCGGCCTTGTGGCAGGACGCGCACACCTCGCTGGCGTCCTTGGCGGAGAGGGTCTTGAAGTTGCGGATCGAGGCGAACCCCGGGTCCGAGCGGTCGCCTCCCGCCTCGACGTGAGCCGATCCGGGGCCGTGGCACGACTCGCAGCCGACCTGGTCGGCCACCACCGCCTGGTCCATCTCGGCCCGGGCATGGGGGTTGTGCTGGAAGGCCTGCCACTGGTCCTGGTGGCAGTCCTTGCACGCCTCCGAGCCGACGGCGTGGGGCGCCGACTGCGAGGACGGCGGCCGGGCCATGACCAGCATCGACAGCGAGGCGGCGAGCAAGGCGAGAGAGAACACCACACCGCGGCTCATCATGGGCGCGCTCCTCCGGTTCGGGAGCACCGTGGCGTCTCACGGCCGCGCTCCGACCGAGTTGGGAAGACGGCGATGTCGCTTGGATCCTGGGGGACCCTGATGGTGGCGCGGAGACGGTTATCGAGACCAGGGGGTCACGTCAAGCGTTTCGTGCGGTCTCGATTCTCGGCCCCGGATCAGGCCGAACGCGCCAGGGTCGCGGCGGGCTCGGCGGACGACGCGGCCATGGCGCGTTGCCCCGTCATCCAGGCCGCGAGACGGGGCGGGGTGCCGAGGTCCGTCCATCCACAGGGGGGAACCCGCAGCACGCGCAGGCGCTCCGGCACGTGCTCCAGGACGTCGCGCGAGAAGTCCCGAAACGGCAGCGTGCGCTCGAGGCCCGGAAGCCGCTCGGGCTGCCAGCCGTGGGCTCGCAGGTAATCGACGGACGCCGCGAGCAGCTCGGGCTGGGCCGCCTCGTAGAGGCCGAGCAGCGAGCGCGCCGTGGCCACCAGCATGAAGCTGTTCCACAGCGCGCCGCGGCGCATCAGATCGGCGGCGGTGGCGACCGGCGGTTTCTCGACGAAGCGGGTGATGGGCACGGCCCCGCGCCCCGGGCCGGGGAGCACCCAGCCATAGTCGGGATCCGGTGCGTCGGGCTCGATGCCGAGCAGCATCACCGACCCGGGCCAGTTCGAGGCGGCCTGGATCGCGCGGTGGAGCGCATCCTCGAGCGGTCGCTCGTCGCGGGCGTGATGGTCCGACGGCAGGACCATCACCAGCGCGTCGAACTCGCGCCAGAAGACCTGGAGGAGCGGAGCGAGCAGCCCGGTCGCGGTGCCGCGGCTGACCGACTGCACCACCACGTTGCCGGCCGGAAGGTGGCGGAGCTGCGAGCGCCACCAGCGCCGGTGGTGCTCGGCCACCACCGGAACCACGCGATCGAGCGGCGTCAGGCACTGCGCCCTGCGGAGCGTGCGCTCGAGCAGGGACGGCTCGTGCCCAAAGCGCCAGAACTGCTTGGGTACCGACCACCCGCCGGCATCGCGGGTCAGCCCTCGGACACGGGAGCCTTCCCCGCCGGCGAGCACGATCGCCCACGGCTGTCGAGTGGATGCCATGGCTCCTGCCCCGGCCCGGCTATGGGCCGTTCAGTGCTTGACCACGCATGGTCCGTGCCGCGTCTGGAGAGCGGCGCCCAGGCCGATTCTCGTCAGGGACTCGTCAGAAATCGGGAGCCCAGGGCTTGCGAGAGGTCGCTCCGCTAGGCTCGGCCGTCCTGCGCGGGCCTCCGAACGGGAGCCTCCCCCGCCATCCTGGCAGGCTCTGACCAAATGACAGCCGGGCCGCGTCGCGCGTCGACCGCTTTCGCCGCCAGGCGCCCCCTTCGGTTCAGGCAGCCGGCAGTGTCTCAGTCGCTCCGGCGCTTCACGCTCCACTCGCCCTGTTGCGCGGATCCGTCGGAGAGCCGGATCGACGTGTAGGTGCCGGTGATCCGGTCACGGACGATCCGACCTTCGAAGGTCGTGTTCAACAGGCAGTCGCACTCGGGATCGCGGTAGGGATCGAGCTTGCCCATGACCTGGCCCTCGGCCGCCCGCACGAAGCTGATGGTCAGATTCTGCGGCAACCGATCGCGCGACGTGGTTCGTTCGTCTCCGGGCCTGCCGCCGTGGACCGACAGAGTCGGGAACATCAGCACGTCGCCGTGCGCGGTGTCGGCGTCGGCCGCGAGCTGGAACAGGATACTGCCCTGACGACCGGTCGACGTGCTGTGGTATTCACCGCTCCATTGCCCGGCGAGCTGGGCCAAGTCCCCTCGCGGGCCCGAAACCGGAATCGCCGCGGGCACCGTCGCGCAGGACGCGAACGCGATCGCGGCCGCCAGGCTTGCCATGATGGTCCGAATCACGATCGTTCTCCCCCCGATTCTCGTGCGGGTTCTTGGGCGGGCGGAATCTTCACCACCAGCACGCTGCACGGCGCGTGGGTGACGACGTGGTTGGCGACGCTTCCCATGAGCAGCTTGGCGAGCCCCGACCGTCCGTGCGAGCCCACCACCAACAGGTCGGCTCGTTCGGCCTCGGCGGCGCGCACCAGCACGTCGCGGGGGTCCCCCTGGGCGACCTGCGCCCGGGCCGACACGCCGGCCTGGCGGAGTTCGTGCTCGGCGCGAGCCGCGAGCTCTTCGTGCCGGCGAACCAGGGCATCCTGGATCTCTTTCAGGTAGCTCGCCGCTCCGGCGTCCATCATCGAGTAGGCGGCGACTTGCGGAACGGCCACCGAGAGCACGATGACCTCGGTGCCGGCCGGCCACGCAGCTCGGCGGATGAAGTCGAGCGCCGCCCGCGAGTTCGCGGAATCATCCACGCCGGCGAGGATCTTCACGGCGTCCTCCCCCCGATGGGCTCATCCACCGCCCACGAGCTGCGGGCGATCGCCTGGAACGCCCGCCCGGTGGGCGAATCCGGAAGCGAGCCTACGTCACGCGGCACGGGCACGTCGAGCCGGAGCACGCCGGTGTCCTCGCGTCGGACCGCCGCGCCGAGGTCGCGTAGGATGCGAATCATGGCGGAGTTGGTTTCCAGCGCGTAGGCGCGGAAGGTGGCGATCCCCTGTTGCGCGGCGGACCGACTGACCAGGCCGAGCAGCAACGTTCCGAGACCTCGACCCTGGTAGTCGTCGAGCACCGTGACCGCGACCTCGGCGACCGCCGGCTGCCCCGGGAGCCGGATGTAGCGCGCCACCCCGACCGCGGGTTGGTCGGGAGTGGACGGGTCGAGCGCGATCCAGGCCATGTGGTCCGCATAATCGATCTCGGTGAACCTGCGAAGCTGGGATTCCGAGAGCCCGGCGACCGCGGCCATGAACCGCTGGTAGCGGGACTCGGGGGACAGCCGCTCAAAGCCTTCCATGAGCCGCCCCTTGTCCTCGGGTCGGATCGGACGCAGCAGCACCGGGGCGCGGTCGCGCAAGCGATAGAGCCGGCCTTCGGGCACTGCTCTCTCGCTGCCGAACGATTGCAAGGTCGTAGCCATGATCGCTCCGCGCCCGCCGGTGCCAGCGCCAAGACGCGCGCACCGCGCATCGAACATCGCGCCGCAATCGCCATGCCAGCAAATGCGGCCGCGGCACCGACCTTTGGTGCGCGCAACCGGTGCACGGGCGAGAGCTTGCTGCCGGGCCCGCATCGCGGGCGGCCTCCTCGGCCGCCGACAGACGCCGACCCTGACAGCCCGACAGCCGCCGCGCCTGCCGAGCGCCAGCGTCGCGCCCGAGCCGCGCTGGCTCCGGCGGTGCGTGGTGAGTCTCGCGGTCCTGTACACTGGTGCCCGTGGACCTCCGCGATCCCGCTGCCTCGAGGCTTGCCGGCATCAGCCGCGTGCTGTGGCTGATCCTCGGGCTCAATCTGATCGTGGCGCTGGCCAAGCTCCTCTACGGCTATCGCTCCGGGGCGATCGCCATCGGTGCCGACGGCGTGCATTCGCTGCTCGACGCCGCGTCGAACGTGATCGGGCTCGCCGGCATCGCGGTGGCCCGACGACCGCCCGACAGCAACCACCCGTACGGGCATCGCAAGTACGAGACCTTCGCCGCGCTCGGGGTGGCGGTGATGTTGTTCGCCGGCTGCTATGGGATCGTGACCGCCTCGGTCGGTCGCCTGCGCGAGCCCAAGCTCCCCGAGATCACCGGCCTCGGGTTCGTGGTCCTGGGCTTGACGCTCGCCGTCAACCTGATGGTGGTGATCTACGAGGGCCGCGAAGGCAAGCGGCTGAAGAGCGAGCTGCTGCTGTCGGACGCGGCCCACACCGGCAGCGACGTGCTGGCGAGCCTGCTGGTGCTGGGGAGCTTCCTGATGATCCGCGCCGGCTGGATGTGGGCCGACCTGATCGCCGCCACCTTCATCGTCGGCTTGATCCTGCGCGCGGGGATCCGCATCTTGCAGTCCACGCTCTCGACCTTGTCGGACGAGCGCCGGCTGCCGCCCGGCGAGGTCGAGACGGCGGCTCTGCAAGAGCCTGGCGTGCTCGAGGTGCACAACGTGCGCTCGCGCGGTCCCGACGACGACATCCACCTCGACCTGCACATCCTGGTGGACCCGGCGACCCCGTTGGCCGAGGCCCATGCCCTCGGCCATCGCGTCGAGCGCCGCCTGAGGGTCCGCTGGCCGGGCCTGACCGACGTCATCGTTCACGTCGAGCCGGCGCTGGAAAGCGAGCGCGCTCACCAGCGGGTGGGTGGCGGACTCAAGGCCGAGGGGTGAGGCGGGGCGCCAGCCGGTCGGAGGCGGGTATCCTCAGGTGGCCCGCCTGCGGTTCGGGGCCTGTTGTTAGCAAGTGAACTGGCCGCTCGCTTTTGACGCCGAGCGGCATCGCGTCCGTTGCAGGGAACTCCACAGAGTCCATTCAAGGGAGATCGCATGCCGACACCAACCGAAGACTCCGTTGAGCCACTCGCATGACGCCTGAACGGATCGGGCCCTATCCGATCGAGCGCGAGATCGGCCGCGGCGGCATGGGCGTGGTCTACCTGGGACGCGACACGCGACTCGACCGCCGGGTCGCCATCAAGGTGCTCCCCGAGGCGTTCGCGCGCGATCCCGAGCGGCTCGGTCGCTTCGAGCGCGAAGCGCGTCTGGTGGCGTCGCTCAACCACCCCAACATCGCCGGCATCTACGGGATCGAGGAGGCGGACGGTCGTCGCTACCTGGCCCTCGAGTACGTCGAGGGCGACACGCTGGCGGAGCGGATCGCGCGGGGACCGCTCTCGCTCGATGAGACGCTGGATTTCTGCCGCCAGGTGGCCGCGGCGCTCGAAACCGCCCACGAGGGCGGCGTGGGGCACCGCGACTTGAAGCCCGGGAACATCAAGGTCACGCCGGCCGGCGAGGTCAAGGTGCTGGATTTCGGGCTCGCCAAGGGCGCCGCCGCCGCCGGTTCGGAGTTGGCGTCCGATCTTTCCCACTCGCCCACACTGACCCGTGCGGCGACCGGGGCAGGCGTGATCCTCGGCACGGCGGCCTACATGAGCCCCGAGCAGGCGCGTGGCAAGGCGGTGGACAAGCGCGCCGACATCTGGGCGTTCGGCTGCCTGTTCTACGAGTGCCTCACCGGCCGGCAGGCGTTCGCTGGCGAGACCGTGTCGGACACGATCGCGCGCATCCTCCAGGGCGAGCCGGAGTGGGCGGCGCTCCCCGCCCGCACACCCGAGCGGGTGCGGGCTGCTGCGCCACTGCCTCGAGAAGGACGCGCGACGACGGCTCCGGGACATCGGCGATGCCCGCATGGAGATCGAGGACGTGCAGTCGGTGCGGGCGTCCAGCTCCTCGATCGCCGTGTCCGGCGCGGCCACGGGCTCCCGCCGGCGGTTCGAGTGGGGGCGCCTCGTGGCCGTCGCGCTGCTCGCAGCCGCGGTGGCGTGGTTCGCGCCGCGCGCGTTGCGCGGCCCCACAAAGGCGCAGCCTACACGCTTCGCGATTGCCCAGCCCGAAGGCGTATTCCTGGAGACCGACGGGGCCTCACCCGCGATTCCCCCGACGGTCGCTCGCTGGCCTTCGTCGCGTACGACTCGACCGGGGACTCGCGCATCTGGCTGAGAAAGCTCGAATCCACGGTGGCCAGGCCGATTGCCGGCACCAACCAGACGGACATCTTGGTCTTCTGGTCTCCGGACAGCCGCCAGATCGCCTTCGCCAGCCAGGAGAAGCTGAAGAGGATTGCGGTTGCCGGTGGGGACGCGGAAATCGTCTGTCCCATCAAGACGATACGCGGCGGCAGCTGGAGCCGGGATGGCGTGATCCTCATCGCCCCCAACTCGAACGGATGCATCTATCGCGTTCCGGCCGGCGGCGGCGAGCCACAGCCGGTGACCACGCTCGATTCGACCCGCGGCGAGACGGCGCATCGTTTTCCGCAATTCCTGCCCGACGGCCGGCACTTCGTGTTCGTGGCACTTCCGGCGCGTTCAGGGAAGTTCGACACGTACCTCGGGTCGCTCGATTCGCCAAAGCGCCGGCTGCTGCTGTCCGCGGGCAGCGGCGTCACGTGGGCGCCGCCCGGCAACCTGCTGTTCGCCCGCGAAGGCAAGCTGATCGCCCAAGGGTTCGACGCCGAGGCACTCAGGCTGCGCGGTGAGCCGCTATCGTTGGGCGATATCGTCTCTGGGACGGGCCGCGGGGGTGGCCCGATCGCCTCGGCTTCGCTGGCGGGCTCGGTCGCCTACGCCCCGTTGCAGGTGACGAACCAGCGGCTGGCCTGGGTCGATTTCACTGGCCGGGAGATCGCGCCCATTCCGTTCTCCCCCGGGCCCTACGTCATGGGTTCCCTCGCGCCGGACGACCGGCGCGTCGCGCTCCAGCGAGTCGAGTCGGCGGACGCATCCGACATCTGGATCGTCGACCTGGAGCGCGGCGTGGCCACCCGCTTCACCGACGAGCCGGGCACGAACGAGGTGCCGGTCTGGTCCCCGGACGGAACGCGCATCGCCTACGAGTGGAACAACAATTCACCGCAGGTGGTGAAGATCAAATCGCTCGTCGGGGATACGATCTCGTCGTTCCTGGACTCCGACCCGCTCTTCAAGCGATTTCATGGCTGGACGCCCGACCGGCGCAGCATCCTCTACTCGCGACTGGATCCGGCGACCCAGTGGGACCTCTGGGTGCTCCCGCTGGATCGCGAACGCAAGCCCCGTCCGTATCTGAAGACGCGCTTCAACGAGTCCGGTGCCGAGATCTCGCCCGACGGCCGGTGGATTTCATATCTCCGACGAATCCGGCCAGTACGAGGTCTACGTTCAGTCGTTGCCGGTTCCCGGCGGCAAGTACCAGGTCACGACCGGAGGCGGGACGAACTACGGTTGGAGCATAGACGGCCGGCAACTCTACTACGGGCTGAGCTCCGACCCGACCCACGGGTTCGAAGCCGATGTCCACGGCGGCAGCGAGTTCCGTCTCGGCCCGCCGCGCGTGGGCGTCACGCTGCCCAAAGATCAGCGAGGGCTGGTCCTCGCGCACTCTGGCAAGCGTTTGCTCGCCCTGCTCCCGGCCGGGAAGGATCCGACGCAGTCGATCACCGTGGTGCTCGACGGGCTCCCGGGAGCGTCGCGGCGCTAGCCCTGGCTGCCATGGAACGATGGCCGGCTGCCAAGCCGTCAGTGACCGAAGCGCCGCGTCAGAGCATTCGGGCGGTCCACGATCGGCAAGGCCCGTGTTCCTGGAGTCGGTTACGGCCTTCGAACCGCCAGGGCACGGTGATTGCGGGGGATCCGGCGAATCCCCGCGGAAGAGTTGACGGCCTTGGGACAAGCGGCGTGGGCCGGGAGCCGATCATAATGCCGAACATGAGTCCATACCGACCGAGCACCCGATGGAGTCACCCGACGAGGGTGGCCGCGATGCTGCTCTTCCTCGTCGGCAGCAACTACTGCCTGCTCGGAGCGCTCGGTGGTGTGCCTATGTCCTGCTTGTCCACCCCGGCGGCGGCCGCCTCGACCGGTTCTTCCCACTGCGGCCATGCCGCTCCGGCCAAGAGCCCGCAGCGAGGCGCAGCGCATGCCGTGTCTCCCTGCTGCGTGTCGGCCGCGCCGGTCTCGAAGCCGCAGATCGAGCGGGGCGACGCGGTGACCCCGTTGCTGCTGCCTCTGCATCCGTCGGCGCCCGCCATCCTCGCCCTGGTCCCGTCGGTGCGCGCCCCGCGCGTCTCCGACGAGAGTCCACCCACCCGGCTCGACCTCCCGGCGCAGCGTCTCGGCCGCGCCCCTCCTCTCGCCTAGCTCGCTTCCGGGCTGACGGGCCGGAGTCGTCGCGCGTTTCCGCGCCCGACCTTGCGCCCGTCCCCGAGTGAGCCGGGGCGGCCTCGTTGCCGTCCTCTGGCTTCCCATCGAACGAGCTGCGGCAGCGCGTCCCTGCGTGGCCGCGAGAGGAGTCCGAGAACGATGTCGCGTTTCCCTGCGGTGCTCGTCGCCGCGGTGGTGGTGTTGGCCGGTGGGCCGCGCCCGGCCCGATCCATGGATCTCGAGAGCACCTTGGGCGAGGTCCCGGCGGCGAGCGCAGACACCGCCTCGCTCGATCTCGAGCACCTGCTACGCCGTGTTCTCGAGCGCAATCCGACCCTCACGGCGGCCCGGGCGGCTTGGTCCGAGGCAGGCGCGCGGGCGCGCCAGGCGGGCGCACTGGAAGATCCAATGCTCGAGGTGATGGGGGCACCGCGGAGTTTCGGCAGCTCGAGCGTCGCGGCGGGGTACCGCGTCGGCGTGACGCAGGCGCTGCCGCTGTTCGGCCAGCGGGGCTTGCGACGACGGATCGGCGAGGCCGAGGCTCGCGCCGCTGCCTGGGATCTTCGAATGGCTCAGCTCGATCTCGCGCACCAAACGCGGATCGCGTTCCTGAATTATTGGCGGGTCGGCCGAGCCCTTGCGCTCAACCGCGAGCTGCGGGACCTCCTGCCCGAGTTCCGTCGGATCTCGCTCGCCAAGTACTCGGCCGGACTGGTCGGCCAGCAGGATCCGCTCCAGGTCGACACCGAGCTGGCCATGCTCGACCACGACGCGGTGATCCTCGATCGAGAGCGCCGCGTGGTCGTCGCCACGCTGAACACCCTCATGCATGAGCCAGCGGAGGGCTGGCTCCCTCCTCCGCCCAACGACCTGTCGCTGCCTGACACCATCGTGGTCCACGCCGATCTCGCGCCGCGCGCGCGCGCGCTCCGCCCCGAGATGCGGGCCGTGGATGCTCGCGTCGAGGCCAGTCGGGCGGAGGTGGCGCTTGCCGGGCGGCAGGGGCTTCCCGAAACCAGCTTCGGCGTCGCCTACGACCGATTCTGGAGCGAGCCCGAGCTGCGCACCACGGTGGGGATGACGATGAACCTTCCCATCCATCTGGGTCGCCTCTCGGCGACCCGAGCGGAGGCCCAGGCGCGACTCGCTGCCAGCGAGAGCCAGCGCGAAGTCGTCCGGGACAGCATCGAGCTTCAGGTGGCGGTGGCAGCGGCACGACTTCACGAGCAGGCGCACGACGTTCAGATCGCTCGCGAGCGGCTGCTCCCGCTTGCGGAACGCACGCTCCGAGCCGCGCGGGCGAGCTACGAAGCGAACCGAACGGACTTCCTCACGGTGCTCAACTCGCTGCGCGATTTCCTTCGTGCTCGGCTCGAAGCGGATGAGTCCCTGGCCATGTTGCACGAGGCCCGGGCGGATTTGGACCGCGCACTCGGGGAGCTGCCGAGCGCCCTCGAGAAGGAGAAGATGCCATGAGCCGCGGATGGATCGAGAAGCGTTGGGCATGGTGGGTCTTGGGTGGGGTGCCGGTCGCGATGTTGGTGCTCGCAGGTTGCCAGGGCGGCCGCGCACTGCCTGCGAACATGCCCATGCAAAACGTCGGGATTTGGCGTGTGAGTGTGGCCAACAGCCCGGATCCCGCGCGTGTCGGGGACAACACGATCACGGTGGTCGCGCGCGATACATCCGGGAAGCCGATGCACGGTGCTGTGGAAGTGGTGGTGAGCATGCCGCAGATGGGCACCATGCCTTACATGGAGAGCCGGAGCAAGGTGAAGCCAGGGGGCCCGGGCATCTACCGTGCGTCCTATGGTCTCGCGATGGGGGGCGAATGGGACGTGGCCGTGCGATTGCGCCCCACGAAAGGCCCTCCTGCCGAGGCTCAATACCGCCTGAGCACGTCCATCCGAGGGCTCGCTTTCGCCGGAGGCACCCAGCCGCCGGGCGAGCCCACGGCCGGATCGATGCCAGCCGGGACAATGTCGTCCATGCCTGCGGACTCGAGCGCCGGTGCCGTCATGATCGACGCCGCGCGACGGCAATCCCTGGGCATTCGCACGGACAAGGTGCAGGTCCGAGAGCTGTCCACCACCTTGCGTGTGCCCGGGCGTGTCGCCTACGACGAGGCCCACCAGGCCGAGGTGGCGCTCAAGTTCAATGGCTGGGTGCGACGGCTCTCGGCGACCGTCACCGGGCAACCGGTGCGGCGCGGGCAGCTTCTATTCATGGTCTACAGCCCGGAGCTTTGGTCGGCGCAGCAGGAGTACCTCGAGGCCACCCGGGCAGCCCGGTCCGATCAGGGCAAGGCGACGATGGCCAGCTCGTCGGCAGACCTCGCCGCGGCGGCGCGCGAACGCCTGACCCTGTGGGACCTCTCGCCGGCGGACATCGATGAGATCGCGCGGGGGGATCGACCCCTCGAGGCAATTCCCATTCGCTCGCCGGCGTCGGGCGTGATCACGGAGAAGAACGTCGTCCAGGGGAGCGCTTTCCAGGCCGGGCAGGTGCTGTTCCGGATCGCTCAGCTCGACCCGATCTGGGTCATCGCCAGCGTACCGCAGCGGGACACGCCCTTTGTGCGCCGGGGCATGGCAGCCCTCATTCACGACCCGTACCGGAGCACGATCACGCGCCGCGGGCTCGTTTCCTTTGTCTACCCCTCACTCGACAGCCTGACCCGCACCGCCGAGGTGCGGATCGAGGTCGGCAATCGGGAGGGCCGGCTGCAGCCGGGCACGTTCGTGGACGTCGAGCTGGGGACACCGCGCCTCGAGACTTTGGCCGTGCCGGAGTCCGCGGTCTTGCCGACGGGCGAGCGCTTCGTCGTGTTCGTCGATCTCGGTGACGGCCGGCTCGCGCCACGCGAAGTGCGGCTCGGCAGTCGTTCCAGCGGTTATTACGAGGTTCTCGCTGGTCTCAAAACGGGAGAAGTCGTGGTGACGTCGGGGAACTTCCTGGTCGCGGCGGAGAGCAAGCTGCGCTCGGCCGCGCAGAAGTGGTGAGGCGATCATGATCGAACGCCTGATCGCCGCCTGCGCGCGCCAGCGCATCTTTACCGTCATCGCGGTTCTCGTCGCCGTCGGCTTCGGCATCGCGGCCGTCTTCCGAACGCCGCTCGACGCGGTTCCCGACCTGTCCGACACGCAGGTGATCATCTCGACCGAGTGGATGGGGAGGAGCCCTGACCTGGTCGAGGATCAGATCACCTACCCGATCGTCACTGCGCTCCGGGCCGCCCCGGGGGTGCAGTACGTGCGCGGGCTCTCGATGATCGGCGACTCGTTCGTCTACGTCGTCTTCAAGGATGGTGTGGATCTCTACTGGGCGCGCAGCCGCGTGCTCGAGTACCTGGCGTCGATTCGCAACCGGCTGCCCGAGGGGGTCAACCCGCAGATCGGTCCGGACGCCACGAGCGTCGGCTGGGTGTTCGAATACGCACTCGTGGACACCACGGGTCACAACGATCTCCAGCAGCTCCGCTCGTTCCAGGACTGGACGCTCCGCTACTGGCTGCAGGGAGTCGACGGCGTGGCCGAGGTCGCCTCGGTTGGCGGATTCGTCAAGCAGTACCAGGCGGACCTCGATCCCGCGAAACTTCAGAGCTACGGCGTCTCGGTGCGCGACGTGGCCGACGCCATCCGGCGCTCGAACGGTGACGTGGGTGGCGGAGTAGTCGAGATCTCCGAGCACGAGCACTTCGTGCGCGGCCGCGGATACATCCGAGGGATCGCCGACGTGGAGCAGACCCCGGTCAAGCTGGGCTCGGGTGGCGTGCCCGTGATGCTGCGGGATGTCGCGGCCGTGCACCTCGGGCCCGAGCCGCGCCGGGGCATCGCCGAACTGGACGGTCGGGGCGAGGTCGTCGGCGGCATCGTCATCATGCGCCAGAAGCAGAACGCGCTGCGCGTGATCGACGGAATAAAGAGGCGTCTCGCCGAGGTCCGCGGCTCCTTCCCGCCCGGGGTGCAGCTCGTGGTCACCTACGACCGCGCCGACCTCATCCAGCGGGCGGTGCACACCCTGTGGCACGAGCTGCTCCAGGAAATGCTGATCGTCAGCGCGGTCATCGTTCTCTTCTTGTTCCATTTCCGCAGCGCGCTGGTGCCGATCCTCTCCCTGCCAGTGGCCGTGCTCCTCGCCTTCGTTCCGATGGCGGGGCAGGGACTGACCGCCAACATCATGTCGCTTGGCGGCATCGCGGTGGCGATCGGGGCCATGGTCGACGCCTCGATCATCATGGTCGAGAACGTGCACAAGAAGCTCGAACGCTGGGAGGAGGGCGGGAGGCGCGGCACCCGCGAGGCCGCCATCGTCCAGGGCCTGCAGGAAGTGGGGCACCCCATCTTCTTCGCGCTGCTCGTCATCACGGTCTCGTTCCTGCCGATCTTCACGCTCCAGGGCACCGAGGGGCGCCTCTTCAAGCCGCTGGCGTTCACGAAGACCTACTCCATGGCCTTCGCGGCCCTGCTCGCGGTGACGCTCACCCCGGCGCTCGCCGCCTGGTTCATCCGCGGAAAGATCCGGCCCGAACACGAACACCCGATCTCTCGGGCGCTGGTGCGTGGGTATGCGCCGGTCGTGCGGTGGGCGGTGCGTCGCCGGAAGTCCGTGGTCGCGGGTGCGGCAGCGCTCCTGCTCTCCACGATCCCGATCTTTCTTGTGCTCGGCAGCGAGTTCATGCCCCCGCTCAACGAGGGCACGCTCCTCTACATGCCGACCGCGCCTCCCGGCATGTCCGAGACCGAAGCCGCCACGGTGCTGCAGCAGATGGACCGGCAGCTCAAGGGCGTGCCGGAGGTCGAGACCGTGTTCGGCAAGGCCGGACGCGCCCGCAGCGCCACCGACCCGGCGCCGCTCTCGATGTTCGAGACGGTCGTGACGCTGAAGCCCGAGCGCGAGTGGCGCTCCGGGATGACCTGGGAACGGCTGATCGCCGAGATGGACGGCAAGCTCCGCTACCCGGGGATGCCCAACATCTGGTGGATGCCGATCCAGACCCGCAACGAGATGTTGGCGACCGGCGTGCGCAGCGCCGTGGGGATCAAGGTGTTCGGCTCGGACCTGTCCGAAATCGAGCGCGTCGCGGTCGCCGTCGAGAACGCGGTGCGTGACGTGCCGGGCACGCGCAGCGCCTTCGCCGATCGGCTGACCGGCGGGCGCTTCCTCGACTTCGACATCGATCGCGCCGCGGCGGCGCGCTATGGCCTCACCGTCGGCGACGTGGAGGACGTGATTGAGGCCGCGATCGGCGGCGCGGCGGTCACGCAGACGGTGGAGGGGCGCGAACGTTATACCGTTGCGCTGCGCTATGCGCGGGAGTTGCGCGACGAGCCCGACGCCCTCGCCCGCGTGCTCGTACCCACGCCAGCCGGGGCTCAAGTGCCACTCGGCCAGGTCGCCAGCCTACGGTTCCGAAACGGCCCGCCGATGATCCAGGAGGAGGACGGGCAGCTCACGGGGCTCGTTTCCGTCGATGTGGCCGGCCGTCCGCTGGCGAGCTTCGTGCGCGACGCCCAGCGTGCGGTCGCGACGAAGGTCCAGCTCCCGCCGGGCTACCGCCTCGACTGGTCGGGCCAGTTCCGGTACCTCCAGCGCGCACAGGCCCGCCTGGCGTGGGTGATCCCGGTGACGCTGCTCATCGTCTTCGCGCTGCTCTACTTCAACCTGCGCTCGGTGCCCCAGGCCGGGATCGTCATGTTGGCCGTGCCCTTCTCGCTCGTGGGCGCGGTCTGGTTCATCTGGCTACTCCACTACAACCTGAGTGTCGCGGTGTGGGTGGGCATGATCGCCCTCGCTGGATTGGACGCCGAGACCGGCACGGTGATGCTGCTCTACCTCAATCTCGCCCATCGGGATCGGCGTGAGCAGGGGCGGCTCCACGATCGCCCGGATCTGACGGAAGCCATCGTCGAGGGCGCGGCGCACCGCATCCGCCCCAAGATGATGACGGTGTGCGCCATCCTGTTCGGCCTGTTGCCGATCATGTGGGGCCACGGTGCAGGCGCGGACGTCATGAAGCGCATCGCCGCGCCCATGGTGGGCGGCGTCATCACCTCGTTCGTGCTCGAGCTGCTCGTCTACCCGGCGATCTACGCCTGGTGGAAAGGGCGTCACCTGCCCGAGCGGATGGCGGTGATGGAACCCATGGTCGCAAGTCAACAACCGGGAGGGATGCCATGAAGCGGATGATCTTCAGTCTTCTCGTAACGCTGCTCGTCGGTTCCGGGGCTCTGGTGCTCGGAGCCTGCCAGCAGAGTCGGTCTGGCCAAACCGGTGGTGAGGTGCACATCGATGTGACCGACAAGGGCTTCGAGCCGGCAGAGGTGAAGGTTCCCGCCGGACAAGCCGTGACGCTCATCATGACCCGGAAGACAGACCAGACATGCGCGAAGGAGGTCGAGTTCGCGAGCCTCAATCAGAAGTACGCGCTTCCGCTCAACCAGGCGGTGCGGATCACGCTGCCCGCAAGCGAGGCAGGGACGCTGAGCTACCAGTGTGGCATGCACATGCTCGGCGGCCGTGTCGTCATCCAGTAGCCCGTCGGCCCGTAGACGAAGGAGGAGATGCATCATGCACCGAAGGTGGTTGTGGGCTTTTGCGGTGATTGTCGGAGTTGGGGCAGCCTCTCTCATGGTGAGCCACGTCAATGCACAGTGCTGCAGCGGACCCAGCACCTGCAACATGGGAGCAGCGGTGGAACGACCGTCGCGTGCAAGCGCACGGGTGGAGCGGTTGCTGGACAAAGAGGGGGGCCGCGAGGCGCTCGTGCGGGCCGCCATGGCCGATGAGCGCTTCGTTGCGGATCTGGTGGACGCCATCGGGCAGGATCCCGACCTCCGTGACCGGGCCTCCCGCCTGGTTACTGAGGAGCCCGTCGTGCCCAAGGACGCAGGTGCCAGTTCGCAGGGCATCGACCGGCGACTACATCGCGCGGCCGAGCAGCTCGTGCGTGACGAACGTCACCGGGAGGAGGTCATCGATGCCTTGCTGGCCAACGAGGGATTCACCACGACGTGGATTCTCGCGGTCGGCAGCGATTCACGCTGGCGCAAGGAGGGTCTCCAAGCCTGGGGACCACGGGATCAAGGCCCGAGGGTGGACCGGCATGAGCGGCGGTCGAACCGCGACGCCGTGCACTACACCTGCCCGATGCATCCCGAGGTCATTTCGGACCGACCTGGCCAGTGTCCCAAGTGCGGCATGGATCTCGTGCGCGCGGCGAGTTGAGGCAGCAGGCCACTCCGTCACTGCAGCCAGGCCCGTGTCAAGAAACGACCGAGAGGCATTCGCCCGGCGCCAAGGAGCTTGATCGCTCGGGACCGGAGGAGCACCATACTTGCGGACTGCTCCCCTTGGAACGCAAGGATCACATCCGCGTGAGGACGTCATGAAACGATCGATCGGATTCTCCGCTAGGCGTGTCTCCGTCGCCGCCCTCGTCGCCGCGGCCCTGATGGCGGCGACGGCACCGGCCGAGGCTCACTACCGCCCGCGTGCGCATCACGGGCCCCGTTTTGCACCGGTGCGCATCCATCACGGCCATGTCTTTTACGGCCCGCGCGTCGTCCGCGTATACCCGTACCACGGGTATCGGTACTACGGGTATCCGGCCTTCTGCGGAGGACCCCGCTACTACGGCTCGCCGGCTGAATTCTCGTTCGACTTTTCCATCACCAACGTTCCGCCGCCGGGCTATTTCTACTACGACCCCTATTGCGAAGCTCGTTTCTCCACCCTGGGAATCTACGCGGCCCATCTGCACGGACACCGACACCCGCGCATCGTGCAGGTCCTCTCGATCGACACCGGCGAGCTGGCCTATGCCTGTCGATACGCCGAGGGCGGATGGGTTTCGTGGGAGTGAGAGAGACTCCGACGACGTGATGGGGTCGGGCAGCGCCTCCACGGCAAGATCAGGCGGTGACGCGTCCCGGTCATCGGGCGCGGATGGGATCGGGTGAGCGTCCAAGCGCTCACGACCTCCGGATGAGGCGAGCGGGCGTGTTGGCGTTCCTGGTCGCTGGTTCGTTGCTCGTCGGGGCGGTGCGGAGCGAAGCGCATCCGGCTCACCAGCGGGCTCGGGCCGCCAGCGCCGCGGACTCGGGCCAGGCTGCCGTTGCTCGTGCCGGCACCGTGGCCCCGTACCGAATGGCGCCGCTGCGCGAAGCCTTGCTCGAGCACGTCCACAACCGGCTGGTCCATTTCCCGATCGTGCTCGCACTGGCCGGAGCGTTGCTGCTGATCCTCGCTCGAACCAGACCGGAGCTCGAACCGGTGGCGTTCTGGACGGTGTGGGCCGCCGCCTTGGGTGCGCTCGCATCCTATTTTTCGGGTGTCTTCGCGGCCGACGAGTTCAAGGGCGAGCCCAAGGAGTGGCTGGTCGCTCTCCACCAGAAATGGGGGATCGCGGTGGGGCTGGCCCAGGCGCTTTGGGTGGTGCTGCTGCTCCGAAAGCCGGCCAGGCGCTATGCCTGGGTCTGGGGACTGGTGGTGGTGGTGCTGGTGGCGATCGCGGCCCACCTGGGCGGCGAGGTCGCGCACGGGGAGTGAC
>DASXTP010000084.1:0-17062 GCA_036505355.1 Candidatus Eiseniibacteriota bacterium | reverse complement strand
ACACATCAACGCCCACGGCACCTCGACCCCCGCCGGCGATCCGGCGGAGGTCGCAGCGATCAAGGCCGTGTTCGGCGAGCACGCCCGCCGGCTGATGGTGAGCTCGACCAAGTCCATGACCGGGCACCTGCTGGGTGCCGCGGGCGGACTCGAAGCGGTGGCGACCGCCTTGACCCTCTCGCGCGGTATCGTCCCACCCACGATCAACCTGGAAACACCGGATCCCACATGCGACCTCGATTTCGTCCCGAATCAGGCCCGAACGCATCGCGTGAAGGCCGCCCTCTCGAACTCGTTCGGGTTCGGGGGACACAACGTGACCCTGGCCGTGAAGGCCGTGATGTAGCTCGCAGACGTTCCCGCCGTCGTGGCGGTCGCGGGCGCGGGCCGCGCCCGCCGGCAGCACCCGCGCGTACCGGATTTTCGCTGTGGCGCTGGCTCCACAGTCTGTTCGCGCCGGAGCGCGGTGCGGCCCGTGCCCGCCCGGCGCGTTCTCCGGGGGCGCTGGGCGACCAGGAATCCCGCGCCCTCGCCGAGTTCAGCCAGCGCTACGGCCTCAGCTTTCGTCAGCCGGGGTTGCTCAAGCTGGCGCTGACTCACCGCTCCTATCTGCACGTCACCGGGCAGGGACCGCGGGAATCCAACGAGCGCCTCGAGTTCCTGGGCGACTCGGTGCTGGGCCTAGTGACCAGCGAGTTCCTGTACCGGGCCCATCCCAACGAGCACGAGGGGCAGCTCACCAAGACCAAGTCCCTGCTGGTGTCCAAGGCGATCCTGTCGCGCCGGGCGCTGGCCATGGGCCTCGGCCGTTTCGTGCTGATGAGCCACTCCGAGGTGGAATCGGGGGGGCGTCAGCGCCTATCCATCCTGGCGGACGTGTTCGAGGCCGTGGTGGGCGCCATCTACCTCGACCAGGGGTTCGAGGCCGCGCGGGCCTTCATCGAGCGCTGGCTGCTCCGCGATACGCGAGTGATCATGGCCGACAAGCGGCACACCAACTACAAGAGTCATTTGCAGGAATACGTCCAGAGCACCTACCGCACGCACCCGGTGTACCGGATCCGGAGCGAGATGGGGCCCGATCACTCCAAGCAGTTCATGGTCGAGGTGATCGTCGGGCGACGGACCTTGGGGGAGGGCAAGGGGCGCAACAAGAAGGAGGCCGAGCAGGCCGCGGCGCGCGACGCCCTGGAGCGCGTCGAGGGGGGACCGCTCTCCGATCGGGAGATGCGGCGTGCGGGGCGCGCGTCGGGTCCGAGCGCCCATTCCCGCGAGCCGGCCCCGGTGCCGGCCCCGGTGCCGGCGAGGGCGCCCTCGGCGGGGCGGGACGTGCAAGACCTCACCGACGATCCCGAACGCCTGCGTCGGCGGCGCGGACGGCGCGGCGGACGAGCCGGCCGCTCCGAGCCCGGCGAAGCGGGCGCGCCTCCCGCCCCCGCCGCGCCGCGAGCGAGCCGGCCGCCCAGGCCGCAGCGGTCGGCGCGGCCGGTGGCCGAGGTGGAGCCGCGGCCCAAGGCCCATGAGGAAGACGAGGACGAGGAGGTCGGGCGGCCCGAAGGGCCGCGCGAAGAGGCTCACGTCGATCCCTATGCTTGGGGCGCCGCCCCCGCGGCTGCGGGACGCGGCGAGCCGTCGGGCGGCGACCCGTCGGCGCGTTCTGCTGCCACGCGTGGCTCGGAAGAGGACCGTGATCCCCGCCAGGCGGCCCACGAAGACGCTCCGGAATCCCCGATGGCTCGCGAGGAAACGGGACCGTTCCTGGAGCGGGACGAGGAAGCGGCTCCCGAACCGTTCCCGCGCGCTCCCGGCCCGATGACGAACCTGGACCCGGCGGCCCCGGGAGAGGGTGGTGCCGCTTCCGCGTTCGGACGACGGCCCGGCAAGGGGCGGCGCACACCGTTCTCGCGCTGAGGACCAGGACCGGCTCATTCCCGAGACGATGCCGCGCGGGCGCGCTTCGGCCCGTGGGCCGGTCCGTGTTAGCCTCAGGTCGGCATGCTGCTCCTTGCGACCGCCATCTGGATCGGCTCGGCGATTCCGGCTTCCGGGCCCGAGACGCCCTATCCCAGCGAGGAGGCTCTGCGCCGCTATGCCCAGGGTCGCCTCTTCGAGGAGCAGGGGGCAGGCCCGGAGGCCTTGCGCGAGTACTACCGGGCGATGCTGATCGACGATCGTTCGGCGGGCATCGCGCGCCGGGTGAGCGAGGTCACGGCGACCTTGGGCGACGCCGAGCGCTCGCTCGAGTTCGCCGAGCGGGCGCTGGCGATCGACCCCCACGACGCACGCGCGCACTGGCTCAAGGGCTCGGCGCTCCTCAATCTGGGCCGCGACAGCGAATCCGTGGCGCCGTTGGAGAGCGCGGCGCGCGAGGACACGACCGAGCTCGAGTTCCTGCGCACCCTGGCCCGGGCCGCGGAGCGGCTCGATCGGGTCGCGCTGGCGGCGCGCTGCTATCGTCGCATCGTCTGGGTGGAGGAGGACGATGGCGAGGCCTGGTTCCAGCTCGGCGCCGCCGAGGCCCGCTCGAACCGCTTCAGCTCGGCGGACAGCGCGATGGCGAAGGCGGTGGAGCTGAACCCGTTGCGCCCGGGCCGGTTTTTCCTCGAGGGCTGGATCGCCGAGAACCTGGGCCGGCTGCCCGCCGCCGCCGAGCTCTACCGTCGGCACTTGAGCGTCCACGTTCACGATCAGGCGGCCCGGCGGCGCCTGATCGTGGTGCTGAGCCGCCAGAAGCTGCACCGGGAAGCGTTCCAGGAGGCGCGGACGCTGGCCCGCGCGCGGCCCGACGACTTGGAGGTCCTGGAGGTCGAGGCGCAACTGGCCTTCGACTCCGGCGCGGCGTCCCAGGGGCTCAAGCTCCTCGACGATCTGAAGCGCCTGCGGCCGGACGATCCGGAGGCTCGGACCGTGCGCCTCACGGTGCTGGCCCGCGCCGGCCGCGGAAAGCAGGCTACGGCCGAAGCCGAGGCCGACGTGGCTCGACAACCCGATGACCTCGAGGCGCGACTGCGGGCGGCCCACATCGAGGAGCTTTGCCACCGCACCGGTCGGGCGATCGAGCACCTGCGTCGGGCGGCGGAGATCGCCCCCGATTCCTTGGCGCCGCGCGTGCAGCTGGCGCGCACCTACCAGGCGGACGACCGGCTGGCCGAGGCCGAACGGGTGTGGAGCGAGGCTGCCGCTCACTTTCCGACCGTCAACGGACTGGCCTTCGACTTGGCGGTCTGTCGCGAGAAGCTCGGAGACCTGCCCGGTGCGGAGTACGCGGTGCGTGACGTGCTCGCACGCGAGCCCGACAACCCATCGGCGCTCAACTTCCTGGGCTACCTGTTCGCCGACCACGCCCGGAATCTTGACGAAGCGCTCGGCCTGATCCGTCGTGCCCTGGCCTTCGACCCGGACAACGGGGCCTATCTGGATTCGCTGGGCTGGGCGTACTACCGCCTCGGCCGGCTGGAGGAGGCCCGGTCGTACCTGGAACGGGCGGTGTCGCTCACCGGCGGCGATCCGATCGTGCGAGAGCACCTGGGGGACGTGTACAAGGACCTGCGGCTCAACGACTTGGCCAGGGACCAATACCGCCAGAGCTTGTCCAATGACAGCTCCAACCCGAGACTCAAAGCCAAATTGTCCGAGCTGCGCTGACACCGTGGAACCCTTCGGTTTCCATGGGGTAAGAAGATCGGGTGGAGTTGCCCGTGCCGCCTGATCACGACCCGGTCCCGGCACCCATCGTCTCCTTGTCCGACGAGGACCTGATGGGACGGGTCGCCGAGCAGGACGAGCGAGCCTTCTCGGAGCTGGTCCGCCGCTACCAGGGCCGCGTCACCAACCTGGTGAGTCGGGTGCTCAATGATCGGGAGTGCTCGGACGATTTGGCCCAGGAGGTGTTCGTCCGGGTCTATATCCACCGGAGGAACTACCGCCGGGGCTCGAAGTTCTCCACCTGGCTGTTCACGATCGCCGCTAACCTCGCGAAGAACGAGATCCGGCGACGGGTTCGACGACGCAACTGGTTCAGCCTGGACGCGCTCCAGGAGATGGTGAGCGACAGCGCGATCCAGTTGGCCGACCCCACCGAGGGCCAGGAGCAGACGCTGCAGCGCGAACAGCTCCAGCGGGCGGTGGGGCGGGCGATCGCGAGCGTGCCGGAGAAGTACCGGCTGGCTCTGGTGCTGCGAGACATCGAAGGTTTCGCGTACGAGGAGATCGGACAAATGCTCGGCATCCCGGGCGGAACGGTGCGTTCGCGCATCAACCGAGCCCGCGCGATGTTGAAGCGCAAACTGCAACCAGTGCTACGCCAGGAAGGGACGCCATGAACTGCTGTCAGTCTCGCGGGCTCTTTGGGGCCTATTGGGACGACGAGTTGACGCAGGCCGAGCGCGAGGGGCTGGAGGCGCACTTCGCGGGCTGCCCGTCGTGCCGGGGCGAGTACGACGAGCTGGCTCGGACGCTCGAGCTGGTCGGATCCCTGCCCCGGGTCGAGGTCGCTCCGGGGCTCGACGAGCGGGCGCTGGCCAAGGCCCGTCGCGCGGTCCCCGTCCCGGATCGCATCCCCGTGGCCACCTCGCGCTGGATCCCGATCACCGCGACCGCGGCCCTGTTGGCGATCTCCGGGGCGACGGTGATCCAATGGACCGGCACGCTGGCGCCCCGGTCGGCGGCGCGCCAGGAGATGCCGAGCGTCCAGGAGCCGATGCTGGTGGAGGGCTCGAGTCGGCCGACGGAGCCGGTCCTGCGCGCGGCGCCCGGCACGTCGGAACCCGTGGCGGTGGCCGGCCGGGGGGCGGCCGACCGGCAGGGGCAGGTCGCCCTGTCCGATAGCCTGTGGGAGCAAGGGGACGACGTGGAGTTCATCCTCGACGCGATGACCCTGCGCAAGGGCCGCGCCCACCCGACCTCGCGGCTCACGCCGCATCGCGCGCGCGGCGAGCGAGCCGTGATCACGTTCTAGCTCGAGAGCCTCGTCGTGTCGGTCGGGTCCCCGAGCGGCTTGGGCAAGGTCGGGGTCGTCCTGTCGGGTGTGGCGCTGGGAATCGTCCTCGGATTTCATGCGGTCTCGGCCCAGGGCACGCTGTCGGCCCTCCAGACCGACGTGGACCAAATTACCCGACGCGCCCGCCCTTCGGTCGTGACGGTGTTCGCGTACCGCCTGGGCCCGCGCCACGCGGGGCAGAGCGGTTCGCCGGATCACCGAGTGCGCACGCGGGTCGGCTCCGGCGTGGCGCTCGAGGCCAACACGGTGCTCACGACCGCGAGCGTCGTGGTGGGCGCCCAGCGCATGCAGGTCCGCACCGCCAACGGCCTCCAGGTGGACGCCGAGCTGCTGGGCCTCGATCCGATCTTCAACCTGGCTCTGCTCCGCGTCCCCTCGCTGCGGTTGCCGGTGCTGCGCTTCGCGCCGCGTCGGGCCGGTGTGGGCGACTGGGTGATCTCGCTCGGCACCTCGTACCGCGCGCAGCCTACCCAATCGGTTGGCAACATCGCCTACCGGCTCCTCGAGCCTCATCTGTCGCTGCTCCAGCTCACCAATACCGTTTACCCGGGGAACAGCGGAGCGGCGGCCCTCAACACCCGGGGCGAGCTGGTCGGGATCGTACAAGGAGAGTTGGCACCCCCGGGCCCGGTGAGCCAAGACGCCGATCGTGAGCGCCGTCCGAGCGGGGTGAGCTTCGCCCTGCCGGTCGAGACCGTGAGGCCGGTGTACGAGAGTCTGCGCCAGATCGGACGGGTCCCGCACGGTTTCCTGGGCGTGACCACCCGCGCCCTCAGCCTGCAGAGCGACTTCGAGGGAGGCCAGAGCACGCCGCTCGGCGCCCAAGTGCAAGAGGTCGTGCCGGGCAGTCCGGCGCAGCGGGCGGGGATCAAGCCCGGCGACTTGATCGTGGCCTACGAGCGCGAGCGCGTCGAGTACCCCGAGCAGCTCGCCCGCTGGGTCGCGGCGACGCGGCCCTTGAGCCGCGTGGAGCTGGTGTGGGTGCGCGGCGACGTGGGGACGAGCGGCCGCACCGTGCTGACCGAGTCTCCCGAGCCGGTGCCCGCGTGGGCGGCGGCCGAGCCGGGCGAGGAGGAGGCCGATCGTTCGCCGGTTCGGATCGCCGAGCTCGAGAAGGAGATCCAGCGCCTGACCGAAGAGCTCTCGCGCCTCAAGGATCGGCCCGTCAAACCGCGGTAGCTTCAGGCGAGAACACTCGACCGCTTCCACGAGACCCGGTCGCTCCGCCATCCTGGCTCCGCTCCCTGGCCCGCCGACGCGCGCCGGCTCCTGCCGGCCGCGCTGTCGGGAGTCTCGCGGAAGCGGTCGAGTGTTCTCGCCTGAAGCTTGCCCAGCCCCGGCTCCTGCCGGCCGCGCTGTCGGGAGTCTCACGGCCGCGCCGACGCGTCTTCAGGCGGAGCCTGAACCCCGCCGTCCCGCCGGCGCTGATATACTGCGCCGGTGGCCCCCGACCTCCTGGTCCGCTTCCCGGCCCGCCCCGCACGCTCTCGCTTCCGTATCGGCTGCGGTGCGCTGAAGGGTCTGGGTAGGCTCACCCGTTCGGTGGGGGCGCGACGCGCGGTGCTGGTCAGCGACGCTCGCGTGGCGGCACTCTACGCGACCCGAGCGCTGCACTCGCTCGAGCGCGCCGGGATCCCGGCGACCCTGGTGACGGTACCGCCCGGCGAGCGCGCCAAGAGCCCGCTGCAACTCGCGCGGTTGTGGAAATGGCTGGCCGCGCTCCAGATCGAGCGCCGCGACGCGGTGGTGGCGCTGGGTGGGGGCGTGGTCGGCGACCTGGCGGGCTTCGCCGCCGCGACTTGGCTGCGCGGCGTTCCCTGGATCGACGTGCCGACTTCGCTGCTGGCTCAGGTGGACGCCTGCGTCGGCGGCAAGACCGCCGTCAACCTGCCGCTCGGCAAAAACCTGGTCGGGGCCTACCATCAGCCGGCGGCAGTACTGGCGGATCCCGACACCCTGGCCACTCTGCCCGACCGTCATCGCCGGGCCGGCCTCGCCGAGCTCGCCAAGCTCGGCATGGCGGTCGATGCCGAGCTCTTCGCTTGGGTCGAGCGCTACGCTGCCCTGCTTGCGGCCGGCGATTGCAGGCTGCTGGCGGTCGCGGTCGCGCGCGCGATCCGCGTCAAGGCGCAGGTGGTGCGGCGAGACGAGCGGGAGGATCGTCCCGGGGTGCGGACCGCGCTCAACTACGGACACACGCTCGGACACGCCCTCGAGGCGGCGCGCGGCTACCGGGGGCTGCTGCATGGGGAAGCGGTGGCGATCGGCATGCGCGCGGCTGCGGCGCTGTCGGTGCGGGTTGCCGGCTTGTCGGCCGCCGGGCGGGCGCGGCACGACGCGCTGCTCGACGCGCTGGGCCTGCCGCGCCGGATGCCGGCCGTCCCGCTCCTCACCCTGCTCGCGGCGATGGGCCGCGACAAGAAGCGCGGAGGGGGAAGAGTGCGCTGGGTGTTGACGCCCCGCGTGGGCCATGCTAGCGTGCCGCGTCCGATCGAGCGCCGCTTGGTGCGGTCGGCTCTGATCGAGGTCGGGGCCCAGGTCTGATGCCGCGCATCCTGGTCCTGCACGGTCCGAATCTCAACGCCCTCGGCGTCCGCGAGCCGGAGATCTACGGGCACGACTCCCTGGACGACGTCGACCACCGTCTTCGGCAGCTCGGGCAGGACCTCGAATGCGAAGTGGAGTGCCTGCAGAGCCAGCACGAAGGCGTGCTGATCGAGGCGCTGTACGGCGCGCGGGCTCGTTGCCACGGCGTGCTGCTGAACCCCGGCGGGTTGTCCCACACCAGCGTGGCGCTGCGGGATGCCGTGGCCGCCGCAGGCCTTCCGGTCGTGGAGGTGCACTTGTCCAACCCCCACGCGAGAGAAGCCTTCCGTCATCCATCCCTGATTACCGGCGCTGCCCTGGGAGCGGTGCAGGGGTTCGGGGCGGAAAGCTACCTGCTGGCCCTTCGCGCCCTAGCCGGGCACTTGGCTCGTGAAGCGAAACGCTAAGGACGCGCGCCGCCGGTCCGCCAAGGACCGCTCGGCCGCAGCACCCCCGCGGCGCGCCCGAGGCCCGATCAAGGCGGGCGATCCCTCCGCCGATAACTCCTCCGGTGTGAGACCCGGCGGGTTCGAGCTGTCGGAGCTCAAACAGCTGATCCGCCTGGTGCAGCGAACCGGAATCGGGGAGCTCGAGGTCACGTCGGGCGGCAGGACCGTCCGCATCTCGGCGCATACCGGTTCCGCGGTGGTCGCTCACGTGCCGGCGACGGGAGCCCCCAGCTCAGCGCCGGCGGGAGGTGCCGCCCCGGCCGCTGCCGCGGCCGCGACCGAGGACCTGGTGGCGATCACCTCGCCGATGGTGGGGACCTTCTACCGGGCCCCCGCGCCTGATGCGGATCCCTACGTGGAGGTCGGCAGCGTGGTCGAGATCGGGCAGACGGTCTGCATCGTCGAGGCCATGAAGCTCATGAACGAGATCGAGTCCGAGGTGCGGGGGCGCATCGCCCGCATCCTGGTCGAGAACGCCCAGCCCGTGGAGTACGGGCAGAAGTTGTTCTTGCTCGAGTCGTTCTGAGCCGCCCTCCGGTGGCCCTGAGCGGGATCCCATGAACATCCGCAGCGTGTTGGAAAAGATGATCGCGGCGCGAGGCAGCGACTTGCACCTCAAGACCGGCACTCCGCCGGTGGTGCGGGTCGATGGCGTGCTGTACACGCTGGACGAACCGTCGCCGAGCCCCCAGCAGCTGCGCGAGGTCACGAACCAGCTGCTCAGCGAGGAGCAGCGCTTGTATTTCTCCACCCACAACGAGATCGACTTCGCCTTCGGGATCTCGGGGTTGGCCCGGTTTCGCGCCAACATCTTCATGCAGCGGGGCACTCCGGCGCTGGCCTTGCGCCACGTGCCGGTCGAGGTGCCGAGCCTGGAGGATCTGGGACTGCCGCCGGTGATCCGCGAGCTGGCGTTCTCGCCGCGCGGCCTGATCCTGCTCACCGGCCGGACCGGCTCGGGCAAGTCCACCACGTTGGCCGCCATCATCGACGCCATCAACCGCGTGACCACGCGCAACATCATCACCGTCGAGGATCCGATCGAGTTCCTGCATCGCGATCGGCTGTCGTTCATCCACCAACGCGAGATCGGTCTCGATACTCGATCCTTTCACGACGGTTTGCGCTACGTGCTGCGCCAGGACCCGGACATCATCCTGGTGGGCGAGATCCGCGACCTGGAGACGATGAGCACGGCGCTCATGGCGGCCGAAACCGGACACCTGGTGCTGTCCACGTTGCATACCACGGACGTCGTGCAGACCCTGCAGCGCATCATCTCCTTCTACCCGCCGCACCAACACGACGAGGTGCGCATGTCGATGTCCTCCAACCTGCGCGCGGTGGTGACCCAGCGGTTGGTCCCGCGGCGCGATGGCGCGGGGCGGGTGCCGGCGGTCGAGATCATGGTCAGCACGCCGACCATCCGCGAATACATCCTGAACCCGGAGAAGATGCCCCTGATCCACAGCGCGGTGGGCGAGGGCGTGACGCAGTACGGGATGCAGACCTTCGATCAGTCGGTGCTGGCGCTGCTGCGCGACGGCACCATCACCGAGGAAGAGGCGATCAAGAACTGCAACAACCCCAACGAGCTGATCCTGAAGCTCAGGGGCATCAACGCCGCCTCGGACCGGCTGTGGCAGGCCGTGGAGGCGACCGGCGAGCCGGCCGCGCCCGCCCCGCCCGCGGGCGGCGGGGCCGCGTCCAACTCATGGATGAGCCGCGACTAGGCGTGTTCGAACCCCGCCAAGCCGTGTCATGTTCCGCAAGGTCCTGATCGCCAACCGCGGCGAGATCGCGCTGCGCGTGATCCGCGCGTGCCGCGAGCTCAAGATCTCCACGGTGGCGGTCTTCAGCGAGGCCGACCGCGACAGCCTCCACGTGCGACTCGCGGACGAGTCGGTGTGCATCGGTCCCCCGCCGCCGTCCCAGTCCTACAACTACATCCCGCGCCTGATCTCGGCGGCCGAGGTCACGGGGGCCGACGCGATCCATCCCGGCTACGGCTTTCTCTCCGAGAATCCGCACTTCGCCGAGGTCTGCGCGTCCTGTGGCTTCGCCTTCATCGGGCCGACGGCGGACATGATCCGCAAGATGGGCGACAAGGCGGTGGCCCGTCGCACCATGGAAGAGGCCGGCCTGCCGGTGGTTCCGGGCAGCGCGGGCACGCTCGAGGATTTGGACCAGGTGCTGTCGTTGGCTGGCGAGATCGGCTACCCGGTGATCATCAAGGCGGCCGCCGGCGGCGGCGGCCGGGGGATGCGCGTAGCGTGGGATGAGAAGCAACTCCGCGCCGGATTCGGCATCGCTCAGGCCGAAGCGGGTGCGGCGTTCGGCAACACCGCCGTCTACCTCGAGAAGTACCTCGCCCGTCCGCGCCACATCGAGTTCCAGCTGTTCGGCGACTCCCAGGGCAACCTGATCCACCTCGGCGAGCGCGAGTGCTCCGTGCAGCGGAACCACCAGAAGCTGATCGAGGAATCGCCCAGCCCGTTTCTCGGCGACGAGCAGCGCCGCCGGATCGGCGCCTTGGCCGTGAAGGGAGCCAAGGCCATCGGCTACGTCAACGCCGGCACCATGGAATTCCTGTTCGACCAGGACGGATCCTTCTACTTCATGGAAATGAACACCCGCATCCAGGTCGAGCACCCGGTGACCGAAGAAGTCACCGACCTGGACCTCGTGAAGGAGCAGATTCGCGTGGCGGCAGGCGAAACGCTCTCGCTCACCCAGGAGGAGGTCGAGTGGCGGGGACACGCCATCGAGTGCCGCATCAACGCCGAGGACCACGAGAACGGGTTCCGGCCGAGCCCCGGCACCATCACCTACTGGTACAAACCGGGCGGTCCCGGTATCCGGGTCGACAGTCACGTCTACACCGGATACACCGTGCCGCCTTACTACGACTCCATGGTCGGCAAGCTCATCGCCTACGGGAAGGATCGGGCCGAATCCCTGCGCCGCATGGAGATCGCGCTCGAGGAGATCATTCTCGAAGGCATCAAGACCACGATCCCGTTTCACCTGCTCGCGATCCGCGACCCGCACTTCCAGGCCGGCGACCTGGACACGCACTTCGTGGCGAAGCTGCTCAAGGGAGAGATCGTCGGGGCAGCCGGATCGTGACCGCGGGGAACCCTCTCACGGAAGCGTCCGGGACGTCGTTCGGGCCGCGGTAGACCGTCGATGCGCGTGAGCGTCCTCTTCTGGCCTCCGACCGCCCGGCGGGCGTCCCGGGCGGCCGGAGGCGGCCGGGTGGGCCCCGCGACCAGCGCCGTGATCGTGGACGCGCTGCGCGCCACGACCACGCTCACCGTCGCCCTCCAGCGCGGCGCGGCGCGGGTGGTCCCGGCGGCCACTGCGGACCAGGCCCGGCGGCTGCGCGACCAGATCCCCGGATCGCTGCTGTGCGGCGAGCGCGACGGACGCAAGATCGAGGGCTTCGACCTCGGGAACTCGCCGTTCGAGTACCCAGCAGCGACGGTGATGAACCGGTGCCTGATCTTTGCCTCGACCAACGGCTCGGTGGCCCTGCTCGCTGCCTCGCGGGCGCGAAAGCGGTTGCTCGCCGCCTTCGTGAACGTTTCCTCGGTGGTAAAGAGCCTCGAGGCCGAGCGCGAGGTGACGATCGTCTGCGCCGGCAAGCTCGGCCGGTTTGCCCTGGAAGACGCGGCCTGCGCAGGGCTGCTGTGCCAGCGATTGCGCGAGCGCGGGGCGTGGCTGGCCGGCGCTTCGGCGGAGGCGGCGCGCGCGCTGGCGCCGCGGAACGCCGATGAGGTCTGCGCCCTGGTGCAGGGGTCGGCCCACGGGCGCTACCTGCGCGCGCTCGGCCCCGAGTTCGCCCGCGACGTCGAGTTCTGCGCCCAGCTCGACGTCGTAGACCGGACGTTCGAGGTGTGAGGAGTGGTAGGTGTGGTGTGGGACCGGGGCGAAACCCTAGGAGCGCTCCGCGAGACACGGTCGCTCCGCCCTCCTGGCTCCGCTTCCTGGCCCGCCGACGCGCGCCGGCTCCTGCCGTCGCGCTGTCGGGGGTCTCGTGGAGCGCTCCTAGGGCTTCGCCCCGGTCCCAGAACCGCGCCGCTTACCGTCCCTGTGCCCTCGCCATCATAGTCACCCCGACGGCGCCGAACACCAGGTCGCCCAACCAGGCCGCGAGATACGGGGGCAGCGCCCCGTTGTGGCCCAGCGCCTGGCCGGCGCGCATGAACCCGTAGTAGAGGAACGAGATCCCCACCGAGAAGCCGAAGCCCAGCGCGGCACTCTGCATGCGAAGCCGCGTGGCCAGGGGCGCCCCGATCATCACGACGATGAGGTTGACCAGCGGAAAGGCCAGCTTGAGGTGCAGGTCCACCAGGTAGTTCGAGACCCGGGCACCGCTCGCCCGCAGCCGCTCGAGGTAGCTCCGGAGCTCGGGAAAGCTCATCTCCGTCGGGTTGCGGGATTCCTTGGCGAAATCCTCGGGTCGTTCCGCGATCCCCTCCACCGGGAGCCGAGTGAAGGCCTTGACGGTCTCCTTGCCGCCTCGAAAGACGCGTTCGAACCCGGAGCTGAATACCCAGCGTCGGCCATCCCACGCGGCTTCGGCGGCGTCGATCCGACGAGACAGTTGGCTGGAGTGGAATTCCTGAAGCGCCACCTCGTGCATGCGCTTCTCGCGCACCAGGTAGAGCCGCATGTAGTAGATGCGCCCGCCGCGCCCCAGATAGGTCACGTCGGACCGCTCGCTCGCCGGGTGGGGGGAGAGGTGCCGGATCTGCTGGTCGAAGATCCGGTCGCGCTCCTGGTTGGCGCCGGGTACCACCGCCTCGCCCAGCACGAAGGCCCCCGCCGCGGCCGTGGCCGCGGTCAGGAACACCGGCTGCAAGATGCGCAACAGGGAGAGCCCCGCGGAGCGCATCGCCGTCAGCTCGCCGAACTTGTTGAGCTGCCCGAGGGCCAGGAAGGTGGCGAGCAGGAGCGCCACCGGCAATACCTGGACCACCACTTCCGGGATCCGGTAGAGGTAGAACCGCGCCACCAGCGCGGCCGCCGCCTTGTGGTCGAGAAACACGTCGATCTTCTCGAAGATGTCGACCACGACGAAGATGGTGATGAATCCCGTCATGCCGAGCACCAGGTAGAGGAGGAACTCGCGGAGCAGGTAGCGGTCTAGGACTCTCATGCGGTCGCCGGGGAGCGGTCCGCAGCCGGGGCGAGACGAACGCGGGAGGGCCGCGACCACGGCCGGTCGACCTCGCAGGCCTTGAGCGTCCAGTCGAGCCCCATGGCGCCCAGTACCAGGTTGGGAAGCCACATCGCGAGCCAGGCGGGAATGATCAAGCGGTTGGCCAGTTCTTCGCCCCCGATCAGACAGAGCCAGTAGAAGAGAAAGAAGGCCACCGACAGGAACGCCACGGCGGGCCCGGCGCGCCGCACCCGCATGCCGATCGGGGCCCCGATCAGCACGAACACCACGCAGGCCATCGGGAGGGAGAACTTCTTGTGGATCTCGACCGTCAGCCGGGCGATCTGCTTGCGGTAGGATTCGCGCTCGACTTGCCACATCTGAGCATCGATCTTGAGCATCGGGGCCAGGCGCCCCAAGGTCTCGAGGGGATCCTCGTGCCCCCGTGTCCAGCCCCGCCAGGAAGCCAGCAGGGCCCACGGCGGAGCGCTGCCGATGCCGAGCCGTGAGAGCAGCGCCCGGGGGACGTTCAGGCGCTGGAACCGGCGGAGGTGCTCGTCGAGCGCGTGCCGGTACTGCGACACCACCACCTCGCGCCGGTCCAGCAGGGCCCGGGCGCTCACCTCGCGGTCGCTGCGGGCGCTGCGCGCGGAGCGTTCGAGGATCGCCCCGGCTCCGGGGACGTTGATGACGTGGGTCTTGAACACCACGCGCCGGTATTTACGCGCCCCGCCTTCGTCGGCGGGGATCTCGTGGATCTCGCCGTCCCTGAGCTCGAGCACCGCGGTGCGGCCGTCCGGGGTATAGGAGAGGAAGCCGCGCTTGGCCATGATGGTGGTGGGCGGACCGTCGGCGTTGATCTGATAGATGGTGATGCCGCGCATCTCGTTGGTGCGCCCGTTGACCGACTGCACCAGCAGGTTGTAGCCGGGCAGGTCGGTGACGAACACCCCTTCCTGGAGCTTGACCGTGGGACGCATGCGGTGGATGTCGATCAGCAGGTTGGCGAACGCGTGGTTGCTCTCGGGCAGGACGTAATTGTTGAACAGCGTGAGCCCTGCGGCCAGCAGGGCCGATACCAGGAGGGGTCCGACCAGGACGCTGCCGAGATGCACTCCGCTGGCGCGCAAGGCCGTGATCTCGTTGTCCTGCGACAAGCGCCCGAAGGTCATGAGCACGGCGACCAGGACCGCGCAGGGCACCGAAAGCGCCACGATGTACCCCAGGGAAAGCGCGAACAGCTGTCCGACGGCGGTGATCGCCACGCCCCGGTTGACGATCAGGTCGAGGTAGTCGAAGAGCATGTCCATCACCAGGATGAACGTGACGACCCCGAAGCCCAGGAGGAAAGGAACCAGATGTAGCCGGAGGATGTATGAATGCAGGACCCGCACGGAAGCGGAGCCTACCCCAGGGTCGCCCCGGGAGCGACCGAAATCGCCCCTAAAGGCTTTGACGGCCAAGGTTTGGCCTGATACGGTCCCGCCCGGCGAGCTGATTCGCCGGCACGTCTTAGGTCCCATGCCCGAATGCACCTGATCCTGCCGCTGCTCGTCCTGCTCGGCTTGCCCCAGTTGCCCGGGTTGCCCCACATTCCCGGGCTGCCCAAGAGCTGGTCCGACATCAAGAAGCACCTGCCGAAGCACGTCGCGCCGCTGGACAGCCTGCCACCGGCTTGGAAACCCGCGTCCCGCCTGGCGCTCGAAGATCAGTTCGTGAAAAGCTCGCTCACCGTTCCGTCGCTGGTGCGCGGCCCGATCGCGTTCCGGGTGTCCGACGATCCGCGGCGGGTCCGGATCCGCCTGGACCCCGACTCGGGGTCCGTGACCTACGCCACCGAGCTGGGGACGATCGAGCTGGGGGAGGCCGCACGGGTTCCGCTCGTCCAGTTCTCCCACGACCTGGGGCGGAGCACCTTCGAGCGCCTGTGGCTGGAGCGCTCGAGGCAGAGCATCCAGGGCAGCGGGGCCCCGATCCAGCCCACCAACCCGGCGGCACGGGGCCTCGCGTTCGAGCTGCCCTCGCCCTTGCCCAAGCGCGTCCAGAGCTTGCTTGGGCCAGGGGGCCCGTCGCTCAACGTCTACGGCTCCGAGAACATCCGGCTGTCGGGTCAGAGCCAGTGGAGCAACCAGCAGGTCGGGCAGTTGGGCCTGAAGCGTTCGCTTTTCCCCTCGCTCGACATGCAGCAAGACCTCGACATCCGTCTCGAGGGCCGGCTCTCCGACCGCACCGCCGTCAACCTGCTCCAGAACTCCGCGAACCAGATCCCGCTCGAGAACCGGATCGCCATCAACTACAAGGGCGACGAGGACGACCTCGTGCAGTCGCTGGACTTGGGCAACACCAACCTCTCGCTTCCCGGCACCCAGTACGTGTCCTACAGCGGCAAGAATGAGGGCTTGTTCGGCATGAAGGCGACCACGCGTCTGGGGCCGCTCGACGTCACGATGCTGGCCAGCAAGCAGGAGGGCCGGAGCGAGCGCTCGTCCTACCAAGGTGGGTCGTCGCGGCAGGACCAGACCTTGCTCGACAAGGACTACGTCAAGGGCGTGTATTTTTTCCTCTACGACCCCAACCAGGACGTCCAGGACATCGACGAGGGCAGCATCCGCCTCTACCTCGACGAAGGCACGTTCGTGAACCAGATCAACACCGTCCGCGGGCGGGCGTTCGTGGATCCGAACCAGGCCTGCACCGACCCGCTGGCTTGCGGCGATGCGAACAACGACGGCAAACCCGACACCACCCGCTCCCTGCGCGGCACCTTCCGGCTGTTGGAGCTCGGCGGCGATCCGGGCAAATACCAAATCCTGAGCGACATCTATGGCCCCTTCTTCAAAGTGATTCGATTGCGAACCGCCCTCTCCAGCGACAAGCAGAAGCTGGCGGTTACCTATCGCTATCACCGGGTGGTGAACGGAGTGCCGGAGGATTCGATCATCGTGGTCGGCGGCCAGTTGCCCGCCGACACCCTGATCGACGTGGATGGGGTGGGAGCCGTCACCATGAAGCTGCTGCGGGCTCCCTTCGAGGAGCTTACGGGCGACGCCAATGGCAACTTCGACCCGACCGCGCCCTTCGCCCCGGTGCGCGAGCTCGAGCTGCGCAACTTCTATCAGCTGGCCGGCCAGCTCATCGATGCCAAGACCTTCCAGATCGCGATCCGCAAGGGGGACGACTCCCCGCCTCGGACCACGGTCCGCCCGGGGGTTCCGTACATCCAGGTGCTGGGGCTCGACAACTTCGACGAGACCAGCGGCTTCGTGGACTTCACCCGCCATGGGCACGACGACCGGGTCGACGGCACCGCTCCGTCCAGCACCTTCCGGGCGTTCGTGGACTTCCAGAACGGCACGCTGTTCCTTCCCGATCCCCGGCCGTTCGCTCCCCGCCTCGGTTCCGACGCCAGCGGGGGCAAGCGTTTCGACCGCGAGATCAGCCGCCTGCTGTTTCGGAGCGACTCCCTGGTCGGCGGCCCCGGCGAGGCGAACGAGGCCAACCCGGCCATCTACGACAAACGCACCGTGCTCAGCACCGACCGTGAGTACTCGATCGACCTTCGATTCACCGCGCAGCGCGCCGGCAACGAGGTCACGCTCGGCCGCACCAACATCATCGAGGGCTCGGACGTGGTGACGATCAACGGCCAGCCGCTGGCCCGCGACCGCGACTACCGCATCGACTACGACCTCGGGAAGGTGACCCTGATCCGCCAGCTCGGCGGGGCCGACCAGCTCAACATCGACTACTCCTACGCCCCCCTGTTCCAGCAGGCCGGACGCACCCTGCTCGGGAACTCCTTCCGCTACGAGGGCCGGGACCGCAGCTTCGGTGGCGCGTTTCTGTACGAGAGCCGGGGGG
>DASXTP010000083.1:0-21507 GCA_036505355.1 Candidatus Eiseniibacteriota bacterium | reverse complement strand
CGCGACGTCACGAGGGCGGGCCCACGCCCTGTTCGAGCGACTGGGTCTCGCCGGTCGCACCGTAGAGCCGACCGGCCACTTCTCGCACGGCATGCGCAAGAAGCTGTCGTTCATTGCGGCGGTGTTGCACCGGCCTCCGGTCCTGTTGTGCGACGAAGCCCTGGAGGGTTTCGACGCCAGCGGCGCGATCGAGGCCAAGGACGAATTGCGCGCTCTATCCGCAACGGGCAGCGCCGTGCTCTTCTCGAGCCACGTCACGGAGACCATCGAGCGCTTGTGCGACCGCGTCGTGCTCCTGCACCGCGGTCGCATCGCTCGAGTGCTCGAGAGGACCCAATGGGGTGCACCCAGTCCCGGTCCCTCGCCGCTGGAGCGCGAGTTCCTCGCGGTCGCGGGCCCCGCAGTGGAGCCACGATGAAACGCGCCGTATGCCTGTGGCTCCTGACCCTCGCGCTCGGGAATCCTGGAACGGCAAGGGCCTCCGAGCCGGTCGATCGGCTGCTGATCGAGGCCGCCACCCCGGAAGCGCTGCGGGCGCGACTGCTCTCCCACGCGGCCGCTGTGCCCGACAGCGGACGGGTCGAAAAGGGCGAGGCCTGGTATTACGCGGGCTTGAGTTACGATCGCGACGGTCTCGTGGACAGCGCCATCGTCTGCTACCAGCAAGCCTACGACCAGCGAGGCGAGACCGGCGAGCGGGACGCGTTGGTCGACGCGCTGTTGCTTCGCGACGGCCCGGGGGACCCGGCGCGTGCGCTGGCACTGCTCCGCCGGCCGGCGGCGGCGACCGAGCTCAGCACGTCTTGGGACCCGTTTGACTTCGACGGGCGCCAGGTATGGGCGCTCTATCTCGGTGGCCAGACCGACAGCGCGCTCCAGCTGCTGCATACGATGCCTGCCAGCCTCTACGACGAACGCAACCCGCTCGGCCGGGAGTGGCGTTACCGCGCGGGGCTGATGGAGCTGGAGCACGGGGATCCAACGGTGGCCTACGTGCACCTCACGCCCCTCGCCTTGGCCTCGCGCCTCAAGGACGCGGACGTCATGCAGATGATGCGGGAGATCGGCGACAAGACCGGGGCTTGGTCTCATCTACAGACGGCAATGAACCGCGAGCTGGCGGTCCGGGACCGGGATGAGCTCTTGATGCTCAACGGACTGAAGGCGCGCCGGGTGAGGTTCCAGGCGGAGGATGGATTCCCGCTCGGCGGCATCGTATTCGCCCCCTCGGGCAGCCGCCGGGCCCGCGCGGCGGTCATCCTGTTGCCTCACGACATCGGCTTCGGGACCTACGATAGCCTGTGCACGGGCTTGCGGCGTGCCGGTTACGCGTCGGTGCTGCTCGAGCTGCGGGGGGCGGGCGGCTCGGTGGATCGCAGCTGCCCGCTACCCGGAACCTGGCGCGGGCGGGAGACCCGGATGCAGAGCCAGGTGGCCCGAGACGTGGTCTTCGCGCTGCGAGCACTGGCGATGGCGACTCCGGTCGACACCACGGCCTATCTGGTCGTGGGCGACGGCCCGACGGCCTCGATCGCCATCGAGGCGGCGGAGCTGGACCCGCGGGTCCGATTGCTCGTGTTGTTGAGCCCCGCGCCTTGCCCCGTGGACCTGGGACCATCACGGGCCCGACTCGAAGCCACCCGCCTGCCGACGTTCTTCGAGGTCCCCGCCGAAGACATGCAGTCGCTGCCGGTCGCGGACGCCTGGAACCGTGCGGCCGACCCGCGGGCTTCGCGCGTCGTCGAATCCGAGCGTGTGGGTCACGCCGCCCAGGTGTTTCGTTACGACCGGGAAGCGCTGTTGCGGCTGCGGCGGTGGCTGGACGAGACCTGGCTGGCCGGTCGCGGGCGCGCCCCGCGGCGATCCCGGTAACGTCTCCGCACGGTCGACGGCCAACGCGGCACGATCGGTCACTCGATCGGCGGGCGGCCGAACCGTGCTGCGCGTCGTCGCGACCCCTGGGCTTGGCTGAGCGCGAACGAGAGGCTTTCGAACTCCACGGTCATGTCCACGGTACGCAGGGCGACGTGGGAGGGCACGAACAGCTTACGCGGGGCAAAGTTGAGAATCCCGCGAACTCCCGAGGCGACCAGGGAGTCGGCCACTTCCTGGGCGGCGCTCAGCGGCGTGGCGATGACGCCGATGTCGAACGGCCGATCGGAGGCCGCCGCCGGCAGGTCCTTGACGTCGCGGACGGTGAGGGCTCCGAGCCGCAGACCGACGCGGCCGGCGTCGCGATCGAACACGGCGACGACGTCGAAGCCCTGGGCGGCGAAGCCCTGATAGGAGAGCAGCGCGGTGCCGATGTTGCCTGCGCCGACGACGGCCACCCGCCAGCGGCGGTCGAGGCCGAGGATCGACCGGATCTCGTTTCGGAGGTGCCCCACCTCGTAGCCGAGACCCCGGCGACCGAAGGAGCCGAAGTAGGAGAGGTCCTTGCGCACCTGGGCGGAGGTGATGCCCTCGCGCTCGGCGAGCCTTTGGGACGAGATCAGCCGACGCCCTTCGACTTCCACTTCCTCCAGCACCCGGTAGTAATGAGAGAGGCGCCGAACCGTCGATCCCGAGATACGCGCCATCGCGCTAGCCCGTGGGCTCCTTGGGCCGCCTTGGCGTCCTTCCCGTGTGAACGATTTCACAAACTCCGGCGCTCACCGACCGGTGCTCCGATCCCCAGAGAATCCGTGGCCTGGCTACTCGCTCCCGTTGCCCGCCGCCGGCGCTGCTTCCGGCCCGTTCTCGGCCGCCCCGCCGCTTTCATCCTCTTCGCTCACCACGCGGGTGACCCCTGCCACGGCGTCGGGCATCAACTCGCCCTCCCCGGCCGGCGCCAGGTTCACGAGGCGCACCCCCTGGGTGTTGCGGCCTATGACCGAGATGCCCTTCACCGGCATCCGGATCAGCTGGCCCGAGCGGGTGATGATCATGAGCTCGTCGCCATCCACGACCTCCTTGACCGCGACCACCCGTCCGTTGCGCTCCGTGGTCTTGATGGTGATGATGCCCTTGCCGCCGCGGTGCGAGACACGGTACTCCGAGATCTCACTTCGCTTGCCGTAGCCGTTCTCGGTGACCGCGAGCAGCGTCGCCTGCCGCTTCACCCCGACCATGCTCACCACCTCGTCCTGGTCGTCATCGAGCGTGACCGCTTTGACGCCGTACGACGTGCGTCCCATCGCCCGCACCTCGCTCTCTGGAAAGCGGATCGCAAGCCCGTGTCGCTTCGCCAGGACGATGTCCTGAGTGCCGTCGGTGACGATGGCCTCGATCAGACCGTCGCCCTCTTCCAACAGCACGGCATGAATACCGCCGCGTCGCGGGTTGCCGTATGCCGAGAGCACGGTCTTCTTGATCAGCCCCTTGCGGGTCGCGCACAGCAGATAGTGCTTGTCGTCGAACTCCTTCACCGCCACCACCGCCTGGACGCGTTCGTCGCGCGACAAGCCCTCGAGGTGGTTCACCAGCGGCCGCCCCCGCGCCATCCGACCGGCCTGCTCGATCTCGTGCACCTTGAGCCAGTAGCAGCGGCCCCGATCCGTGAGGAACAGCAAGTAGCTGTGCGTGCCGGCCACGAACAAATGCTCGATGTAGTCCTCTTCCTTGGTGCGGGCGCCGATCACGCCCTTGCCGCCGCGCCGCTGGGAGCGATACGAGGAGATCTCCTGCCGCTTCACGTAGCCGGCGTGCGAGATCGTGATCACCATGTCCTTCTGCTCGATCGTGTCCTCGAAGCTGATGTCGCCTTCCTCGGCCACGATCTCGGTGCGCCGACCGTCGCCGTACTTTCCCTTCAGCCGGGCGACTTCTTCGCGAATGATGCCGAGGATCTTTTGCGGGCTCGCCAGGATGCTTTTGAGCTTCTCGATCAGCTGGATGACCTCGAGGTACTCTTCCTCGACCTTCTTCCGCTCGAGGCTCGTGAGCCGCGACAGGCGCATCTCGAGAATCGCGTTGGCTTGGGACTCGGTCAGCTTGAATTCGGCCATCAAGCCGGCGCGCGCCGTCTCGACGTCCTTGGACTTCCGGATCAGAGCGATGACCGCGTCCAGATGGTCGAGCGCGATCTTGAGTCCTTCCAGGACATGGGCGCGCCTCTCGGCCTCGGCCAGATCGAATTCGGTTCGCCGCCGCACGACGTTCTGCCGATGCAGCACGTACTGGTCGATCAGGGTGCGCAGGCTCATCACCTGGGGCCGCTGGTCCACCAGAGCGAGCATGATGGCGCCGAACGTGCTTTGCAGCGGCGAGTGCACGAACAGCTGGTTCAGCACGACCTTGGGGTTGGCGTCCTTCTTGAGTTCGATCACGATGCGCATGCCCTCGCGGTCGGACTCGTCGCGCAAGTCGCTGATGCCCGTGACCTTGCCCTCCCTCACCAGCTCCGCGATCTTCTCCAACATGGCGGACTTGTTGACCTGGAATGGGATCTCGGTGGCGACCAGACTCATGCGTCCCAGCTTGCCCTCTTCGACCTGGACCCGGGCGCGCATCTTGATCAGGCCGCGCCCGTTGAGGTAGCAGTCCCGGATTCCCTGCGTGCCGTAGATGATGCCGCCGGTCGGGAAGTCCGGTCCGCGGACGATCTTGAGCAGGTCCTCCGCAGAGCTCTCGGGGTGGTCGATGACGTGGGTGATCGCCTCGCAGATCTCGCCCAGGTTGTGCGGCGGCACTTCGGTGGCCATGCCCACCGCGATCCCGGAGCAGCCGTTGATCAGCAGGTTGGGCACCACGCCCGGGAGGACCGTCGGCTCCTCCCGCGTCTCGTCGTAGTTGGACCGGAAGTCCACCGTGTTCTTCTCGAGGTCGGCCAGCACCTCGGCCGCCAAGGCGGTGAGCCGGGCCTCGGTGTAGCGCATGGCGGCCGGGGCATCGCCGTCGATCGATCCGAAGTTTCCTTGGCCGTCCACCAGCGGATAGCGCATCACCCAGTCCTGGGCCATGCGCACCAGGGTCGGATAGACCACCTGCTCGCCGTGCGGGTGGTAGTTGCCGGAGGTGTCGCCGGCGATCTTGGCGCATTTCCGGAACGGGCGGCCGGGGCCGAGGTTGAGGTCGTTCATCGCCACCAGGATGCGCCGCTGGGACGGTTTGAGCCCGTCCCGGACGTCGGGCAGCGCGCGCGAGACGATGACCGACATCGAGTAGTCGATGTAGCTGGTCTTCATCTCGGACTCGATCGTGATGTCGACGACCTTGGTGCGATCGTTCAGCGCCATGGCTTCCGCCCCCTAGCTCGCAGGCCGAGGAACATTGTTCAGATATCGAGGTTTCTGACCGACAGAGCGTTCTCCTCGATGAACTGTCGTCGGGGCTCCACCTGCTCGCCCATCAGGATGGTGAAGATCCGATCCGCCTCCACGGCATCTTCGTTCGTGACGCGCAGCAGAGTACGGGTCTCGGGATCCATCGTCGTCGTCCAGAGCTGGCCCGGATTCATCTCACCCAGGCCCTTGTACCGCTGCACCTGCACGTTCTTCTTGCCGAGCCGTGCGGTCGCCTCGTCCCGCTCCTTCTCGGTGAAGCAGTAGATCTCCTCCTTGCCGCTCTTCACCAGGAAGAGCGGAGGCTGCGCGATGTAGACGTGGCCGGCATCGATCAGCGCCTGGAACTCGCGGAAGAAGAAGGTCAGCAGGAGGGTGCGGATGTGAGAACCGTCCACGTCCGCATCGGTCATGATGATCAGCTTGTGGTAGCGCAGCTTGGTGAGGTCGAACTCCTCCTTGACGCCGGTGCCCAGCGCCGTGATCAAGCTGCGAATCTCCTCGTTGCTGAGGATCTTGTCGAGACGGGCCTTCTCGACGTTCAGGATCTTGCCGCGAATCGGCAGGATGGCCTGGAATTTCCGGTCGCGCCCCTGCTTGGCGGTGCCTCCCGCGGAGTCGCCCTCGACGATGAACATCTCGCACAAGCCGGGATCGTCGAAGGCGCAGTCGGCGAGCTTGCCTGGCAGGGACCCGCCATCGAGGATGCTCTTGCGCCGCGCCAGCTCGCGCGCCTTGCGCGCCGCTTCGCGCGCCCGCGCCGCGGCCAACATCTTCTCGACGATCTTGCGCGCCACCGACGGGTTCTCGTCGAAGAACTCGCGCAGACCCTCTCCCACGATGCTCTCGACGATCCCCTTGATCTCGCTGTTGCCCAACTTGGTCTTGGTCTGGCCCTCGAATTGCGGGTTCTGCATCTTCAGCGAGATGACCGCGGTCAGCCCTTCGCGCACGTCTTCTCCGGACACGCCGACCTTGGAGTTGCGCGTCAGCCCTTCCTTCTCGGCGTAGTTGGTGAGCGTGCGCGTGAGCGCGGAGCGGAAGCCGATCAGGTGGGTCCCGCCCTCGACGGTATTGATGTTGTTGACGAAACAGTGCACGGATTCGGCGTAGGTGTCGTTGTACTGGAGCGCGATCTCGACCGCGGCGCCCTCCCGTTCGCGACCGAAGCTCACTGGCTTGCCGTGTAGGACCTCCTTGTTCTGGTTGAGGTATTTGACGAACTCGACGATGCCGCCTTTGTAGAGGTACTCGGCGCTCTTCCCGGCCCGGGCGTCGACCAACTTGATCAACAATCCGCTGTTGAGAAACGCCAGCTCTCGCAGCCGCCCGGCCAACGTGTCCCAGTGGAACGTCGTGTCGCTGAAGATCGTCCCATCGGGCTTGAATCGGGTGGTGGTCCCCGAGGCGCCCGAGGCACGCTTTCCCTGAGGGCCGGTCGCCGCCGCGCTGCGCATCGGAGCGGTCGGTTTGCCCCGCTCGTAGCGCTGACTGAAGACCTTCCCCTCCTTGAGGACTTCGACCTCGCACCATTCCGACAGGGCGTTCGCCACCGAGACGCCGACGCCGTGCAGCCCGCCCGATACCTTGTAGGTCTTGGTGTCGAACTTGCCCCCGGCGTGCAGCGTGGTCATCACCACCTCGAGCGCGGGCTTCTTCATGGTGGCGTGCATATCCACCGGGATGCCGCGCCCGTTGTCCCGGACCGCTACGCTGCCGTCCGCCTCGAGCATCACCGAGATCTCGGTGCAGAACCCGGCCAGGGCTTCGTCGACCGAGTTGTCGACCACTTCGTAGATGAGGTGGTGAAGGCCCCGCACGCTCAGATCGCCGATGTACATGGCGGGCCGCTTGCGCACCGCCTCCAGGCCTTCCAGGACCTGGATGCTGGTGGCGTCGTAGTGGTGGCCCTTGGCTTCAGCCGTCAACGTAGCCTCTCCTTCCCGTGTACTCACCGCTGGCTCCTTCCGCGGGGCATGACGAATCGTAGATCGACGACGTGTCGCGGGCCCAGGCGGCGCGCGAGCTGCTCCAGCAGCTCACGCTTGAGGAAGCCGAGCTCGTGCAGCCACGCCGAGCCCTCCACCTCCACCACCAAGGTGCCGTCCCGGAACTCCACCGCGCGCGTGCGGCGCGCGATGCGGGGCCCGACGACGGCCGGCCACTCCTCGACAGCTCGCCAGCCGGCGATACCGCGCTCGAGGCCAAGGCGCCGCAGGGTCTCCGTGAGCGCAACGTCCAGCGGCTGCACCGCTCAGCCCGCCGCATCTGGGAGACGTAGGGGCATGATCAGGCACAGCAGCTCTTCCCCGGCCTGCAGTCCTCCCACCGGCTCCGCCACGCCCGCGCCCAGGGGTGTGCCGAGCCGCAGCGTCACTTTGTCCATCTCCATGCTGCGCAGCATTTCGATCAGGTAGGTGGCGTTGTACCCGATCTCGAGATCCTCGCCGCTGTAATCGGCGGCGACCTGGTGCTCGCCGGCACCGATCTCGGTTGCCGAAGAGACCCCGAGATGGTCGCCGCGCAGCGAGAACCGCACCTGCCGCGTGACGTTGTCGGCGTGGGAGGCAACGATGTCGACGGCCTCCAGCAGATCTTCGCGCGCGATCGTCAGCTCCCGTGGGTTGTTCTTGGGGATCACCTGCTCGTAGTTCGGGTACGGGCCCTGGAGCAAGCGCGCCAGTACCTGCACCCGGTACTTGCCGACCTGCGCGGCGAAGCTGGCTTGGCTCCGCGAGGCGGCGATGTCGATCTCCACCGGGCTGGTAGCCTCCTCCGCGGTCCGCTTCACCACCTCGAGCGCGCGACTCGGCACGATCACGCCGTCCTTGCCGAGCCCCGCGAACGAGCCCTCCCGTGTGGCGCGCGCCAGGCGATGCCCGTCCGTCGACACCAGCACAAGCTTCTTGTCGGCGCCGTGAACCAGGACGCCTGACAGCATCGGCCGCGTGGCATCGGTCGAGGCGGCATAGGCGGTTCGCGCCACCAATCGCGCCAGGGCATCACCCTCGATGGAGATCCGGGTTTCCGCCTTGAGCTCCGGCACGCGCGGGAAGTCCGCCGGATCCTGGGTTGGGAAGCGAGACCAGCCCCTGCCGTCCGCGTAGCGGACTTCGCACTGCTCGCCCGCGATCGCGAGCGTCAGCGTGCCCTTGGGGATCTTCCGAATTACTTCGTGGAAGTGCCGCGCGGAGACCGCGGCCTTGCCCACCGCCTTGACCTCGCAAGGCACCGTCACGGCAGTGGTGATCTCGAGGTCGGTTCCGGTGACCCGGAGGCCGCTCTTGTCGGCCTCGAGGAGGAGGCAGGCAAGGAGGGGCATGGGACTCTTGGCGGATACCGACCCGAGAGTCCGGCCCACTGCGAAGGCCAGGTCGGCCTGCTGGATTGTCAGTTCCATTGTGTCACTCCCTGACGAGGAGGAAGTACATGCACTGTCACGACTTCCGTTCGCGGGGGCGAATGCGGCCGAGGGCTCGGGTCGGCGGCTCTGGTGAGCGCCGTCCTGCATCATAGGAACGCGCCCCGGACCCTGCAAGGCTTTTTCGCCCCACAACTGATCTTCTAACGTATTGTCTTTCAATGAAAAAGAAGGTAGTAGCCGTAGGGTCTGTGGGGATTGTGGACAAGCCACGCCAGATTAACGCAACAGTTTGTGTCGTAATGACATACAGCCAATCTGATGGCCTGGGGATTCCGAGCCGCGTTCTCCACCGCTCGCGGCCACGGTGCGGAGTAAGGTCCGCTCATCCCCAGGCGCCCACGGGTCGCGCACATCTCATCCAGATGCCAGTGTCGAGATCAGGCCGTTGATCTTGTCGGCGAACACACTGTCTTCGGCGATGCGACCCGCCACTTTTTCGCAAGCGTAGATCACGGTGGTGTGGTCGCGGCCGCCGAACATCCGGCCGATCTCGACCAGCGATAGCTCGGTGAGCTGACGCATCAGGTACATGGCGACCTGGCGCGGCAACACCACCGACTGCGTGCGGCGGCGCCCGAACAGCGATTCCAGTTTCACGCCGAACCCGTCCGCGACGGCGGAGGTGATCCGTTCGGGAGTGGTCTGCTCGGGCTCGGGATGGACGTAGTGTTGGAGCACCTCCTCGGCTACCTCGACCGTCACTTCCTGGTGAAGCAAGGATGCCAGGGCCAGCACACGGACCAGGCACCCCTCAAGGTCCCGAACGTTGTTGCGAATGCGGTCCGCGATCAGGAGCAGGACGTCGTCGGCCAGTTTCGTTCCCCCTCCGTCCTCCTCGCAGCGGTTGCGCAGGATGGCCAGACGGGTTTCCAGGTCGGGCTGCTTGATGTCGGTGACCAGGCCCTGGTTGAAACGGGAGGTCAGCCGCTCCTCGAGCATCGGGATGTCTTTGGGGGGTTTGTCGGCGGTGACCACCACCTGCTTGTGGGCGTCGCGCAGCGCGTTGAAGGTATAAAAAAACTCCTCTTGAGTGCTCTCCTTTCCCGCCAAGAATTGAATGTCGTCGATCAGAAGCAGGTCCACGTTGCGGTACTTGTTGCGGAACGCGAGCGTCTGCGCGTGTTGGATCGCGTAGATCATCTCGTTGGTGAAGCGCTCCGCAGGCACGTAGCTGACGCGGGCGTCCGGCCGGGCGTGCTTCAGGGCATGGCCGACCGCATGCAGCAGGTGGGTCTTGCCGAGGCCGGAGCCGGCAAAGATGAAAAGGGGGTTGTAGGCCTTCCCCGGTCGCTCGGCTACTGCGCGGCAGGCCGCGTGGGTGAACTGATTGCTGCTTCCGACCACGAAGCTCGCGAAGGTGTGCCTGGGATTGAGCTGGCTCTCGAACCAGGCTCGGTCCCGGGAATTCGGCTGGATCGAAGCAGCCTCCTCGCCGTTGGTGGTGCGCGGCTCCGCGAGGGAGGCGTCGATCGATGGGATGCTCGGCCGCGGCGGCAGGGCCTCTCGCGCGGTGAAACGAAGTTCGGGCGCCGTGCCGAGGATCTCGCTCAGGCTGAGCTGCAACGTGGTGAGGTAGTGTTCGTGGATCCAGTCGACGAAGAACGAGTTGGGAACCTGCAGGTCGACCAACTGGGGGCTCAGGTGAAGAGGCTGGATCGGCCGAAACCAGGTCTCGAACGCTTGCTCGCTGTCGAGCCGGCCCTTTACTGCGCCGAGAACCTGTTCCCAGAGTCGAGTCGTCTCCTCCGTTTGCGTGGAATGAGAGGCCATTCGTGCGATCCTTGCTCAGAGGGTCTCAAGCATCCACAGGCTCGGGGGCGCCAAAATGGGTGAAATCTTTGGTCTCCCGGGCCCGGCAGGGAGTCGATTGTGGAAATCTCGACCGGCGCTTATCAACAATTGCCGGCCGTGCCGGAAAGCGAGACGTTGCAATAGATTAGGTCACGAACCACCTCCACCGTTCCACAACCTGTCCACAAAATCCCAGGAGCAGGGCTGGGCGACCGCATAATGGCCCATAGGACGGCGCCCGATAACCTGGGATCCCTAGTTTCAACAACCGTCTATGGGGTTGGTGGTAGCGCCTGATCGGATTCTCAGCCCCGGGTGGGCCGAAGGGCGGGAACGCTACCACCCCAACCGGTGGACGACAAGGCGCATTTTTGCGGAAGGCCATACGGAGCAACACGTTGCGGGCAGACAAAATGGCGACCGTGCACCCCCGGGCAGAGCCGGGTGGAACTCGCCCATGCGTCCTGCCCGGATGAGCTAAAACGGTATATTTACACCAGTTACAAAAGAGACGTCGTCGTTGAAGTCGTCCTTGATCCGAAACTGGAGCTCGACCCCGAGCCGAAGGTCTTGGGACATGCGGAACTCCGACCCGACGCGGAACGGCACCGAGAAGTCGGTCGTTTCGTGGTCCAGCACGTCCAAGTTCGAAAACAGCAACCCCAAGCCAAAGAACGGCGTCACTCCGGCGCTCGAGCCGATCGCCAAGTTGCGGCTCACGACCAAGGACGGCCCGAGGCTCAACACGCTGATGTTGTCACCGGTCTCGACGCCGAGTCCCGCTCCGACCGCCAAGTCGACCGGAAACCCTTGCGCGGCGCGCACCGCCAGATACTTGAAATCGGCGCCGAGCCGCACCGTCGTCGCGTCGGTCCCTTGAAAGTCGATCCGCGTCAGCCCGCCCTGGAAGCCGAAATCAACATCCGGGTAGAAGCTCAGGCGCAGCTGGGTAAGCAAACCGAAAAAATTCTCGCTGGCGTTCAAGTAGGCGCCCAAGAGGTGGCCGTTGACCGGCACCGTCTCGGCCGGAGTGTACTGCCCAAAGACTTGGGCGTGGCCGAGAACCGGAAAGACGGCGGTTGCAAGCGCGGTCAGCGCGGCAGCCAAAAACCTCCTCACGGGCAACCTCCCTCAGTGACGGCACGCCAGCACGGTCGAGTCGCACCGTGGCAGATGGCGGAAAACCAGGTCAAGCACAATGTTGACGGCCCGTCTTCAGCGTCCCGCGTCGTAGAACAAGGAGCACCACGGGGCGCGCACCTGGAACTGGAGCCGGTGGTACAACGCCAGAGCGGGAAGGTTGTCCTGGTTGACGAACAGACACGCCGAGCGGGTCTGCTCCAGCAGCCGCGCGCAGAGTTCCGAAAGCCCGCGCCGCGCGATGCCGCGATTGCGGTGCTGGGGCGGGGTGTAGACGCCCGATATCTGCGCGGCGTCCGCGGTCAAGGCACTCACGCTGGCGCGAAACAGCAGGCCCTCGGGGCCCCGCCACAAGAAGGTGTGGCCGTCACGGCACTCCTCTTCGACCCGGCGTTGATAACCATGCGGGTCCACCTGACGAGGGTCCTCCTCGAGTTCCTCGGCGCGTAGGCGGGCGCCGCTCTCGTAGACCACCGGCAGGTCCTCGCGCCCCGCCGGGGCCAGGGCCGGCAGGCGCTCGAAGCGCGGCAGGGCGCCGCGCTCGAGGTCCATGTAGACCTGCAGGCGCTCGAGACGGGGTTGCAAGCCCGAACGGGCGAAGCGCTGCAGAAAGGGGTGCACCGCGGCCCGCGAGCCCACCAGCTGGAATCGGCGCGGCAACAGCGGAAGCCTGAGCCGGGCCTGGTCACCCAACATGCGCAAGGCCGCTTCATCCTCGCCCACCGGCAGGATGGCGCCCGATCGGCTCCCAAGATGTAGCAGCGCCACGATCTGCCCATCCCGCCTCGCCGCCCAGTATTCGTCCCGCGGCTGGCCCAGCGCATCCCTCAGGGTCAGCGCCACCAAGTAGACGTTGAGCACCGGGTCGCGGTCGAGAAAGCCAAAGGTCTCGACCAGATCTCCTTGGCCGAGCCGGTCCACCGAGACGACACCGGTGCGGGGAGTGGAAGCCATGGCTATCCGAACTGCTCGTACGCCCGGTCCACTGTCATCGCGAAGCCTCCCCCGCGGCTGGCCGGGACGCGTCTACAACAGGGTCCCGCGCAGGATCAAGCTCGCGGCACTGAAGTAGATCACGATCCCGGTCACGTCGACGAGCGTGGCGATGAACGGCGCCGAGGCGGTGGCGGGATCGAGCCCGATCCGCCGCAACACGAACGGCAGCATCGACCCCGACAGCGTGCCCCAAGTCACCACGCCGATCACACTGCCCGCGATGGTCAGCGCGACCAGAACATGGTGCGGGCCGAACGAGGTCGGGAAGAAGAGCTGCCACAGCTCGACGCGGGCAAAGCCGATGACGCCCAGGATCACTCCCATCGACAGTCCGGAGGCCAGCTCGCGCCGAATCACGTGCCACCAATCCACCAGCTTCACCTCGCCGAGCGCCATCGCACGGATCACCAGGGTGGAAGCCTGCGACCCCGAGTTCCCGCCGCTCGAGATGATGAGCGGGATGAAGATCGCCAGCACCACCGCCCGCTCGATTTCGGCCTGAAAGCGGCCCATGGCAGTGGTCGTGAGCATCTCGCTCACGAACAGCGCCGCCAGCCAGCCCACCCGTTTGCGCACCATCTGGAGGAAGCCGACTTCGAGATACGGTGCCTCGAGCGCCTGGGTACCGCCGATCTTCTGGATGTCCTCGGTGGCTTCCTCACGGATCACGTCGACAATGTCGTCCACCGTCACGATCCCCTTCATCCGTCCCTGGGCGTCCACCACCGGAATGGCGTTGAGATCGTGCTGCGCGAACCACCGTCCTAGCTCCTCCTGGTCCATGTCCTCGCGGGCGGTGACCAGATCGGTGGTCATGAGTTCCCGCACCGTTTGTTCGGGGCGCGCCGCGAACAGCTCGCGGAACGACACCACGCCGACCAGCTTCTGGTCGGCCTCGATCACGTAGACGTAGTAGATCGTCTCGAGCACCTCCCGTGCCTGGCGCTGCAGGTAACGGATGGCCTCGTCGGCGCTGGCGTCCGGGCGCACGCGGGCGTAGCGGGGGTTCATCAGGCCGCCGGCGTCGTCCTCGGCGTAGGCGAGCAGAGCGTGCACTTCGCGGCGGGTCTGTTCGTCGAGCACCGCCAGGAACGCCTCGCGCTCCGCCTCGTCCTGCACCTCCTGGACCACGTCGGCCGCGTCGTCCGGCGGCAGCAGCCTCATCCACGAGCGCCGCTGTGAGGCCGGCATGCCCGCCAGCAGCTCGCATTGTTCGCGCGCCGAGAGATCGAGGAAGAAGTCCTCCGCCTCGGTGCGCGGCAGGTCGAGGAACGCCTCCAAGCGATCCTCGGGCGTGAGAAGGCGCCAGGTCTCCTCAAGATCGGAGGCGGTGAGGCCGAACTCGCTCTCGGCTTCCTTGCGCAGCGTCATGAGCAGGCGGCCTCGCGAGGACCCAGGGTGGCGGCAGAACGATCCGCGCACAGGCTAGCCGCTCGCCCGCGCGCGCGTCCAGGGTGGCGGAGGCCAGGAACGAATCGACCACGGCGCGTCACCCGTGGGTGACCGATCTTGCGAGCGGGCTCACGCACCGGTCCGCAGAACGGGAACGGAGCGGACCGGCATCGCTCAGGGATTCGCCCGGATCACCGCGGCGAGCCGCCCGACCAGGGCGGCCGGCGGCGTCCCGCTCGGCTCCACCCTTTCGGGCTCGCCCCCGTCGGCTGCCGGCAGCCACAGCGAGCCATCTTTCCAGCGCACGCGCGTCAGGACGATCCCGCCCGCCAAGCGCACCGCATACACCGGGTCCGCGTGCAGCGGCCAGGCGTTGCGCGTGACGATCACCAGATCACCGGCCCGCAGGACGTGGCGCGCGCGGCGCGCGCCGGCATCCGTGAGCCGGTAGGCGAAGGGACGGAGTAGCTCCTCCGGCGTAGACAGCGTGCGAGGATCGAGCCGCAGGCTGTCGAGGACCCGAGCGGCGGTCCCTCCCGGCGCGTCCGGGTCGGCGCCCTCGCGAAGAATGGGGATCCTAAGCAGGAGCGAAGGAACCTGGCTCCCCCAGCCCGCGACCTGCATCAGCTGCGGCGGGGCAGGTAACTCGAGCCCCGCTTGGAAGCTCGGCGGCGCACCCAGCAAGCGATCCAGTTGGCGGACCGCCTCCTGCGCACCGATGAGGTCCCCGCGCTGTCGGGCACGCACCCAAGCCCTGCACAGGGCTGGGTCCTCACCGAGCGCCAATGCCAGCCGAACCGCCAGGCCCTCGCTGGGGATCTTCTCGCCATTCTCTACATGGTGAATGTGGGATGGTGCGCGGATACCAACCGCCCGAGCCACCTTTTCGAGAGAGAAGCCAAGAGCCTGCCTCCGTTCCCGAAGACGCCGGGCGACCGGATCCGGACTCTGGGACGACCTGGGCGCCATGGCCTTACGACTATACGGGACCCCAGCCGTGCAAACCACTCTCCCATTGGAGAATCGGACTCGATTTGTTCTCTGACAGGAGAAAACCACACTGCTCGCTCGTGCGCCGGGTCCGGCACGAGCTGGGCCCGTCCGGCCGCGGCCGGACCGTAGGCCCAGGTTCGAACCCGATCTACTCCTCCGCCCAGGTCCGACGCTCGCGCTTCTTGGCTCCTTCGCGCCACTTCTCGGTGAGACGGCGCTCGGTCGCGGCCGCCGAGGGCCGAGTCGGCAAGCGGGGACGGGGTTTCCGGGCCCGCCGCTTGAGCTCTGCCCAGACTCGGGCCAGTGCCTGCTCGCGATTGCGGGCCTGGGAGCGGCTCTCGGTGGCGATCCGGGTGATGCCGCTCGGGCGGTGACGGACTCGTACGCTGGATTCGGTCTTGTTCTTCTTCTGTCCGCCGGGGCCAGAGGACTTGAAGGGAACGACTTCGCAGTCGCGGGCCAGCAGGGCCAGATGCGGGGGCAGGGGCATGCTGCAGAGTAGCCGGGCGTGAGCGGACGGGCCAAGCATCGTGCGGCGCGAGATCGACGCCGGGTTCTCGTCGAGCAATCACCAGCCGCGCTGAAGCGACCCTTGCCCCCGGTGTTGCGCGCCGTCGGCGACCCGGCCTAACGTCCCATCATCGTGCTGGTTTGGATCCGCTTGGCGATCGCGCTCTCGGTGCTCTTCTTCGTGCCGTTCCTGCGCGAGGGCTTCGAGTCGCCCAAGGCCGCGGCGGTGCGGGCCTGCGGGTTTGGCGCCCTCGGCATGGCCCTGGCCGCGGGCCGTGCATGGCGGCGCGTGACCTGGACGCCGCTCGACCTGGCCGTACTGCTGTGGCTGGGTGTCGAAGTCCTGGCCACGGCGGTGTCCGTTTCGCCGCGGCTCAGCTGGATCGGCGAGCCGGTCCAGCGCGAAGGTCTCCTCACCTCGGTGGCCCTGACCGGGCTCTATTTCGCGACTCGGCTCGCGACCATGGACCGCGACGCGGCGGAGCGTTCGCTCGACGTGGTGCTCGCCGCCTCGGCTCTGGCTTCGGCCTTCGCACTGGTCCAGGCCGCGGGGCTCGACCCGGTACGTTGGGCTTCGACGCCGCCCGCTGGCGGTGACGCCCTGCATCGCGCGTTCGGAACCCTCGGGCATCCCAACTTGCTCGGCGTGGTGAGCGCAGCGGTGGCGGCGGTGGCCCTGGCGCGGGCCGGGGGAAGCGCGCGCGGGCGCTTCCTTCACCTGGCAGCGCTGGCACTCTATCTCGTGGCCACGCTGCTCACGCTGTCGCGCGCCGCGTGGCTCGGCGCCCTGTCCGCGCTTGGAGTGGTGGCTGGCCTGCTCGCGCGCCAGGGACGTGTCGCCCGTGTACCGGCACGCCGACTGGCGGTGGCCGGCCTGCTGGTAGCCGCGATGGTCCTGCCATTTGGCTCGACCCGATTGCGGGGTGAGCTCGGGACGAGGCTCCATGGGCTCATCTTCTCGCCCACCGCGGGCTCCGGCGCTTCGCGCCTCGAGATCTGGCGTTCGGCCTGGCATGCCTGGCTCGCGCGACCCTGGCTTGGCCATGGCCCCGACACTTTCGCGCTGGTGTTTCCCCGTTACCAGACTCCCGAATACTGGCGTCACGAATGGGGTGGCCTCGCGTTTCACGCCCACTCCATCTACTTCCACACGCTGGCCACGCGGGGGCTCCTGGGGCTGATGGCGTCCGCCTTCTGGGGGGTAGCGGCCGGGCTGGCGGCGCGACGGGCTTGGCGCGCCGCGCCCGCCGCGCGGCCCCTGGTGACCGCGTGCACCGGCATGCTGTGCGCGATCCTCGGAGCCGGCACCTTCGGTGCCCTGGGCGTGACCGGCCATCTTCTGGTGGTGACGTGCTCCGCGGCTTTGGCTGCACTGGCCGCGCCAGGCATCCCGCCGCCCCCCCGGGGTCGCCCTTGGCTCGCCCTCTCGCTCGGGCTCGGGCTCGCGATCCCGGTGACCGTGTGGGGTGTGCGGGAGCTGCTCGGCTCGTCGGCCGCGGCCACGGCCGACCAATGGCTGCTCGAGGCGCGTGCGACACTCGGCGCGCCTTCGGAGCAAGCGCGGCTCGAGGCGCTGGCGGCGGCACGCCGCGCCGTGGCCTACGCCCCCGAGGACGATGCGCTTCCTCGGCTGCTCTCCGAGGCCTCGATCGCCGCCGCCGCAGCGTCGCCGAGTGGTCCGGACGCGTTGCTCGGCGAGGCGGCGTCCGCGGCGCGCCGGGCGGTGCGGTTGGTGCCGGAGCGGGTCGAGAACCACGAGCAGCTGGCGCGCGCGCTGGTGGCACAGGTGGTGATCGGCGACGCCGCCGCGTCCGACGAGGCCGATCAGGAGCTCCGCCGCGCCGTCGAGCTCGCCCCGGTCAACGCCCTCATTCTCGACGAGGCTTCGCAGCTCGAGCTCATGATCGGTCATGCCGATGAGGCGCTCGGCCTCGCGAGACGTTCGGTGAGCCTCGACCCTGGCGACGCGCGCGCACACGCTGCCGCCGCCGCGGCTCGATTCGCGCTCGGCGATCGGGAGGGCGCCGCAAGCGAGCTACGGTGCGCGCTGGCCGGAGAATGGCACGGCGACGTCTCCGGGCGGGGCGCCGCCGAGGCGATGCTGGCCCGCCTGCGCGCCGAACCCCGTGGCAACCCGCGTCGCAGTCGCCGACCGAAAGGCTCCGCTCGGCGGATTCCCGTGGCGGGCACCGAGGCTCACTCATAGACTCGCGATTCGGAACGCAGGGCGCTGCTTCGAGGAGCGCGACACCGCGTCCCGGATCGACAGGGGGCTCGATGCATCTCGTCACGCGGATCGTGCGGGTCGCCACCATGCTTGCCATCGCCGCATCGCCGGCGGCGGCCGCCCGCCGTAAACCGGCGCCGGCGCTGGACGAGCCGGCCGCGGACTCGGCGCGCTGGGCCGCGAGCTTCCCGGTCGAGCGGCACGTGCTGCCGAACGGGCTGGTGGTGCTGATGCACGAAGACCACAGCGTTCCCACGGTGACCTTCTGGCAGTGGTTCAGGGTCGGCTCGCGCAACGAACGTCCCGGGATCACCGGGATCTCCCACTTCTTCGAGCACATGATGTTCAACGGCTCGAAGAACGTGCCGCCCAAGGAGTACGACCGCATCATCGAGGCCAACGGCGGAGACACCGATGCGTTCACCGGCCTCGACATGACGGCCTACTACGAGGACATCGCATCGGACCGGCTTGAGGTGCTGCTCCGCCTCGACTCGGACCGCATGGCGTCCTTGTCGCTCCAGCCCGAAATGCTGAAGAGTGAGATCGAGGTGGTCAAGGAGGAGCGGCGGCTGCGGACCGACAACAGCATTCCCGGCATGCTCAACGAGCAGCTCTACGCCGCGGCGTTCCTCGCTTCCCCGTACCATTGGCCGGTGGTCGGCTGGATGGAGGACCTGAACCGCATTGCCCGCGACGACTGCGTGGCCTACTTCCGCACCTATTATGCGCCCAACAACTGCATCCTGGTCCTGACCGGGGACTTCGAGCCGCGGGCAACACTGGCCCAGATCGCAAAGGCGTTCGGCCCGATTCCGGCGCAGCCTCCGGCCCCGACACCGATCGTCGCCGAGCCGGAGCAGCGCGGCGAGCGGCGCGTCGAGGTGCACTACCCGGCCGAGAACGCGAGCTTCCAAGTGGGCTACAAGGTGCCCGGAGCCACCAGCGAGGACGTCCCCGTTCTCCGGGCCCTGGGGGCGATCCTGGCGCAGGGCGAATCGTCGCGGCTCTATCGGGCGCTGGTCTACGAGAAGCAGATCGCTCTCGACGTCGGCTCGTTCTTCGAGGTGCGGCTCGACCCCACGCTGTTCGAGCTGACCGTGGAGATGAAGCCGGGCAAGACCGCCGCCAAAGGCGAGTCCCTCCTGACCCAGACGATCGATCGCCTGATCGAGGAGGGGCCCACCGAGCGCGAGCTCCTGAAGGCCAAGAACCTGCTCGAGGTGGACTTCGTAAGATCGCTCAAGACCAACAACGGCGCGGGCGCGCAGCTCGCCTCCTACGAGCACTTGTTCGGGGACTACCGGGTGATGTTCGGCGCCCTCGACAAGCTTCAGGCCATCACCGTTGCCGACTGTCGCCGGGTGGCGCGCATGTACTTCGATCCGCTTCACCGCACGGTAGCTGTGCTGGTGCCTGAGAGCCAGAAGCCCAAGGCTTCCGCGCCGTGAGCGCGGGCTGCCGTGGGCCACGGTTTCCAAGCCCGATGGGCGCGGCGCTGGCGGCGACCCTGGTGGCGGCGCCGGTCGACCCCGCCGCAGCCGGCCCGCTGCACCTGCCGCCCGCCACGCGGCTCATGCTCCGGAACGGGCTCACGGTGTGGATCGTCCCTACGCATCGCTTGCCGCTGGTCGACCTGCGCCTGGTGGTGCGCGCGGGCGCGGTAGACGATCCCCCGGGCAAGGAGGGGCTCGCCCACCTCACCGCCGAGCTGCTCACGCAAGGGGCCACCGTTCGCGACGCCCGGCAGCTCGCCGAGGACATCGCGTTCGTCGGCGGATCGCTCGAGGCGAGCACCGGGGTGGAGCAGCTGGTCGTGAGCTGCGAAGTGCTGAAGAAGGACTTGGCCACCGGACTCGCGCTGTTCCACGACGTGATCGTTGCTCCGAGCTTCGCCGAGCCGGAGTTCCAGCGCATGAAGGGGCAGGTCCTGGGCAACCTCGTCAACGCGAAAAACGATCCCGACTCGCTGGCGGACCTCGAGCTGTTGCCGTTCCTGCTCGGTCTCAGCCCGCTGGCCCATCCGCCCTCCGGCTGGGGAAAATCGGTCGCCCGGATCAACCGCGAAGACGTCGTCGCGTTCCATGGTTCCCACGTGCGGCCTGACCGGGCGATGTTGGCAGTGGTCGGCGACATCGATCCCGAGGCGATGCGATCGATGATCGAGCATGCCTTCGCCGATTGGAAGCCTTCGGGCGAGAAGGCCAGGGAAGCCTACGCCACCGTGCCCCAGGTGCACGGGCGGCAGCTCAGGATCGTGAGCCGGCCCGAGGTCACGCAGACGCAGATCCGTCTCGCCTGCTTGGGCGTTCCACGAGACCACCCCGATTACTACCCGATCCTGGTGGCGAACACGATCCTGGGGGGCGCCTTCATGTCGCGACTCGTGGAGGAGATCCGGATCAACCAGGGGCTCACCTATGGGATCGGAAGCCGCTTCGGGATGCTCCGCAACGCCGGAACGTTCACGATCCGCACGTTCACACGGAACGAGACCATCCGCCGGACGATCGATGCGACGCTCGCGGAGATGAAGAAGCTCGTCGATCAGGGTCCGACCGAGGACGAGCTGGCGCAGGCCAAGCGGTACCTCACCGGTCAGTTCCCGCTCGGGCTCCAGGCACCGGACGCACTGGCCGCGCAGCTCCTCGACGTGGAGTTCTACCGTCTCGATCCGCACGTTCTCGAGACGTTCCCCGACCGCGTCGGCGCAGTCACCATGGAAGATTGCCGGCGGGCGCTGAAGTCCTACTTCTGCGTGGACGACCTGCGCATCCTGGTGGTCTCGGACCCGGCGGTGGCCAAGCCGCAGCTCGAGGGCCTGGGACCCGTCGAGGTGAAGGAGCCGCAGTAGGCCTCGCTCATCGGACGCGCCGTTCCAGATCGCGTGGAGGCCGAATCAGACGCAGGATCAGACCACCGTGATAGGCTGAGCCCATGGGCGCAAGGGCAGCGCTGCCGCAGCCCCCACCCGCAGCCGACGTGGCGCCGCGGCGCGGGATTCCAGGGATCGGCCGCAACGTCGTCGCGCTGGGGATCATCTCGCTGCTCACCGATCTCTCCAGCGACATGGTCATCCCGGTGCTGCCGCTGTTCGTGACCCGAACGCTGCGCGGCTCGGCCGCCTCCTTGGGCGTCATCGAAGGGGTGGCGGAGTGCACGGCGTCGCTGCTCCGGGTGGTCTCGGGGTGGCTCTCGGATCGCAGCGGACATCGCAAGCCCTTCCTTGGCTTCGGCTACGGACTTTCGACCGTCGCCAAGGCGGCGATGGCGTTCGCACGCTCTTGGCCCTGGGTGCTGGTGCTGCGGTTCGGCGATCGCGTCGGCAAGGGCCTGCGTAATCCACCGCGCGACGCGCTGATCGCCGACTCGGTGGAGCCGCGCTACTTCGGCCGCGCATTCGGCTTCCACCGCGCGCTCGACACGGTGGGCGCGACCCTGGGGCCGCTGGTTGCTTTCGCCATGCTGCGCGCGTTCCCCGGTGAGTTCCGTCGCCTGTTCTTGGCCTCGGCGATCCCGGCGGCTCTGGCCCTGGTGGTGCTGGCCCTCGCGGTGCGCGCGCCGGCTCGCGCGCCGTTGCCTCGCCCGGATCGCCTGGATCCCGCCGCCGGACCTCTCGGGCCCGCTTTCGGCCGCTTGCTTTGGGTGGCCGGTGCCTTCTCGCTCGCGAGCAGCAGCCTCGCCTTTCCGCTCCTCTACGTGAGCCGCGTGGGGTTCACCGCCGCGCAGGTCCCGCTGGTCTATTTCGGCTACAACCTGGTCTATGCCGTGCT